>CAJJBR010000037.1 GCA_905182475.1 Akkermansiaceae bacterium | reverse complement strand
CCCGCTCGGCGGCAATCTTTCCTACACGCTACAGCTTTTTCATGATCAGCGAGATGGATTCATCAGAAACGCCACCCTCGGCACCAAAACCGACGACCGAGAGACCACCGGCGGCCTGCTCAAACTCTACTGGAACC
The DNA here is from genome assembly GCA_905182475.1 of Akkermansiaceae bacterium. Taxonomy (GTDB): domain Bacteria; phylum Verrucomicrobiota; class Verrucomicrobiia; order Verrucomicrobiales; family Akkermansiaceae; genus Luteolibacter. The sequence continues at coordinate 35,370 of CAJJBR010000037.1, read as the reverse complement.
CCAGCGACGATTTCGAACTGAGCCTCCGTTTCTACGCCGAGCACGTCAACGACGGCTCCCAGCGTCTGACCCGCCTCGACTCCGCCGACCGTTTCACTGTTCTTTCCGATAATCCCGGCGTGACCAATCTCGAACGCTACCAAATCTCACTTCACTCACGAAAGAATCTCGATTGGGGGAAGATCGAAACCATTTCCAGCTTCCAGACTTGGGATCTGAGTCCCTCGACCGTGGATCTCGATCTCGCAAATCGCTTCACGCCTTCGCCCGCTTTCGCTGGAGGCCTCCCGATCCCCGTGGACGCACGCTCGTCGATCGATCAAAATCAGGATCTCATTTCTAACGAGATACGATTCACCTCCAATGGCGATCGTCCCTTCACTTGGCAGGCCGGACTTTTCCAATTATGGACCGATAACTCAGGCAACACCACACGTTCAACTCTGGGGCCATTCAATCCCGGATTTCCAGGCGTTTTCATCCCTGTTCTTGATGAAACGACCACCTTCTCTGTCGAGCAACTCAACCTCGCCGCCTTCGCCAACTCCACCTTCGCCCTCAGCGACTGCCTCGACTTCGATGCCGGACTTCGGTTCGACTACTACAGATCAGAAATCAACCGCCTCAAAGCGGACAATCTCGCGGCCACCACAAACGTGGTCCGCGGTTCACAGGATGAGGTTTTCGTCTCTCCTACGCTCGGACTCACCTATCAAGCCACTGAATCAGTCAACCTCTTCGCCCGATCATCGCTTGGCATCAAGCCCGGCGGCTACTCCGCATTTGTGGATGCTGCCAACAACCCCACTTACGACCGCGAGGAAAACTGGTCGAACGAGATCGGTGTCGACTTCTTCTCTGAAGACCACAACGTCCGGGTCGGCCTACGCGCCTACTGGGACCAGATCGACGACTACCAAGTCAACCAGGGAGCCTTGGCCACCACCGATTTCTTCATCCTGAATGCCGACGAAGTCACTTCTCGTGGCATCGAGGCCGACCTCGCCTGGGCACCCATCGACCGTCTCACCATCCGCGGCGCCTTCGGCTACACCAATACCGAGTTTGACAGCTTCCGCGACCCCAACCGTCCCGGCACCACCTACAATGGCAACGAGGTTCCTTTCGTTCCAGAATACAGCGGCAGCCTTGGCGTCAGGTATGAATTCGAGTCCGGCTTCTACGTCAGCGCCGCTGGACGGGTCGTCGGCCCGACCCGCTTCGATTCCGCCAATACCTCGGCCTTCACCCAAGACGCCTACATCACCGCCGACGCCGAAATCGGATACATGGCCGAGAATTTCAGCGTAGCCCTCTACGGCACCAACCTGCTCGACAAAGGCTACTATACCTTCATCAACCCACAAATCGCCGCCGGATCCCCCGGCGACCCCCAGCAGTTCGGAATCCGAGTCAGTACCACCTTCTAAATATCGAGATGGGGTTTGAACCCCCTTCATCCCGGCACCATCGTAAACTTTGCACCTTCTTCAATTAGCGGTACAAATACCTCCTACTCATTCGAGATCTATGAAACCTCTTCTCACCCTCACCGCGATTGCCACCCTCGCCCTCACACCCCATCTCACTGGCGAAACCACCGGCTGGCTCAACTGGCGTGGACCGCTCCAAACCGGTGCCTCGCTTGAAAAAGAGCTCCCCTCCGACCTGAAAATCGGCAACGAACTCTGGACTTTCGACGTCCAAGGCGCCGGCACCCCGACCATCGCCGACGGCCGCCTCTACGCCTTTGGGTTCTACGGTGAAAAAGGCGAAGACACCCAGGAAGCCCTCATCTGCCTCGACGCCAACACCGGCAAACTCATCTGGGAAAAGCGCTTTTCCGACTACATCTCCGACGTCGTCTACAACCGCTACGCCGTCGGAGCTCCGACCATCGACCCCGAAACCGGCAACGTTTACCTCCAACTCTCCAACGGCCGCTGCGTCGCCTTCACCCGCGATGGTGAGCAGATTTGGGAAATCTCCCTGATGGAAGAACTCAGCCGCCTCACCTTCCCGAACGGTCGCTCCGGCGCACCCGCCGTCTTCAATCACCTCGTCATCTTTCACTGCGTCACCGCCAACTGGGGACTCACCGGCCCGGCAAGAGACCGCTTCTACGCCTTCGACAAAGTCACCGGCGAACTCGTCTGGTACTCCTCCCCCGGCATCCGCCCGGTCGATTCCTCCTTCTCCATGCCGGTCTTCGGCAAGCTCGACGGCCACGACGTCTTCTACGCCGGCGTCGGCTGCGGCAACGTCGTCTGCGTCGATGCCAATACCGGCAAGCCACTCTGGCGCTACCAGCTTTCCAACGGCGGCGTGAACTCCCAGATCCTCCTCAATGGCGACCAACTCATCGCCATTCACGGCAAGGAAAACCCCGGCCAATCATCCAAAGGCCGCCTCATCTGCCTCAATCTTCCCAAGCAATACCCCGCCGAACAACTCGTCCTCGATGAGTCTTCCGTCGCTTGGAAGAACGACGACCACGTCGCCTTCACCTCCTCGCCCGTCCTCGCTGAAGGCAAGCTCTTCACCACCATCTCCACCGGCGAACTCGTTTGCGTCGATGCCGAAAGCGGCAAGACCCAATGGAAGGAAAAACTCGCCCCCGACCAGATCCACGCCTCCCCGACCTACGGCGACGGCAAACTCTACGTCCCCATGTTCGACGGCGAATTCTACGTCCTCGACCCGGAAGAAACCGGAGCCAAACAACTCGCTAAAATAAAAACCGGCGAAGCCTGCCTCGGTGCCCCCGCCATCTGGGGAGGAAAAATCTACCTCTTCACCAAAACCAAACTCCACTGCTGGGGAACAGAGGGGAGCGCGGAAATTCTTGTCCGCCAAGTGGAAAAAAACCAGGCCGTATCGAAGCTGATCTCGTCGCTCCAAATCGTCCCCGCCGAGTTCGCCCTGCGCGCCGGAGGCAGCCAGTCGTTCAAAGTCTTCGGCCTCGATGCCAAAGGTCAAAGGATCAAGGAAGTCAGCCCTGAATCCTGGGAGGCTTTCATCCCCCCCACCGCCAGAGTGAAAGCCAAGGTCGACGCCACCTTCGAGGGCTCCACCCTCACCGCCGGACCTGACGCCAAACTCTCCGCCGGCGCCTTCAAAGCCACCGTCGGCGATCTCTCCGCCACCACACGCGGCCGCGTCGTCGCCGGTTCTGGCTACCGCGCCGACTTCGAAGACGTCGAGCTCAAGATGGACTCCGCCGACGGCGAAAAAGTCAACTTCCCGCCGCTCCCATGGCTCGGAGCCCGCATCAAATGGCACGTGCTCGAAAAGGACGGCTCCAAGGTCATCGCCAACCGCCTCGACAATGTGCTATTCCAGCGGACCATGAACTTCTTCGGCCACGTCGACGAAAAGGACTACACCCTATCCGCCGATGTCATGACCGACGGCAACCGCCGCATCATGTCCAGCATCGGCCTCGTCAACCAACGCTACCTCATCACCCTGGTCGGCAACTCCCAGATTCTCGAAGTCTCTTCGAACTACGAGCGCGTCAACCAGTCGGTCAAATTTAAGATCAAGCCGAACACCTGGTACTCCCTAACAACCCAAGTGAAGCGTAACGCCGACGGCACTGGCACAGTCTTCGCCAAAGCCTGGCCTCGCGGTGAAGACCAACCCGCCGACTGGTCCATCACCGTCCCCGTAAAATACTGCCACCCTCACGGAGCCCCCGGCGTCTTCGCCTTCTCGCCCCAATCTCAGAAACGCGTTTACATCGACAACATCAAGCTCGAAGCCACGAAGTGAGCCTGCCCTTGCTCCTCACTCATCATCAAACATCTGCGTCAACTCGCGATCAATCGCGCTAACCTACAAGATCCATGAAAACAGCACTCCTTCTCATCGCCCTCAGCCCCGCTCTGCTCGCCGAAGATTGGCCAATGTGGGGCAAAGATCCTTCCCGTAACATGGTCGGCAACGCCAAGAACCTGCCTGCTGAAATCACCGCCGGTGAGATCGATTCAGAAACGGAACAAGTCGACCTGAAGACGGCAAAAAACATCCTCTGGGCTGCAAAGCTCGGCTCGCAAACCTACGGCAATACCACCGTCGCGGATGGTCGCGTTTATGTAGGCACCAACAACGAATCACCACGTGCCAAAAAGCAGGAAGGCGACCGTGGTGTGTTGATGGTATTCGACGAAAAGACCGGTGACTTCCTCTGGCAGCTCATCATTCCAAAGCTGGGGGCAGGCAAGGTCAGCGACTGGGAATACGTGGGACTATGCTCCTCAGCCTGCATCGTCGGGGACAAGGCATGGGTCATCACAAACCGTGGCGAAATCCTCTGTCTCGATACCGCAGGCCAAGCCAACGGAAACGACGGACCCTTCAAGGACGAGGGCAAATACATGACGCCCAAGGGCGGCGAGCCTGTCGAGGTAACCAAGCAACACGCTGACATCCTCTGGATCTATGACATGCGCGAAAAACTCGGCGTGTTCCCACACAACGTTTCCTCCTGCTCGCCCATGGTCGTCGATGGCATCCTCTACACCGCCACTTCTAACGGAGTGGACTGGTCGCATAAGAACATCCCTGCTCCTCTAGCACCTTCCCTCGTCGCGATCGATGCCAACAAGGGCACGCTCATTGGCGAAGAAATCTCGGGTGTTTCCGAGCGTGTGCTGCACGCATCATGGTCCTCCCCTGCCTATGGCAAGCTGGACGAAAAAGACCGCATCATCTGGGGCGGCGGCGATGGCTTCGCATACACCTTTGAGCCAAAGCCAGTGATGGATAAGGACGAAGGCTTTGAAATCCTCAAGGAAGCATGGCGTTACGATGCAAACCCAGCCGAGTATCGCAATAAGGGTGACCAGCCCATCAAGTATGCGACCTACAAGGGGCCAAGCGAAATCATCGGCACTACGATTGTCTCGGACAACCACGTTTACACGATCATCGGCCAGGATCCAGAGCACGGCGACGGCCTCGGCATGCTCAGCTGCCTCGATTCCAAAGGCAAGATCGTCTGGACTTACAAAGACATCGGTCGCTCGATCTCCACTCCGAGCATTCACGACGGACTGATCTACATGGCCGAGTATGATGGCGACCTTCACTGCCTCGACGCCAAGACCGGAAAACACCACTGGAAGCATGAGACCTTCTCCCGTATTTGGGGTTCCACTCTCGTCGCCGACGGCAAGGTCTTCCTGCCAACGGAAGACGGCGAAGTCCACGTGCTCGCTACCGGCACGACCAAAAAAGAGCTCGGTATCTACGAATTCGACGCACCGATCTACAGCAGCCCAGTTGTCGCGAACGATGTCCTCTACATCGCCACGATGACTCACCTGTATGCGATCGGGAAAAAGTGATTCCCACAAATTCGTGCCGCCGCCCCTAAGGGGCACTGCCACCGCACTCCAAACATTATGAAACCCGCTGTCCTGATTGCTATTGTCGTCTTCATTGTCCTCGCCATCTTGCATCAGGATGTCTGGAACTGGGATAATGCTGACCTCGTATTTGGCTTCATGCCGATCGGGCTCGCCTATCACGCGGGTTATTCCATCGTCGCTGCCTCATTCTGGGCCATCGTGATGAAATTCGCATGGCCGACACGGCTGGAGGAATGGGCCGACGAGACGGATGATGCCGCCACCAACAATAATTGATTTTAAAGCCCATCCGATATGACTCCGATCATCGTTATTGCCATCTACCTGGGCGCATTGCTCGCCTTCGCACTCTTCTCCAGCAGGTTCTCTCGCGGAACGAGCGCAGACTACTTTGTCGCCAGTCGCTCCATCGGCCCCTTCATGCTGCTCATGTCGGTCTTCGGCACCACCATGACTGCCTTTGCTTTGGTCGGTTCTACCGGAAAGGCTTTCCAACTAGGCATTGGCACCTACGGCCTGATGGCCTCTTCCTCGGGACTTATCCACGCCGCCTGTTTCCTGGTGATCGGCATCCGCCTATGGGCCATCGGCAAGCGCCACGGCTACGTGACCCAGATCCAGTTTTTCAGAGGTCGCTTTGATTCCAACGCGTTCGGCTACCTGCTCTTCCCCATTCTTGTCCTCCTCGTCATTCCCTATCTCCTGATCGGGGTGATTGGTGCAAGCAAGACCATGATGGGACTGACCGGACCCAAAGGCCCGAATCCCGGAATGTTCCCGGAATTCTTCGAGTCTACCGGAGGCGCGATTCCTCCAGAGCTAACCGGTGCCGTTATCTGCCTGGTGGTTCTTTGCTACGTTTTCGCAGGAGGTTCGCGGGCAGCAGCGTGGGCAAACACCTTCCAGACAATCGTTTTCATGGCGATGGGGATTCTCGCCTTCACTCTGATTTCCAACAAACTCGGCGGAGTCGGTGCTGCCATTGAGCAAGCGAAAGCCAGCCACCTCGTCCGCACGGAGAGCGACCACGCAGGTGTCTCTGCCATCACCTTTCTGACCTATATGTTCATCCCTTTGAGTGTCGGGATGTTCCCGCACCTCTTCCAGCACTGGCTCACTGCACGCAGCGCAAAGGCCTTCAAACTCACCGTCATCGCACACCCCATCTGTATCATGATCGTGTGGGTGCCCTGTGTGCTAATCGGAATATGGGCGACAGGAATTCTCCCACCAGATGCTACCCCAGGCGCAGTGCTCGCCATGATGGTCGGCAAGCTGATTAGCAGTCCCATCATCGTCGGCATGGTTACCGCAGGCATCTTGGCAGCCATCATGTCCTCGCTGGATTCCCAGTTCCTCTGCCTCGGCACCATGTTCACCAATGACATCGTCCTCCACGGCGGGAAGAAGAACCGATTCACCGACAAGCAGGTCATCCTGATGGCCCGGCTCTTTATCGTCGGCATCGTGACGCTCACCTACATCCTTTCCCTCGTCCTCTTTAAGCAAAACGTCTTCGACCTCGCGATCTGGTGTTTCTCAGGTTTCGCCGCACTCACTCCTCTCGTCATTGCCGCGCTTTACTGGAAACGGGCAACATTGCCGGGAGCTTACGCCAGCGTGATCGCCACCACGGTGACTTGGTTCTACTTCTTCAAACAGTCCGGCTATGGCGGTGAATACACGGTCAATGGCGTCATGCCCGTCGCCTACTGCTGGCTCGCTGGTGCCGTGGCTATGATCGTCGTCTCACTCGTTACCAAGCCCCCAAGCAAGCAGACCATCGCAAAATTTTTCCCGAGCTAAGCCAAAGCACTTGCCAGCCGGCTATTTCGTAGTTCTTTCAATTCAATCTCATGTCGTCCAATCCAAGCACACCAGAAGCAGCCGCCGAAGCACTCGACGCCCACACCCGCGAGATGGTCCAGTGGCACTTTTCTCCTGAAACCGGATGCCCTTACTGGCTGGAAAAGGCGAAGTCGCTCGATTTTAACCCGCTGACCGATATCCACTGCTTCGCAGACATCCTGAAATTTGAGCATTTCGACGACGAAATCCTGCGCAAGGAAGACCCCGCACGATTCATCCCCAAAGCATTTGGTGACCGCCCCTACAATGTCTTTGAAACCGGCGGCACCACCGGGATGCCGAAACAACGCATCGGCTGGGAAGACTACAAAACCGACTACACCGAATTCTCCGACCACTACGGACCGGACTTCTTCCCCGCTGGGGCGAACTGGCTGATGGTCGGCCCGACCGGCCCGCGACGTCTCCGCATGGCCATCGAGCACCTCGCCAATATCCGTGGCGGTGCCTGCTATTTCATCGATCTCGACCCACGCTGGGTAAAGCGCCTGATCGGCATGGGCGAAATGCGCATGGCCAAGCTCTACCAAGAGCACGTCATCGACCAGGCCGCCACGATCATTCGTCACCGCGACATCGGCTGCCTCTTCACCACGCCCAAGCTACTCGAAAGTCTCGCTGAGCGCATGTCGTTAGCAGATGCAGGCATCGGTGGCGTTTTCGCAGGAGGCACCACGATGACTCCGCAGTATGTCCGTTTCATCGAAGAGGAAGTGCTGGAGGGCAAAGTCAACTTCGCGCCGACCTACGGCAATACCCTCATGGGGCTGGCGATCAGCAAAAAACGCGGACCGGGCGAATACAGCCTAACTTACCACGCCCCGCAGCCGCGCGCCGTGCTACGCATCGTAAATCCGGACGACACCGACCAACTCATGGACTACGATGAGTATGGCCGCGTGGAATTATCCACCATGACCAAGGAATTTTTCATGCCCCGCTTCCTCGAACGTGACGAAGCCATCCGCCGCAAGCCCTGTGATGAATTCGCATGGGACGGCGTCGGTGACGTCCGCCCGTTCCAAAGCGGATCGACAACCGTGATCGAAGGGGTCTACTAAATCGTGCGAATTCCTGATCATCACGATAAGCCAGCAACTTCCCATTAGTCTTTTCCAAAGCCTATTCATTCTTCCACTGATCACCGATCACTGATCACTCGGCACTTTCCCCATGAACATCCCCATCCTCCGCCTCGGCCGCGAATACGAGAGCTACGACCAGGTCGAACTCGATCTCGGCGGCGGCGAAACACTGGTCACTCACACCGCCAACCCCGGCCTGATCCGCCGAGACTTGCTGCGCATTGCCGAGTCCAAGGCTGCGCTCGACGCGATCCCCACCGACACCCTGGCGTCCTACTGCGAGCAAGCCGCCGAGCTTTTTCTCCACGCTGACCTACCAATCGGAGACGCGATCCAATCCCCGCAGGACTACATCGAATCCCTCTCCGCACTCACCCGCCTGCCGCACACCCTCGTGCGCATGAACATGGCCAAAATCCACGCGGCAATGTCGCAGGTCCGCACCGTGATCAACGGTCTCACCCGCAACCTGCCACTCGAAATTTTCGACCGTGGACTAACGAATCTGACCGACCTCGCCGTCAACTACTACCCCGCCGCCAGCAGCCTCGGGGTCTCTCTCCCCAGCAACGCTCCAGCCGTCAACTCGCTGTGGATTCCCGCCCCGGTGATGAAAATCCCGGTCTTACTCAAGCCCGGCCGCGAGGATCCCTTCACCCCGCTGCGCATCGTCCAGGCGATGATCCAGGCCGGCTTCCCGAAAGAGGCTTTCGGTTTCTATCCGACCACCCACGAAGGCGGCGACACGATTCTAACCTGTTGTGGCCGTGGCATCGCCTTCGGCAATGACACCACCCTCAGGAAATACGCCGCCTTTCCCAGTATCTCCGTCCACGGCACCGGCCGCTCGAAGATCCTCATCGGCGATGACATGATCGCCCGCTGGCCCGAGTTCCTCGACGTCATCGTCCAATCCATCTCCGCCAACGGCGGCCGCTCCTGCATCAACACCTCCGCCATACTCGTCCCCTCCCACCGCGACGAACTCGCCGACGCCATTGCCATGAAGCTCGCCGAGATCAAGCCACTCGCCCGCGACGACGACCACGCCCTAATCTGCGGCTTCGCCAATCCGGCCATGGCCGACGGGATCGACGATCTCATCACCGCCCAGCTCAAGGAGCCCGGCGCCGAAGACCTCACCGCCAGACACCGCGACGGCGAACGCAAGATCGAAGCTTTCGAGCAAACCTACCTCAACCCCACCCTCGTCTCCTGCACCGACCCGGAGCATCCACTCGCCAACACCGAGTTCATGTTCCCCTACGCCAGCATCACCGAGATCCCGCAAAAAGACATGCTCGCCAATATCGGCCAGACCCTCGTCGTATCCGCGATCACCGAGGACCAGAACTTCATCAACCAGCTCCTCCTCAGCCCCGACATCGAACGACTCACCCTCGGACCCTTCCCCACCAACCGCGTCCAGTGGGAGCAACCCCACGAAGGCAACCTCTTCGAATTCCTTTACCACCGCCGCGCCATCCAAGGAAATATTCCCTCCCGCACGACCTGAAACTCAGAATCTTGCAAATCGGGTTTTCTCCGCGACCCTCTACCGCGCCCGCGCTTCAGCGCTGTAAACCAACTACCCATGACCCCTTTCGACGCCCGCCACAGCCCGCGTATCGTTTTCGGCCCCGGACGCCTGTCCGAACTTCCGGAGTGCGTCGCTACCCTCGGCGTCAGCAAGCTCCTGCTCGTCACTGACCCAGGCATCGTCGCCGCCGGCCATGTCGGCCGCGCCACCGACTCCCTCGAAGCCGCCGGATTTGACGTCACTGTCTTCCAAGGCACCCACGTCAACCCCACGGAATCGGACATTGAAGCCTGCCGCGCCTTTGCCGAGAACTTGAAACCCGAAGCAATCATCGGCCTCGGCGGAGGCAGCAGCATGGACACCGCCAAGGGCTGCAATTTCCTGCTCCACAACGGCGGCCACATGTCCGACTACCGCGGCTACGGTTTAGCGAAACACGCGATGCTGCCCTTCATCGCCGTACCCACCACTGCGGGAACGGGCAGCGAGTGCCAGTCCTACGCCGTCGTCTCACAAGACGACAGCCACGTAAAGATGGCCTGCGGCGACCCCAAGGCGCTTGCCCGAATCGCAATCCTGGATCCCGAACTCACCGTTTCCCAACCACCGGTCGTCGCAACTCTCACCGCCCTCGACGCCCTCTCGCATGCCCTCGAGTCCGCCGTCTGTACCAAACGCAATCCGATTTCATCCGCATACTCCCGCGAGGCATTCCACCTGATCGCCTCCGCGATTCGCCCTATCCTCGACAATACAGCCGATCTTGAAACTCGCGGCCGCATGCTACTCGGTGCCTCCATGGCCGGATCCGCGATCGAAAACAGCATGCTCGGTGCCGCTCACGCCACCGCCAATCCCCTCACCGCACGCTTTGATATCCCCCACGGCCACGCCGTCAGCCTGATGCTGTCCCACGTCATCCGGCTCAATTCCCGAAATCCCGAAGCCGCCGCGATCTACGAGACCTTTAGTAGCTACCTCGGAGAACCTCTCCTTGACTGGGTTGAGGAAACGATCGCACTCGCCGGGCTTCCCATCCATTCTCCCGATAGCGGAGCGATTCCCGAACTGACCGAAGCCGCCACGCAGCAATGGACCGGCCGCTTCAACCCGGTGCCGCTCGATTCCGAGTCCATCACCGCCCTCTATCAAAGCGCCCTCGGAGAAACTCAGACCATCCCGTCATGAACCGAATCCTCGCCTCGCTCCCTTTCCTGCTACTGGCGGCGTGCGAGAAGCAGCAACCAGAAGCCGTCCTCGCGCCGGTTGCGTCCGCCCCGGCGGACACAGATTGGCCGATTACCCGCGGCGGCCCCCACCTCCAGGGGCGGGTGCATGCCTCGGCCTCTCAACAGCCCGTCATTGAGTGGACCTACGACCTCGGCCATCCCGCCGTCGCCGAGGCCGCCATCGCGGAAGGAGTCATCGTGATCGGCGACGTGATGGGTAACATCCACTGCATCGACCTTGAGACTCGCGAGCGCCGCTGGCTGCTTGAAACCGGCGACACCATCGAAGCTGCGCCCGCCATTTCGGGGGGGCGCGTTTTCGTCGGCTCCGGCGACGAGCAATTTCACGCGCTCGACCTCAAGACCGGCGACAAGATCTGGACAATCAAAGGGGACGAGAAGTTTTCCTCCGCCCCCAACATCGTCGCCGCTACCGACGGATCCGGCGAGTGGCTGCTAGTGAACGGCTATGATGGCATCACCCGTTGCCTCCGCCCGGCGGACGGATCCGAAGTATGGACCTATCCGACCAACGACTTCATCAATGGCACCCCGGCCGTGATCGATGGCCGCTACGTCGCCTTCGGAGGCTGCGATATGGTCATTCACATCCTCGATCTCTCCAATGGCAAACTCGTCAACAAGATCGCCTGTGAATCCCAAATCACCAGTTCCGTCGCGACTTCCGGAACCACCATTTACTGCGGCAATTACGCCAATCAGGTGATCGCTGCGGATGCAAATGCCGAGAAACCGATCTGGATCTACGAAGACAAGAACTTCCAGTTCTCCTCCTCTCCTGCCATCGATGAAAAGCACGTCTACATCGGTTCACGCGATAAGTCGTTGCACGCCATCGACCGGACCACCGGCAAGCGTGCGTGGATGTTCAAGACCGGCGGCCGCATCGACAGCTCACCGCTCGCCTTCGACGACGCCATCGTCTTCGCCTCCTACGACGGGCGACTTTACGCCACCGACCCCGCCGACGGCCGCGAGCTCTGGCGGCTTGATTTGGGCGAAGACCTGACCGCTTCGCCCGTATATGCTTATGGCCGAATCGTCATCGGAGGTGGTGACGGCACGCTTTTCGTGCTTAAATAGCGACAAGTTCCCCGCAGCCACCCCGTAAACGAAAGCAACATCAAACCGCTGCACTCCAAAGATCATGCCAGAAATTATTCAAAAGTCCCACGCCACGCGCGCCGGCAACTATTTCATCTCGAATTACCCGCCGTTTTCCTTCTGGAATGAAGACCAGACTGCAGAGGTAGTGAAGGCATACGAAACCCCGCACGAAGGGACTCCGCCGCCGCTCGGACTCTATCACCACATCCCATTCTGCCGGAAACGCTGCCACTTCTGCTATTTCCGCGTCTACACCGACAAAAACGCCGAGGACATCAAGCACTACCTCGACTGCACCGTCCGCGAGCTCGAAATGATGGCGAAGAAACCGCTGATCGCCGGCCGCAAGCCGCACTTCGTCTACTTCGGCGGCGGCACCCCATCGTATCTTTCCGCCAAGCAGCTCGTTGAACTCACCGACAAGATGAAGGCGCTTCTGCCGTGGGACGCCGCCGAGGAGGTCGCCTTCGAATGCGAGCCCGGCACGCTCAATCCGGGCAAGCTCTCCACCATCAAGGACATCGGCGTGACTCGCCTTTCCCTCGGCATTGAGAACTTCGACGACCGCATCCTCGAAATCAATGGCCGCGCCCACCGCACCAAGGAAGTTTACCGCTCATACGAACGCGCCCGCGCCGAGAACTTCGACCAGATCAACATCGACCTCATCGCCGGCATGATGGAGGAGACCGAGGAGAACTGGCAGGTCAACATCGAGAAAACCCTCGAACTGATGCCCGACAGCGTCACCATTTACCAAATGGAGGTGCCGTATAACACCGGCATCTACAAGGACATGAAAGCCAGTGGCTCCCTCGTCGCCCCGATCGCCGACTGGGAAACCAAACGCCGCTGGGTCAAGGAGGCCTTCGCCGAACTCGAATCCGCCGGCTACACCATCAGCTCCGGCTACACCGCCGTCAAAGACCCCAAACGCTCCAAGTTCATCTACCGCGACTCCCTTTGGGGCGGAGCCGACCTACTCGGCCTCGGTGTCGCCTCCTTCTCGCACGCCAAAGGCGTCCACTACCAGAACCTCACCGAAATCGACGATTACGAAAAAGCCCTCGACGCCGGGAAAATGCCGACAAAACGCGCTCTGCGCACCACTGCGGAGGAGCGGATGATACGCGAATTCATCCTCCGTATGAAACTCGGCCGCGTCGAAGCCGGCCACTTCCAGGAGAAATTCGGTATCAACATCCTCGAGCGCTTCGCCGCACCCCTCGCCCAGATCCATGACGAAGGACTGCTCAATATCGAGGGATCGGCCATCGTCCTCACCCGCGACGGCCTCCTCTGTGTCGACAACCTCCTGCACGACTTCTTCCTCCCCGAACACGTCACCGATAAACTGGTCTAACGAAGCGCCGACCCGAGCCCGCATCATCTTCGCAGCCGAAGCCAAACGCATGGAAACCACGGAGCCCATCCTCGCCCCCGTTTTAGCACCGATCCTCGCCGGTTCGGAACTCGGCGACACCCCGCTCGCGTGGATTTCCTCCACACGGGTTCCCCCGCCTTTCCACCGGCTCCTCGTCCACAAACACGACATGACCTCCGAGCTCTCCAGCTTCCATGGTGATGTCATCAGCCTCCACGTCCTGCATTCCCAGACAGTGGAAGACACCCACCTGCGGGAAGTCACGCTCCACGCAGCGTCCTCCGGAAACTGCGTCGAATACGGTCTCATCGCCATCCTCCTGAATTCATTCCCCAAGGAACTCCGCCCCCGAATTCTCGCTGGGGACACCCCGCTCGGCGCGATTCTCAACGAATCCAAGCTCACCTACCACAGTGAACCACAGGGATTTTTCACCATCCCCGCCGGAACGCTTCGAAAAATTTTCCCCAAATCCCCCTCTGGCGAAATTCTCTATGGGAGATATAGTTACCTAGTTCAGAACGACGGCTCCTGCCTCGCCAAGATACTCGAAATCCTGCCTTTATCTTAACCACTTCTGCAATTCCATATGGGAAAAAAGCACTAGCCCGGTCTTCCTAGTTATATTCCCAACAAAAGTTCCTCTCCCGCCCCAAGCAGCAACGCCACACCTACCAACTACTCTTCCCATGCCAGACTACGATGCGATCATCATCGGCGGTGGCCCCGCCGGCACCACCTGCGCGACCCTCCTTGCCGAAAAGGGTCACCGCGTCCTGCTCCTCGAAAAGGACAAGTTCCCCCGCTACCACGTCGGTGAATCCCTTATGCCGTTCTGCTGGTTCACGCTCGAACGCCTGGGCGTCGTCGATCTCATGGCCGACATCGGCTACACCAAAAAACACTCGGTCCAGTTCGCCACCCAGGACGGCCGCATCTCCGCCCCCTTTTACTTCTTCGAGCACCTCGACCACCCCGCCGCCACCACCTGGCAGGTCGAGCGCGCTGAGTTCGATCTCATGCTCCTCGACAACGCCCGATCGAAGGGAGTCGAGATCCGAGAAAACACGACTGCCCTCGATTTCCTCAAGCAGGACGGACGCATCACTGGAGTTCGCGCCCGCACCGAGGATGACAAACCCTTCGAAGTCACCGCCCCCATCACTCTCGACTGCACCGGCCGCGACGCCCTGTTCCAGCGCAAGAACGGCTGGCGCAAGCGCGATCCCAAGCTGAACAAAATTTCCATTTGGACTCTCTATCAGGATGCCATGCGCGACCCCGGTCTCGACGAGGGCGCCACCACCATTGCTTACCTCGATGGCCGCGGCTGGTTCTGGAATATCCCGCTGCGCAACGGCATCGTTTCCTCCGGAATCGTCGCCGAGCGGGACTACCTTTACCGCGACACCCGCGACCCCGCGGAAATCTTCGCCCGCGAAATCGAGAACAACTCCTGGGTCAAGGAACACCTCTCCCAAGGCCACCAATTCGGCGAATACTGGGTCACCGGAGAATACTCCTACCGCGCCGAACACTGCGCCGATGACGGTCTCGTCCTCGTTGGCGACGCCTTCTCCTTCCTCGACCCCGTCTTCTCCTCCGGTGTCTTCCTCGCCCTGAAATCCGGTGAAATGGCCGCAGACGCCACCCACGCCGCCCTCCTCTCCGGTGACACCTCTGCCACCGCCTTCGCCAGCTATGGCGAAAACCTCTGCGGAATCATCGAAGTCATGCGGCAGCTCGTTTACGCCTTCTACGACGAAAACTTCAGCTTCGGCAAACTCATCCGCGCCCACCCCCACCTCCGTGCCAAACTCACCGACTGCCTCATCGGCAACATCGAGGGTCAGGACTTCAGCGACCTCTCCGCGGCACTGAAAGAATTCGCCGACATTCCGGCTCCGCTGGAGCACGGTCGCGTCCCAAGCCGCTTGCAACCCGATGAATCACCCGTCACCCCATGCTCCAACGAAACCATCTCATGAGCGAACGCAGCCCTTGTTTTGAAGTCCAACGCCTCGTCGAGTTTTGCGAAACCGACATGGCTGGCATTGTCCATTTTTCCAACTTCTTCCGCTACATGGAGAGTGCCGAGCACGCCTTTCTGCGCAGCCTCGAACACGATCCCCACAGCCACGTTGACGGCCTCGAAACCGGTTGGCCACGGGTCAACGCCACCTGCGACTACCGCCGCCCCGTCCGCTTCGGCGATACTCTCACCATTCGCATCTTCATCGACGAAGTCCGCAACCGCTCGGTCCGCTACGGTTTCGAGTTTCACCACGCCGGCGAAATCGTCGCGACCGGCAGCATCGCCGCGGCCCACGTCTCCATCACCCCCAGCGGCATCCAAGCGGTTGCCATCCCCGCAGCCCTCCGCCAAAAACTCCTTGCCTTCACCACCGCCCTCTAATCTACGCTACGCAGATTCTCCACATCCCAACCCCTAAATGAAAATGAACTGGCTCACTCTCGCCCTCGTCACCGTCGCCTGCTGGGGACTCTATGGTATCTTCCTCCACGCTGGCCAACTTGGCATGGCCGACAAGGAACTCGGCCGCTACAAAGCCTTCCTGTTCGTCGGTGTCGCCTACTTCCTCACCGCCGTCCTCGCACCGCTTGCCGTCCTGCTCATGTCGAAGAACATGAACTGGAACATGCCCCCCAAAGGCATGTGGCTCTCCCTGCTGGCTGGCATTCTCGGAGCCGTCGGGGCGTTTTTCGTCCTTCTTGCCATGGCCTCCGGCACCAAAAGCGGTATGAACCCCGGTATCGTCGCGGTCTCGGTCATGTCCATCATCTTCGCCGGCGCACCCATCGTCAACGCCATCACCGCGATTGCCATGCACCCGCCCAAGGCTGGGCTCTCTGCCATCCCCGTGCCGTTCTTCCTTGGCATCATCCTCGCCGCCCTCGGCGGTTTTCTGGTTACCAAATTCAAACCCGATTCCGCCCCGCCAGCGGCAGTCGCCGCTCCGGCTGAGAAATAGGTCCTCTACGCTCGATAGGACCCATGCCCGATCAACTCACCAAGCTGAACCAGCTACTCGCCACCATCCTTCCGGCGAATGCCTTCTATCATAGCAAGCTCGGCAGCCTCGGCCCGTTCCAATCCCTTGCCGACTTCTCCGCCACGGTTCCATTCACTACCAAGGACGAACTCGCCGCAGACCACGAACAACACCCGCCCTACGGCACCACCCACACCTTCCCCCTCACAAGCTATCACCGTTTCCACCAAACCAGTGGCACGCGCGGCAAGCCTCTCATCTGGCTCGACGAACCCTCAGGCTGGTCCTGGATCCTCGACAACTGGGAATGGGTCTGGCGCGGCGCCGGAGTGAATCCCGGCGACCCCGTATTCTTCCCCTTCGCATTCGGCCCCTTCCTCGGCTTTTGGGCTGGCTTCGAAGCCGCCACCCGCATGGGCCTCCGGGCCGTTCCCGGCGGTGGACTTTCCTCCGTAGACCGTCTCCGCCTCCTCCAGCGTAGCGAGTGCACCATCCTCTGCTGCACCCCCACCTATGCCCTGCGTCTCGCCGAGGTCGGCGAAAAATCCGGCCTCCCCGTCCACTCCCTCGGCGTCAGGAAAATCGTCGTCTGCGGCGAACCCGGCGGCAGCATCCCTGAAGTCCGTGATCGCATCGAGTCCGCATGGCACGCCCGCGTCTATGACCATCACGGCATGACCGAAATCGGCCCCGTATCGGTCAGCTCGGAAAACGATCCCAACCTGCTCCTCCTGCGCCACGAGGCTTACTTCTGCGAAGTCATCGACCCCGCCACCGGAGCGCCCGCCGCCCCGGGCGAGACCGGCGAACTCGTCCTCACGACCCTGGGCCGCCACGGCTCCCCGCTCCTGCGCTACCGCACCGCCGATCGGGTTCAAGCCGTCATCCCGGACGCCGCCGCCCCCGGTGCCTTCGCACTCCGCGGCGGCATCCTCGGCCGCACCGATGACATGGTCGTCATCCGCGGCATCAACATTCATCCAAGCTCCGTCGATGCGATCGTCCGCTCATTCCCCGACATCGCCGAGTATCGGGTCGAAGTCGATCAACGCTCGGACCTCGCCGAACTCCGCCTCCAGATCGAAGCGGCCGAAAGCACCGCCACCGCCCTCGCTCAACAGCTTCGCTCCACCTTCAACCTACGCATCGCCGTCACTGCCGTCGCACTGGGCAGCCTCCCCACCTTCGAAGTGAAAGCCCAGCGTTGGCAGCTGATCGCTTAGGCAAAACTCCCCCCGCCCAGCCGTTGCGGCTCCCAATCATTTCTTGGGGTCAGGTTTCGCCCGAACCGCCGACAGGCGAATGAACTGGCGGATTCCCGCTTTTGCCCCAAAAATGTCCCCATCCGGGCTATCATTCCCAATTTCCACCATGGATCTCTTGTCCAGCGACAATTATAAATTCCCTCGACGACAATTAAAACTACCCATCCGGTGGTGGGCGGAACTCGGCTCTTTGGGATGGGCGTCTGATCACGGCTGAGGGGCCCGTAGTCGACAACGGCCCGCTGCCGGCCGTCCTCCAAACGCAAGACAGCCGAGGGGATGACGGGCGTGTCGCCAGATGAGGTCCCGAACCCTCGCAGAGCGATCAGGTGTGCTTTGAAGGTGTCAGGATCCGAAGCAGACCAGTTTCGAGTGACCCCCGCCAGGGCTTCGGGATTTTCTTTGCCCTTATTGCGCGTCCAGGTCCGCAGCGGCGCACCCTCGGGAACATCGACGAAGTCCTGCCCCTGGCGCGGCCACCACTGGACGGCGCGGCGCTGGTAGCCGACCGCATCCGGCCCGCCTTCTTGCTCAACTTTGTCCAGGCCGACGCCGGGCACGAGTTTGCTCGGGTAGCGCAAGTTTCGATAGTAGTCGAATTCTTCTGCCAACGCATTTGCACCCATGCATCCCGTCACAAGCGCCACCAATATCGCTCTCATCATTCCGCTCTCTGCTTGCATATTATTTTGCTGTTGAATTCAAGGTCGGTCCGACTCCGGCCTCAACTACTTTCCCCCTAGTTCTTTCGCCCCTCCCGCTTTCTTGCCGGCAAGAAGCCATTTGGGATCGACCTGGAGGATGGAAAGTGTTTCGCAGTGGCGAGATTGATGCCCGTTGAATCCGTGCTCTCCTCTCCTGTTGAAAACTCCACTGGCAAGCCCGTTTCCTTCGCGACCATATTCTTGGCCGGAGATCCTCCCCATTCCGACCACTCCCCCTCCCCAGCACTCGGGACCGCAAGCAGCATCATGACAGCTACTCCAACAGGCTTATTCAATCTTATCTTCCCTTTCTACTTCAGGCTCTGGAGGTAGGCGACGAGATCGGCGAGTTCCTCTTTCTTCAGGCTCGCCGCAGCCAAGCCCGGCGGCATGAGGCTCTGTTGCATGTCCTCGCGACCGGTGATGTCTTTGCTCGGCAGCTTCTGACTGACCCCGCCGGGGAGGCGGATGGTGACGTCCTCATCGGTCTCGCTAGTGATGTATCCGGCGACGGCTGAGCCGTTCTTCAGGCTCAGGATGACACCGTGGAAGCCGTGGCTGATGGCCGCGTTCGGGAACAGGATGGACTGGTACATCGCCTCCTTGGAGAGCTTCTTGCCGATCTCGCTCAGGTCCGGGCCAAAGTCGATGTGCTGGCCCTTCACCCGGTGGCAGGCGATGCACCCAGCTTTGCTGTAGGCGGACTCGCCCCGCTTGGCATCACCCTTGAGTTGGACGAGTTCGGCGATCGGTGGAAAGCCCTCCGCTTTGGGCACCGGGAGCAACTTCGCCGCCTCCTCGCGGACGCGTTTGTCGGCGCTGCGGGTCAGGCCCAGGGCGGCGATTCCCTTGACCTCATCCGGAAGTTCCTTCCTCTTCACCAGCGCGAGCAATTCGCGTCCGCCCTGACCTGAGATGACCAGCGCGTTGGTGAGTGCCCGGCGCGTTGCGGCGCTGGTGTCTTTGCGTTTCAGCTCGTTGGCGAGCAGCCGCATGCCGTGGTAGTCGCCGGTCTTGCCGAGCGCGGTAGCGACAGCGCTGACCTTGGCCTGGTCTCCGCCGCGGAGGATTCTGTGCAGCGGTTGCACGTCCTTGAGAATCAGCTTGGCCGCCGTGGCGGACTCGCTGGCATCCGGGTTGTCGATAATGAACTGGAGCAGTTCTATGCTGAACCCGCGCAGATTAAGGCGCGCCACCAGCGCGACAAATTCTGCTTTGCCGCGCACCGGCGCGATCAGTTGCTCGAGGCGCTCGCTCCCACCCGGGAGCGCGCCGATAGCCTCTGAACCGAGCTGACTGGCGGCGATCAGCGCGGATTCTTGGTCGCCTTTTTGGAACACTAGGGCGAAGGCCTTATTGACGGCGCTCTTGTCCGTTTGGAACTGCAGGGCGCGGAGGTATCTTGCCGCGTCGTCGCCCTCGCTGGCGAGCAGCAGTTTGGTGATCAGGTCGGCGGAAGCACTCGCGCGGCTGCGCCAGATGATTTCCGCATGCGGGTTCTTCACCGCAGCGAGGCGCGCGTCCCAGTGCAGGTCGGCGCCAATGCCGAGCGCCTCAAGCGCCCAGCGGTCGCCGGGCGTATGTTGGGCGGCGAGCTGAGCCCAGATCTTATTCGCCTTGGCGGCATCCGAGTGACGGATGGCGATCGCCACCTCGCGGCGGACCTTGGGATCGGGATCGGCAGCGAGCGTCTCCGCGGCAGTGAGGTCGTCGGCAGCCTGCAATTGACGCAGTGCCCGCAGCGCAGTGATGCGGATGTTCGCATCGCCGTCCTTCAGCGCGGCGAATGCCGCGTCGCGGTTTGTGCGGGCCAGCAACCACAAGGCCCGCGCCCGATGCTGTGGCGAGGCGTTCTTGTCGCCGAAGAGTTTGCCCAAGGCCGACTCTGCCTTCTTGCCTTCCGAATTCAGCTTTCGCCATCCGAGAAAGCGCACTTCCTCGTTCGGAGATTGCAGGGCGGCGATCGCGCCTGCGATGCTGCTGACATCGGTGATGGTCCGGTCGTATTTCGCTGCGGCTTTCGGCGCGACACGAAACAATCGGCCGCGCTCGAGGTCGCCCATGCCGTGGCCGCCGACGCCGGGGTCGTACCAGTCGGCGACAATCAAAGATCCGTCGGGCGCGACGCAGACGTCGCTGGGGCGGAACCAGCGATCGACGCTGCCTTCGAGGATGTTGAGAATCTCGGCGGAGTAACCAGCGCCGTCGGGCTTGGTGAGGTAGGCGCGCACGATGTTCGGCCCGGCGTCGCAGTGGATCAACTGGCCATTGAAGACTTTGGGCAGGAGGTCGCCCTCGTAGACGCAGATGCCGGTCGGCGAGCCAGCGCCGGTTTGCAGCAGGTTGGGCACCACACCGGGATCGTTGAGGTGCCAGTGCATGTGCGGGATCTCCTTCTCGATGTTCGGCCGCGGGGCGCGCCAACCGGCCTTGGTGATCGCGTCCTTGAAGCCATAGTTGCCGAACTCCATCACGTAGTTGATGCGCACGGCCTTGTTACCGTCGTCGTCGTTGTCGCTCTGCCAGATCGTGCCGAACGAGTCGACCGCGATCTCCCAGTTGTTGCGGAAATTCCAGCCCAGCGTCTCGACGCCGGAGCCGTCGAGCTCACAGCGGAACACCATGCCATCCTGGTAGGGCAAGTTGCCGCCGCGCACCTCGTTGCCGGCCTTGTCGGTGATGATCTTGCCGTCCTTGTCGTGCAGCGCTCTGCCGGCGTTGCCGAAGTTGAAATACAGGCGCCCGTCGGGGCCGAAGTGGAAGGCGTGGATGCCGTGGTCGTGCTGCGCGCCGCCGATCTTGGTGAACATCAACTGCTTGCTGCCCGCATCCGCTTTGCCGTCGCCGTCTTTGTCGTAAAGGCTGAAGACGTCGTCGCCGGCGGAGATGATGACACGGTCGCCGAGCACGCAGATGCCGTGCACCGAATCGAGGTCCACCCCTTGGTAGAAAACCGTGGATTTGTCGGCTTTGGCATCACCGTCGGTGTCTTCGAGGATCAGAATGCGGTCGCCCTCGGGGCGCTTGCCCTTGTGGCGACGGTAGTTGACGACCTCACAGACCCAGACGCGCCCCTTGTGGTCGACGTCGATGGCGCTCGGGCTGAGCATCATCGGCTCGCTGGCGAAGAGTTGCGCCTCGAGATCCTCGTGGACACTGAGGCCGGCAACGGCGTTGGCGGGATCACGCTCTGCGGCAAGAGCGCTGATCGTTGCAACGAGGGAGGCGACGGCCGTTACGGCAATCATCGGGCAGGTGAAGTGAAGTTGTTTCATTTTCTGTGTAAATGGGATTTTTAGAGCAAGCGAGTTGCAATTCAAGCACTTCCAGCCAGACCCGTCTCGTGCGTGTCAGACAGTTTTTATGCGGAATCGGACACAATACCAAGAATGGCCCGCTGATATCCAGCGAACCACAAATAGGCGGAGATACACAGGATCAATGCCCTGATTGTTCTTCCGATCTTATTTTTCAAGCACCCAGATGTTTTGATAAACGATCGGATTGCCATGATTTTGCAGGTAAACAGGCCCTCCCTCCGGTCCTTCTTTTAAAGGCGAAGCGGTGGTTCTATGAGTCAGCTCAACGTTGTCCTGCACAACGACACCATTCAGTGCGACGGTCATTGTTCCGTTCTTTACTTTTTTCCCGTCCTTGAATTCGGCAGCCGTGAAATCGATGTCGTAGGTTTGCCAGGTTAAGGGAGGAAAGCACATGTTGAGATCCGGCGCCTTGATGGAATAAATCCCACCGGTCTCGTTCATTTTCCCCTCCAGGCCAAATGAATCAAGTATTTGGGTTTCATACCGACTCTGAACATAGATACCGGCGTTGCCGCGACCCTGCCCACGGGCAAAGGGTTTATAAGGCGTCCGAAATTCCAAGTGAATCTTATGAGAACCAAACAGCTGCTTACCGGTCGTGCCTGTCTGCAACAATTTGTCCTCGGTCATTTTACCATTTTTGAAAGCATCTGTGGAAGACCCATCAAAAAGCACCACCGCACCTTCAGGAGCTTTCAATCCCAGAGTTTTGCTCTTACGAACCGTGCGAGCCAGCTTGCCGTCTTTGCCGGTAATGGTGAACGCTCCTTCATGAATCGTAGCCCCGCCCATGAAATTGGCGAACGTCGTTTTGACGCCTTTCGTTTCGCCACCTGATTTGATCGCTTTGCTGGTTTCTCCCCCATCCCCGGGAAGCCCCCCTTCAAAACCAACCGCATCAAATTTCCCGTCACCAAGCGCGATGATTTGAACTCCCATTTTCTTCCCGCCCATCATTCCTGAGTATTCACCCTGGATCGCGTAATCCGCATCCACTTTGGCGGGGTCGGTGTAAGTTACATTCTGATCGGCTGCGTTTATTTCAGCGCAAAAGATCAAACTCGTTACTGATGCGGCTAGTGTTTTAGCTATGTTTTTCATGATTTTTTATTGAGGAATCGCCCGCAGAGTGAAGTAAGACTCCAGCTTTTTCCAGACCGGCGTGTCGCCAAACAGTTGACCCGTATCCGGGATGTGGATGGAGTAGATACGGTCGACCCATTGATCGCCTTTGCCAAAGTCCGCGACCTTCAGTTGCGCCGACCGGCGGTCTGCGGAAATCTTCACCGACTGCAGGACATCGTCGCGCGGGTCGTGTTCCGGCGATCCATAGCGTCCTGTATTGGCGTAGAACCACGACTTTACTTTGAAGGCCTTCGTCACATCTTCCCCGGTGACCGCGCGATCCAGCGGACTGGTGAAGTGGACATCAAACCCGGCTCTGGCTGCGCTCACGTGTGAGATATCAGCCGCCACCGTTTTGCCATCCCAGGAGATGTGTTGCAATCCCGACTGGCTGCCTCCGCGTGCACCCCAACCGCGTCCTGTCTGGCCGAGCAGCAAGCTACCATCTGGCAGGAAGCAGGTGCGCATCACTCCCGATACCAGGCCGCTGGCAAACGGCACCACGCTGCCCTGATCGACACCGTTCACCTGCTCGGTGACGACACGCAGTAAGGTCGAGAGAGTCTGGTCTCCGATGAACATTTGTCCCTGGTAAGGACCAAATTTCCCACCCGTCACATCCCACGCCGGGTGCCCCGGTGAGTTGGCAAGTTTTCCGTGGGGGAGCCACACTGCGCCTTTGCGAATCTTATCCTTCCAGTGCTCAAACTTCAGTTCGGGGGAGTCAGGATTCATCTTCCCCGGAAGGCTCACCAAGCCCGAGGGATGACCGTAGAACTTGCCCTGCTCCAAGGGAACTAACTTTGAGGATCCTACATACTCGCCCTGGTTTTCGGCATACCAGAGACGTCCGTCCGGATCGATCCCGAGTCCCGCCGGACTGCGCAGACCGTTGGCATACGGTTCAAACTTTCCCTCCGGTGTGACCCGGCATGCCCAACCACGGTAGCCACCCATCGAACCCATGTAGGGTCCGCCGGCCCGCCAGTTGACGCGCTCGCTGCCGCCGTGGGACAGGTTCAGGGTAAAGTAGTAATTCCCCGCCGCGTCACGCACCGGGCCGTGAGCGTACTCATGGTAGTTGCCGTGGAACCCGTAGTCGTCGCAAAGCGTCTCAAACTGATCGGCGCGGCCGTCACCGTTGGTGTCACTGATGCGGGTCAGCTCCGGCTTCTGCATCACGACGATTTTGTCACCTTTATCGTCTTCGATGCACACCCCGAGGCATTCGTAGGTCCCCTCGGCAAACAGCGTCCACTTGCCATCCCGGATCCGCCACACCCCGGCGGTGCGCGTCCCGACCACAATCGTGCCATCCTTAGCGACCGCGATCCCGGTCGGCTCGAACAGCTGGTCGCGGCCAAACAGGTCTTTGGGCGATTCCCAGGTCTCCACCGAGTAGCCGGCGGGGATTTGCAAAGGCTGTCGCCCTTTCTTGTCCTGGTTCTTCACCAGCGGCTGCGGATCCTGGTTTTCGTCGCGGCCCAACGCTTGGCGAGCCACCAGGCCTCCGGCGAGTTTCGCGGAAAACTTGTAGCTTTGTCCCTTCGAGGAACCCAGCGACCAGACACCGTCCTTGTAAGTGCCACCTTCCACTTTCACATCCGAAAGACCATTCTCCGAGACTTTGAAACTCTGTGCGTGGCGAATCCTGCCGTTCACCACGACTTCGATTCGGCCGTCATCCGTCAGCGTGATCGCCTGCGACAATTTATTCTGCCCCACCCGGAAGTAGAAGACCGGTCTACCGCTGGCAGAGTCGATCCGGTGCCCAGAAAATTCAGCATCGACGGAGGCCTGCAACTCCGGGAAATCGCGATCTTCCCACAGCCACTTCTCAATCGCCTTGTGATCACGCACGTCTGGCTCTTTGAACTCAAAATCGATCGGGTCGCCGGATTTGCTCAGCGGCTGCAGAATCGCCCCGCCTTCGACATAGGTTTTTGCACCCTGGCCTCTGCCCGAATCCGGCTGCCCCCGGCCTTTACGCTCCGCGGACAAATTGAGGAATCCGCCGGCCCAGATATTTCTGACCGAAAGCAGCCGAGGATCGAACGTGTAGTTCATCCCGTTCGGCAGGCCCACATGCAGCGCCCTGCCGCTGGATCCCTGGAGCGGGGCACGGATCACCCGCGGACGTTTCGCCACTAAAACCTCATTCGGAATCTCCAGCAGGCTCTTTGGCTGAGCCTGTTTTTGCTTCTTCAGCATGACGGTCGCCGGCCCGGCTAAGCCATCATCCGCGAGGGTCCGCAGATAGTGCCAGACGGACTCTACATCATGATCCGGGATCACCTCCAGCGTATACATCGGCATCACCGGAAGATAGGCTTCACCCTTGGTCGGTCCGCTCTCGGCTACCGCCAACGCGTCCCAGGACTTGCGGACCGAATTCAAAAAATAGGCCTTGTCGGCCGTTACCTTCTTCCGCTCATCGCTGCCGACGACACCGGTCTCGCGTTCGCGCGGTTCATTGACAAACAAACCGAACAGGCTCGGTCCCGTCTTCAGGGAATCATCGTTTTTCGCAACCACGTGGCATTCAGAGCACCCCATGGTTTCGAAAACCTTTTTGCCCTCGGCAACAGCGTCGAACTCGCCTTGTGCCCAAACAGACGAACAACCCGCCAGGAAAATAATTACTAATTGGTTTTTCATTGAGATAAATAGTTAGGCATAGACCGCACCTTCTCGTCTCAATCCCTTACGCTACCATTCAAGCGGATCTTTCATGCCCAGTATGTAACGCATCGGACAAAATCTATGCGGTTTCGGACAGAAATTCGGGTCTGCCCACCTCTGCGCTCTCCGCCCCGGATTCGGCGACCTCAAATACCACCCATAAAAGTAATTTCCTAATGGCCATGTCTCATTTCGCCTATAAAACACCCGATAAACACAAGCCCCCCAGGGAGACAAGCCCATGATACAACTCCCAGCAGTCCTAACCCGCCATACGCCAACCCCATGATCCGCCTCCCACTTGCCCTCCTCGCCATCATCTGCCTTGTCTCAAGCGCCGACGCAGCTCCCCTGCTCGACAAGCGGAAACAACTCGAAGCACAGAGCTTCTGGGCGAACCGCGATTTTGATTGGTTCGAAGCGAACATCCCCTTCTTCGAGTGCCCCGACGCCGAGATCAACACCACCTACTACTACCGCTGGGAACTCGTCACCCGCCACATGATCTACGGCTCGCCCAACAGCGGCTACTCCTTCACCGAGTTCGCCAACCGCCCGTCCTGGTCCGGCGCCTACGGCGGGATCGCCTGCCCCTCGGGCCACCAGATCTACGAGATTCGCTGGCTCAAAGACCCCGAGTTCGCGCGCGACTTCCTGCACTACTGGTTCCGCACCCCGGGCGCCCAGCCGCGTAACTACTCATCGTGGCTCGCCGACTGCGCCGTCGCCGTCGATCACGTCCACCCGAATAAGGCCTTCCTCGTCGACCTTCTTCCCGACCTCGAGAAACACCACGAGGCCTGGCGGGGGCGGCAGTGGGTCGATGAGATGGGCATGTTCTGGCAGACCGGACACGCCGACGGCATGGAGTTCAACATCAACAGCCGCCAGACCAAAGACATCCACCGCGGCGACCACGCCTTCCGCCCCACGTTCAATACCTACATGTGGGCCGACTTGAACGCCCTCGCCGAAATCGCCGAGATGGCAGGCGATCCCGACAAAGCCTCCAGCTACCGCAAACAGGCAGCCGCCCTGAAAACCCTCGTGCAGGAGAAGCTGTGGGATCCGAAACGGCAGTTCTTTTTCCCGATGTCCTCGCGCGAGGAAACCGACAAGGAAGGCAACGTCGTCAAGGCGCACACCCTGACCTACGAGAGCGGGCAATTCGCCGGCAGCCCCCACGGGCGCGAACTCCACGGGTACGTCCCCTGGGCCTTCAACCTGCCAGACCCGGGCAAGGAATCCGCGTGGAAGTTCCTCATGGATCCGGAGTATTTCCAAGCGCCCTTCGGCCCGTCCACCACCGAACGAAACGACCCGATGTTCCTCCTGCAGAAAGACTGCTGCTGGTGGAGCGGACAATCCTGGCCCTTCGCCACCACCCAGACGCTCAAGGCGATGGCCAACGTCCTGCACAACTACCCGCAAGAGTTCATCTCCCGCGCCGACTACGCCGAGCTACTACACACCTTCGCCATCTCCCACCGCAAGGACGGCAAGCCCTACATCGCCGAGGCGCTCCACCCCGACACCGGATCGTGGGAGGGACACGACATGCGTAATCGCAGCGAGCACTACTTCCACTCCAACTTCAACGACCTCGTCATCACCGGCCTCGCCGGCTTGAAAGCTGATGGCGGCGACACCTTGACCATCGATCCGCTCGCACCCGACTCGTGGGACTACTTCGCCCTCGACGCGATTCCCTACCAGGGGCACGAAGTGGCGATCTGCTGGGACAAAAAGGGCGACCGCTACGGCCACGGAGCCGGCCTGCACGTGCTCGTCGACGGCAAAAAGGTCGCCAGCTCGCCGAAACTTGGGAAGCTCGAAGTCAAACTCCCCGCCGCCCGCGAGGTGCCACTGAATGACCAAACGCGCTTCAACTACGCGGTGAACAACGACGGCGACTACTTCCCTTACTACGACGCATCACATACCGGACCCGAAAGCTCCCTGGCAATGATCTACAATGGCCAGTATCGCTACGACACCCCACCAACCAACCGCTGGACCAGCGTCGGCTCCACCGAGGAGGCCGATTGGGTCTCGATCGACTTGGGGATGCCCCGCGCTATCGACACCATCAAGCTGTTCCTCCTCGACGATGGCGAAGGCGTCGTCGCCCCCTCGCGCTTCGAACTGCAGCACTGGGACGGCAAGGCCTGGGTCGAAGTCCCCGGACAGAATCGCAACCCGAAGAACCCGGCCGGTGGTCGCTCCAATACAATCTCGTTCCCAGAAACGCCGCTGCAGCGCCTGCGCGTCGTCCTGCACCGCCCGAAAGGGGCAACCGGCACCGGGATCACCGAGTTCCAAGCCTGGGGATCGGGAACAACTCCATACCAAACGCCGCCGCCGGCTGCGGGCAACCTCGCCGCCAACACCAGCGGGGCGGAGTTCCCCAAGGCCTCCGCCTCCTTCCACGATCGGTTCGGCGGCGTCCCCAAAGGCGCAATCGATGGGAAGGTTTCTTTCCGCACCCACCCGGGGAACCGCTGGACCAGCTTCGGATCGCCCAACGATACCGATTGGCTAGAGGTCGATTTGGGGGAACCCAAGACCTTCGCCCGTGTCGAGCTCCACATCTTCGCCGACAGCAGGGGCGTGCATACTCCGACCAGCTACAAGGTCCAATACCAATCCGGCGACCGATGGGTCGATGTCAACGGTCTGAAGAAATCGCCAGAAACGCCAAAGGGAAGCGCGAAAAACAGCGCGACCTTCGACAAGGTCACCTCGCGAAAAATCCGCGTCATCTTCACCCACGCCGGCAAAGCCCGCAGCGGTCTAACCGAGTTCGAAATCTGGGAGAAATAGCCATGCATCCATCCAAATCATCTCTGAGTTCCCTCTCTTTTCTGGCCGCCTTACTGCTAGCGCCGCTCGCGAATTGCCGCCGGAGGTAGCCCGGCCATCCCTCCGCTCTCCGCCCTCCCCTCCCCTCAAGGACGCCACCCCAACAGCAAATGCCTGGTAACCAATTCCTAGCAATCATGAGAAGCCCAACGAAACAGATGAATATCAAAGCAGCCATTCAGGCGGCGATCGCTTTTCCCATTCTCGTAACGCTCTGTGGTGCGTTACACGCGGCAGAGAAGCCCGCCGAGAAATCAAAAGCCGCCCCCAAACGTACGCAGGCGGATGTGAAAGAGATCATCGCTGAGCAAAAAAAACAGTTGGCGGAAGACAAGCAAGCCTTCGAAAAAGCGAAAACCTATCCCTATTACTCCCGCTATCAAGTTCCCGCTGAACGCGGACTGCGGAAGGGTACCGAGTTGCGTAAAGTGCTCGTTGGCTCGCTGCCGAACGAAAAACCGGGCGAATACAATCTGCGCGTGGTGCAATTCGCCAACCGAATGGGCGTTGACTACATGGAGGTCGATCCGCGTATGCCGCTTCGGGAATGGACCTTCTCGGAAAACGCCTACAAGCAAAACGGCGTTCCGGCGAAGTATCAGACCGACAACCGCAAGATCAAGGCCCACCTGGCGGGGTTCCGGAGCATTGGCTACACGATTGACGAAGGTGAGTTCAAGGGCGAATACGGGCTACCGAAACTGCTTCTGCGATTCTCGGACGGGCGAGCCCGGGCTATCGATCCCGGGCACCTCAGCAAGGACGATCAGGACTTCGTCGCCAAACAACACATGCTTGCGATGGACGAGATCAAAGCCAACCGCCACAAGGAACAGGCGCGGGTGGTTCCGGAACAGATCCAAAAAAAGTACCCCAATCCGAAGCAGCCCGGCGAGAAGAACGGCCACATGATTACGGAATCGGAGCTCTTCTATTTTATTTCGGGGACGGAGCATCCCGAGCCAGGAAATTCGGATCACTGGACCACCTGGATCAATTCCATGGGCGACCGGAAAGCGGGACGCTTGGATCGCCTCAAGAAAGCCACTTGGTTCGATTCGATGTGGTTGGTGTATGAATACGGCGGATTCCACATGCCGCAAATTGACAAGGCAGGGCCTCGCGAGAAGTTTGGCTGGTTCGTGGGCGGACCGACGATTGATGGCAAGCGCACCAAAGGCGGCGGAGGCGGATGGCATATCGGTAATGGAGAACCAGGGATCGGAGCGCATGAATGGGGACACATGGCGCAATTCCTCAATGGGGTGCGCCACGGGGGTGGCGAAACCTGGGCGGACACACTCCAGGCCACCGCGTTTGGCGGCGGAGGAGGTACTCAAATCACATCGCCCTTCCATAATGTCTTCGCGGGTATGAATCGCTATGGATACACACACTTCTACACAGCGGTGGGCGAAGACCCCGCCCTGGGGCACCTCTGGTTCGCACGGCTGCCGGTGTACGCGGGCAACCAGAATACCCATTCCAGCCAATCTGCAATTCATCTCGCCTATGAAATGTTCAAACGGCGGAAGCTGACCGATTATGCCGATGTAAAGATGGTCAGCAAACCGGTGGAAGAGTTTGGCGATCTGTTCGGTGAATATGCCGCTCGCACCGCGACCCTTGATTTCCAGCGGGAGCGGGAACTGTATAACGGGCATTTGGCACCGGGTCGACAAGTTCTGGAACCGATTGATCCGAAGAAGAATCTCTGGAGAATCCCTGCTGACTTTGCCCCGCACCCGTACGGATTCAACGTCATCCGCTTGGTTCCCGAAAAAGGCGCCAAGACGGTCGAGGTGGACTTTGCCGGAATGCACGATCCAGCCGTTTATAGCGACTGGCGGGTTTGCATCGTGGCTGTCGGGGCAGATGGGGTTCGCCGATATTCCGATTTGTGGAACAAGGGTTCCAAGACGTTTGATGTCAAACCCGATGACAAGTCTCTGTGGCTGGTGGTCGCGGCGACTCCGACGGCAGTAACGCCACACCCGTCTCAGGGCGACAATCAGGGCCTCAAGCGCATGCCGACTTATCCGTGGACGGTCAAGCTGGACCACGCAACGGTGGGCACGCCCGCGATCTTGCCCGAAGAGTTTGGCCCGGGCATGACGGCTGGCTCCATCGATCCGTCCGAAATGGTTCGACACAAGAATGGTGGTGGACTGGTTGCCAAGACAGCGACGGTGGCTGAGACTGCCTACGTGGGTCCCAACGCGATGGTGCTGGATAAAGCAAAGGTGTTGGACCATGCGTCCATCGAAGGGTTTGCCGTGGTGCGAGACAGCGCGGTCGTCAAAGAGAACGCAAAGCTCTACGGAACCGCCGTCGCGGCCGGCAACACGGTGGTCGGTGGTTTCAGCCGATACCACCTGCCCGTATCCAACACGTCGAACGATTTTGATATTATGAGCAGCAACCCCTTACCTCCGCGCTATGGGCAACTGCGATTCAACAAGGACGGCGTCTGGGCGGCCTACGCCATGATGCAGGCTGACAATGTGTATCTGGATGATTACTACCGATACCATGAGTTCTCTGTAAAATACAATCATCCCACCTACCCGAATATGAACGGCTTTGTTTTCGGAAAACCGCAGGCGCTTGTCTATGACGGCGGAACCGACGAACCGACGGCGGGGCTGCAGTTTGATGGTGTCACGCACTATGCCCAACTTCACGATTCTGCCGTCGATTTGCCAGAGGCGACCATCGTGACCAAGCTGATCGTCGAGCCGAATGTCGCCGGGATGATTTTTGACCTCGGCACGGATAAAGACAACTGCATGACCTTGAGCGTGGACAAAACCGGAACGCTCTCGCTCAGGGCAGTGGTCGATGGAAAAGACGTGGTCAAGCTGACCGGAAGCAAGACCTTGGTTCGCTCCAAGCCGGTTCGGTTGCGTGTGGAAGCGGATGGAAAGACCGTCGCGGTCTGGATGGACAAGGACAAGATCGCCGAGCAGAAATTCTCCTTCCGCTGCAGTGACCTCTTTGGTCCGGACGTGATCCGCAACAACACCCTCGCTGCCGACCGGAACGGGAACAACAAACTCAAAGCCTTGTTCGATTCGGTGTTGATCTACGCGAAGGTGCACAACCATGTCGATACCGACGGGGTGGTTGCATTCGATACATTGGCCCCACCTGCTCTGGAGGCACCGCCCCTCGTCGGTGACACCACTCTGGCGCTTCTGGAAAAACGAGCGGATCCCAAGCGAGGCGACGCCATCGGCGAGTCGGCGAAGTCGATTCACAAATTCTATCAGTTAGGTGGATCGCCGGCGAAATACACGTGGGAGTATAAAATGTGTAAAGGTGGGTTCTTCGAGAAGAACAAGATCGGTATACGACTGCATCAACTGCTTCGTCGGGATCCCGATTACGTGAAATGGGTCGATGAGATTCTGCCCACAATGGGAAAACAAACCCCGGAGCGACGCGCGGTCATGGAACGTGAGTGGAAAGAGATTTATCAGAAGGCCGCCGTGAGCAGCGATGAGGCTACCTCGATCCAAAGGCTTGCAGTCTCCCTGTGGAAAACCCATTGGGCCGAATCGTATGGTAGATATCTGGACGGAAAATATCTGCCTGCCTACAGCCGGTCGGCCCTTGGAATTGGCGGGGAAAACATGGAGGGCCTCAGGCTGAATAATAAACTCACCAACGATCCGGATTCGTGGGTCAAAAGTTCTGACGTTACCGTATCCACACCGGCAACAAATGTCGCCAAACCCACGAAAGAAAACCCGAAACCCGAGCCAAAACACATTGGCCTCTGGAGCGTCGAAGGGATTTTGTCCGGCGAATACGACAAGCTGACGCCCGAACTTAAACAGTGGTATCTGCATACGCATGGAACCATCAAAAACTAAGGTCAAGGCGATCAAACAGAATACACCATACACTCTAAACCTAAGCACAAAGGTGACACGATGTCCTCATTCATAAATACAAGACAACACAATGTTCGTTGCATCCAGGTGGCTTTGCTACTGGTGATGCTGAGCGCCGCAGCCAATACGCTGATGGCGCAGGAAATGACCCCCGCCAAGTATGGAATCCATAAACTCGGCGAGGAAACCACCGTCAAACAATCGCTGGACGACCCCAACTTCAAACTGCCCAAACTGGCGAAAAATCACTATCTCTATTTC
Source organism: Akkermansiaceae bacterium (assembly GCA_905182475.1). Lineage (GTDB taxonomy): Bacteria > Verrucomicrobiota > Verrucomicrobiia > Verrucomicrobiales > Akkermansiaceae > Luteolibacter. The sequence goes on along the minus strand of CAJJBR010000037.1, from coordinate 2,625 downwards.
GAGCAGCCCAAATCGTCGGCCAAGGAAGTGGCGGGGATGAAAACGCTCAAAGCAAAGACATGGACGGTTCCGATTACCGCGATGGAGATGAAACGGATCCCCGCCGGTGAGTTTGTCATGGGATCGCCGGAGGATGAGCGCTACCGCCGCACAGATGAAGTGCAACACAAGGTGAAGATCTCCAAGCCCTTTTATATGGGCGCCTTTGAAGTCACGCAGCGTCAGTTCTACTATTTGACGATCCCCGATTATGATTTCTTCGCTTGGAAGCGGTCGGATGGACCGCTCCATGTGGGTGGCGCATATTGCCATAAGTGGGGCGCGGCGGAACATCTGGGGTTTCTGCTGGATCACCCCATGGAGACGTTCTCTTGGGCTACGGCGGTGAAGTATTGCAAGCGGCTGACCGAGTTTGAACGCCAGGCCGGCCGACTGCCCGAAGGGTATGAATATCGCCTCCCGACCGAAGCGGAATGGGAATATGCCTGCCGCGCTGGGACCAAGAGCTATTTCAATACCGACGTAGATTTGGCTACCTTGATCAAGAACAATTCCAAGACCCAACAAGCCAACACAATATCAATGCCGGCTTTGGCAGACCTTGGAACCTTCGCATTCAATGGTCATCGGGTAGGTCCGATCGGCAAGGAACGAACGCCCAATGCGTTTGGCCTACACGACATGCACGGCAACGTGTATGAATACACCCTGGACACCTACGCGCCGTACAAGACGGACAAGAAAGTTCTGGTGGATCCGGTGAACTTTGAAAATGAAGCAAGCCAGGAAGTCTTGGTGGACGAAAAAGTCGTCCGCGGCGGCTGCCATCTGCTCAGGCTGCCCCGACTGAAGAAGGGCGAAAAGGCCGAAGACAAGGCCGACGAACATGAGCATTACATGAATTTGCGAAGCGCCGCAAGAAGCAGCACTCCGTTCAACTTTGATTTCAACACGATTACGGGTATGCGAATTGTGCTGGCCCCGAAGATCGACGCGCCCATGCCCGAAGACCACCAAGCGGAAACGGCGAAAGACAAATAAGCGATTCCAGTCGACCTTGATGTCCACAAGGACTGTCCGCTGCATAGATCACCCCCCTTTCTCCCCTCTCAACGGCGGTTTCACGAGGACGGGCAAGAATGGCACGGGATTAGTGTGATGGTCAGACAAAGCCCCCAATGGGTTTACCCCGTTGGAGCTCATGGTCAGTGGGCTACAAAAAGCAGCCACCTCCGCTCCGCCCCCCCCACTTTGCCCGCCGTCGCGGGCAAAGTGGGGGGGCTCTTTTGGTGGCACACAGGGTTCCTACACCAAGGAGGCTCCGCCGTTTCAACTATATTTTTGACCACTGATTGCTCGGATTTTCACGGATAAGAGCAAGAAAGATCGAGTCCTTTGGATCTTGGATGCTGTCCGCTTTCTAAAAGTCGATTTTGCAGGCGTTTCCAGAAGTCTTCATCCGTGAAAATCCGTGAAATCTGTGGTTGAAACTCTTTCCTCTCCCTAGTGGAGGAACCCTGTTTCCTGGCCTGTCCGCGTGAAACTACAGGTAAGCGCCGCACGATTCGCGGATCACCAACTGCGCAGGCAGGGAGCTGCTTCTCGGTGGCAGCAGTGGGTTTTCGAAGCGCCCCTCCATCGTCCGGAAGCAGGCGAGCGCGATCTCGCGACAGGGTTGGTGGATGGTGGTGAGCGGCGGAGATACCAAGGTCGCGAAACCGCAGTCGTCGAAGCCGACCACGCGGATATCCCCCGGCACGTTGATCTTGGCTTTCGCTAAGCCCTGCAAGAGCAGTGCGGCGATGGGATCATTGGCACCGACGAGAGCGTCGGGCTTGCCCTCGGCCAAGATCTTACGGAGGAAAACAGCACTTGAAGGATCTCCCTCGAAGATCCAATCCCGATTGAAGCTGTGGCCGTGCTGTTCCATCGCGTCTCGCATCCCCTTAAGTAGCCGACGCAGCCTCCTCTGCTTGGCCACCCTCTCGCCCATCCTCCTCACCTGCGCCGACACATTGGAGGCCGAACCCATTGAAAGCTCTGCGGCGATCCAGGCGAGTGGAACCGAGGTCTCTTCCCGAATTTTCCAGGCGATTAGCGACTTTCCCTCAGCCCCCTTCGCCATGTTCGAGAGTTCGGATCAGGGGACAGACCCCCAGCACGGCCGAGTCTCACGAACATTGACTAGGGAAGCGGATCGCCCTCTCCGCAGCGCGTGACTGGACCTCTGAACCTTGGGCGAGGAAGAAGAGCCTCAGGGCAAGGAGGTCTGGTAGTGGGCGTTTATATTCCCGCTCAGGGAGATTTCGTCGTTTTGACATTCGATCCACAGGCAGGTCATGAGCAGATGGGGCGCGGTCCAGCGCTAGTGGTGAGCGTTAACGCTTTTAATCTGGGAACACGAATGGCGATCTGCTGCCCGATTACGAACACGAACCGAAGAAGTCCGTTTCACATCGCTGTCCCCGATTCCTCGTCGTTGACGGGTTTCGTGATGTGCGAACAGGTAAAATCGATCGATGATAGATCCAGGAAGGTGAAATTCGTAGAGAAGTCGCCATCCGATGGCACGTGTCGCTTGCCCCGATGACGGCTAGTGCGATGAAGAACGGGACATTTGACACC
>CAJJBR010000036.1 GCA_905182475.1 Akkermansiaceae bacterium | reverse complement strand
GCTCTCTGCTCTCTGCTCTCGGCTCTCGGCACTCGGCTTGACTGATCTGAAGACGACAGGATGTTTTTGATTTCCACGCTGGTTGCGGATGTTAGGTTGCAGGCGTTTTGAATTCGCAACCTCCCATGATCCCCAGCGCGCCGCCGCAACCGCTCCAACCGCCGCGCGCTGACGAAAACGACAATCTCTGGATCCTGTTTTCCCACCTCTCGCTCCTGCTTGGGATAGGGATCGTGGTGCCTCTGATCGTTTATCTGGTGAAAAAAGACGAGTCACCGGAGGTGGCCTACCACGCCCGGGAGGCGCTGAATTTCCATATCTCGATCACGATTTATTCGCTGATCTGTGCGGTGACCTGTGTGGGAATCGTTCTGATTCCCGTGATCGGAATCGCGGCGATGGTTTTTTCGATCATCGCTGCGGTCAGAGCATCTGATCCGGTTCGGTATCGCTATCCGTTGACGATACGCTTGATCGACTGACCGGTATTAGTGGGCGGTTTCTTGGATTTTCACACCAGCGGCTTTGAACACGCAGGCTCTTGGGTTGCAAAATCGAAACAGCTAATGCCGCCGTGCTTCACCTCTTGCGAAAAATCTGCGGTAGGCAGGGCGCAAGAACAGCATGGGGTTCCAGCCCCATGAACCATGTTCCAGGCAATGCCCGTGCGGTAGGCACGGTGGATGGTTGCGCATTTCCCGCGTGCATTCAGCACGCATGGGCTTGGTTTGGGAAGTTCATGGGGCTAGAGCCCCATGCTGTTGTTGCATCTCGCCTACAGCGAGGAAGACCTAAAATTCAAAGCTGAGATAATTCCGCCAAGACCATCATACAAATGGGATAACTCCGTTGCGTTGCGTTGCGCGTTATTTCCCGGCTGCCCAGGTGACGGCGTTTGCGAGAATTTTTATGAAAACGGGGTCTTCGAAAGCCTCGTTGGTATGGCCGTAGGTGGTGCCGGCAACGCGGGTGCCGTGATAGTCGTTCGTCCAAATGACGGGGTATTCCTTGCCGTCTTCTTCGCTCTTGGAGGTGGCGAGGACGGTGGTTTTCGGCCAGATTTTTTCGATGATGTAGAGCTCGTCTTTGGGGGTAGTCCAGTTGGCAGGAAAATCCTTCATTACCGCATGGTCGGCGGCTTCAACTTTCACGGGATAGTTGCTCTGGTGGTCGTGGCGCAAGCTACTCACGCCGAGAAATTCACGCCAATCATCGATCTTCGCGTCGCGGTAGGTATGCATCGCGCAGTGCACGACGACTGCGGGCGCGCCGCCCTTGTGAGCTGAGGTGATTTTCCGGATGTAGTCGGCATCCGTAGTAGAGGCGAAACATTCGTTGTGGATTACGCAGTCGTAGGGTTTCGCCCATTCCGGATCGTCGTAGAGGGCGATTTTTCCCATGGTTCGCTTTCCGCCTTCGTTGACGACGGTGAACTCGGCCTTGGTGAGCTGGCCTATGCCATCCACCATCGCTGCGGACTGGAACTTGTAATCATGGCAGCAGCCGCCGGTGATGATGAGGACTTTCAGCGGTTTTTCTTCCTCTGCAATGGAAGAGGAAAGACAAAGTGCGAAGGCCGCGAAAAGGCGGAGGATTTTCGGAATCATGGGGGGAGAATAGGAGTGAGGATGATGATCGCAAGGCGTAAAGCGTAAAGCGAGGGGCGTCATCGGCAGGGACTGGAATGTCCCTGCTCCTTAGGAAATTGCGGCGTAGGCTTCGACGGAATCGCAGGTGCAGACGAGGTTGCGGTCGCCGTGGACGTTGTCGATGCGGGAGACGGATGGCCAGAACTTGTGGGTGCGGAGGTAGGGCAGTGGGAAGCCGGCCTGCTCGCGGGTGTAAGGGTGCGGCCAGTCGTTTCCGCAGAGGACGGTGCTGGTGTGCGGGGCGTTTTTCAGGACGTTGTCCTTGGCGTCCGCTTCGCCGCTGATGACGGCTTGGATCTCGCCGTGGATGGATACCATTGCATCGCAGAAGCGGTCGAGCTCGACTTTGGATTCGGATTCGGTGGGCTCGATCATCAGCGTCCCTGTCACTGGGAATGACATGGTTGGTGAGTGGAAGCCGTAGTCCATGAGGCGCTTGGCGATGTCCTCGACGCCGATGCCGGATTTTTCGGAAAGCGGGCGGCAGTCGATGATACATTCGTGGGCGACGAGTCCTGTTTTCCCGGTGTAGAGGACGGGGAAACATTTCTCCAAGCGCTTGGCGACGTAGTTTGCGTTGAGGATAGCGATTTCCGTAGCGGTCTTGAGGCCGGCGGCACCCATCATGGCGATATACATCCAGGAGATGGTGTTGATGGAGGCGCTGCCGTAGGGAGCGGAGCAGACGGCGTGGCTTTTGTCGTCCATAGCGAAATGGCCGGGAAGGAAAGGGACGAGCTGCGGGGCAACTCCGATGGGGCCGACTCCGGGGCCGCCGCCTCCGTGGGGGATGCAGAAAGTTTTGTGGAGATTGAGGTGGCAGACATCAGCTCCGATGAGGCCGGGGGAGGTGAGACCGACCTGGGCGTTCATGTTCGCGCCGTCCATGTAGACCTGGCCGCCGGCATCGTGGATGATAGCAGTGATCTCGCGGATGGTTTCTTCGAAAACGCCGTGGGTCGAGGGGTAGGTGACCATGAGGGCGGAGAGGTTTTCGCGGTGGATCTCTGTGAGGGAAATGAGATCCGCCATGTCGACATTGCCCTTTTCATCGCATTTCACGCCGACGACTTTCATCCCGCACATGACGGCGGAGGCGGGGTTGGTGCCGTGGGCGGAGACGGGGATCAGGCAGACGTGGCGGTGACCTTCGCTGCGTGATTCGTGGTAGCGCTTGATCGCGAGGAGGCCTGCGTATTCGCCCTGGGAGCCAGCGTTCGGCTGGAGGGAAACGGCGGCGAAACCGGTAATCTCAGCGAGCCAATTTTCAAGCTGGGTGAGCATTTCCGTGTAGCCGGTGGTCTGATCCTTGGGCGAGAAGGGATGAATGGAGGAAACTTCTGGCCAGCTCAGGGGGAGCATTTCCGAGGTCGCGTTCAGCTTCATGGTGCAGGAGCCGAGGGCGATCATGGATTCGTTCAGGGCGAGATCTTTAGTCTCCAAGCGCTTGATGTAGCGCAGTATTTCCGTCTCGGAGTGATAGGCATTGAACGCAGGAGCAGTGAGGAATTTCGAAGCACGGTCAAAGGAAGAGTCCCATTCGGATCCTTCTGGCTCATCCACACGGGAGACGTCGAAAAGTTTGCAAACCGACCAGATGTCTTGGGAGACTGCGGTTTCATCGAGGGAAATGCCGATATGGGTTTGGTCGATGAGGCGCAGGTTGAAACCGCTTTCCGTGGCGGCCTGGACGAGCTGCGCGGCCTTTTCCGTTTCCACGACAATGGTATCGAAGAACGCCCCGTCTTCCACAGTGAGGCCACCAGCGGCGAGTGCGGCTTTGAGTTCCCTCGACTGGCCGTGAATTTTCCTAGCGATAGACTTCAGACCTTCCGGGCCATGGTAAACGGCATACATCGAGGCCATGACGGCAAGTAGAACCTGCGCGGTGCAGATGTTCGAAGTGGCTTTGTCGCGGCGGATGTGTTGCTCGCGGGTCTGTAGTGCGAGGCGGTAGGCGGGCTGGCCTTGTGTATCGATGGAAACTCCGATCAAGCGGCCTGGCATCTTGCGTTTCAGGGAGTCTTTGCAAGACATGAACCCGGCGTGCGGCCCGCCGAAACCGAGCGGCACCCCGAAGCGCTGAGAGGAACCGACACAGATATCCGCGCCGAACTCGCCTGGCGATTTCAGAAGAGTCAGTGCCAGGAGATCGGCGGCGCAGATGGTCACCGCGCCCGCCGCTTTGGATTTCTCGAAGAAGGCGGAGAAGTCATCGATACGGCCGCGTGTGTCAGGATACTGCACGATCACCGCGAAGAGTCCCTCAGCAGATGCTGGGTCGAACGTTTCCCAATCACCTACGATGACTTCGTGGCCGAGCGGTTCGGAGCGGGTTTTCACCACATCGATGGTCTGAGGGTGGCAGCGCTCGGAAATGAAAAGGGCTTTGCCTTTCGGCTTTCCGGAAAGAGCGAGAGTGACCGCCTCGGCAGCGGCGCTGCCTTCATCGAGCAGTGAAGCGTTCGAGACATCCAGCCCGGTGAGATCCGTAACCATGGTCTGGAAGTTCAGAAGAGCCTCCAGCCGCCCCTGCGAGATTTCCGCCTGATATGGGGTGTAGGCCGTGTACCAGCCGGGATTTTCTAGGATATTCCGGAGGATCACTCCCGGCGTCAGTGTCCCGTAGTAGCCTTGGCCGATAAAACTTTTCAGCACCTTATTCTGCCCCATCCATGCCCGGAGCCACGTGAGCGCTTGGGCTTCGGAAAGGGCGGCGGGCAGATCCATCTCCCCATCCATGCGGATCGCGCCCGGAACCGCCTCGGAAATCAGCTGGTCGAGCGTGCCGTGGCCAACAGCATCGAGCATTTCGGATTGATCGGCTGCGGAGGGTCCGATGTGGCGGGGTAGGAAGGAAGAAGTGGTATCCATGGCGTCTGCCACGTAATGCAACAGGAGCGCCAAACGCGCAACTACTGAAAGCATTTCCTAGGTATTCCTTTTGACTGCGTCTTCATTCGTGTAAACATAAGGTATGTTAGACCATAAAAACCTCATTGCCGAAGAAGCCGTTTCCAAACTCCAGGATCTCGTCAGAGCCTCCCCGACCTGCATGTTCGCCACAAACCTTGGCGAAGCCCCCTTCCATGTGATCCCGATGCGCGTCCAAGAGGCCGATTACGATGGTGATCTCTGGTTTTTCAGCACCACAGACAGCACCCATAATGCTCAGGTTCGTGTCGATCCCCGCGTCCAACTCATCTTCACAAATTCCTCCGAGATGGAATTCCTGACCGTTTACGGAACAGCCTCAATCTCAACCGACAAGGCGCAGATCGACAGGCTTTGGAATACAATGGTGGGGGCATGGTTCGAGGGAGGGAAAGACGATCCGAAAATCTCACTGATCCGAGTCCAGCCGACCGTCGCCCACTACTGGGATACCGAAGATGGAAAACTCGTCACCATCGCAAAAATGCTCACCCGCGCGGCCACCGGAGCCGATATCAGCACCGGTGTGCAGGGAAGCCTGAGGGTCTGATCTAGAGCTGATTGTATGGCATCGAGAACGTATCGCCGTCTTCGATTTTTCCGCTCTCCAAGCCTTTATTGAACCACCGCATCCGCTGCTCGGATGTGCCGTGGGTGAAGGTGTGGGGAACCACGTGACCCTGCTGTTTTTTTTGGATCGCATCGTCGCCGATGGCATTCGCCGCGCGCATGGCTTCTTGGATATCGCCCTTTTCGAGGTAATCGCTAGAATGTCTTGCCCAGACCCCTGCATAAAAATCCGCCTGTAGCTCGAGACGGACTGAATATTCGTTGTAGTCCGGTTGGCCGCGCTTTGCCGCAATCTCGCCAGAGGTTCCGCGCAGGTTTTGCACGTGATGCCCGGCCTCGTGAGCCACGACGTATGCTTGGGCGAAATCACCGGGTGCTTTGAAAGTTCTGGTAAGCTCATCGTAAAAACTCAGGTCGATGTAGACCTTCTTATCACCCGGACAATAAAAAGGACCCATCGCAGCGCTTCCGGTGCCGCAGGCCGTGCGTGTTTGCCCACGGTAGATCTGCATTTTTGGCTCTTCATACGTCCGCCCAATCCGGCTGAACTCAGATGCCCAGACTTCTTCGGTCACCCCAAGAACCTTGCTGACAAACTCATATCGCTCCTGTTCCTCCGGACTGATCTGCGTGGCAGCGGAAGGAGCCGATCCACCTCCGAGCAACATATTCGGATCGACGATTCCCAGTTTCCACAAAACAACCCCGGCCACCACAGCAACGAGAATGCCTTTCATCCCGAATTTTTCCCCATCAGGGTCAGCAAACCCATTCCCATTCCACCGCGGCCACCGCCCATCCCGGCCTGCTTCCTACCTCAGGCGTCTTCCACATTGGCACTTCCACATTGGCACTTCCACGTCTTTTTTTCAGATCCATAAATTAAACGTATCGTTAGAAACTCCATCTTTTATAGTCCCATTTCCAGTTTCCGGCAAGCTCCCGGTGCAGGCACTAAACCATGATCGCAGCTGCCACTTCGTCCCTGACTGTAGCTCCGGCAAGGATAGCGACCATTTCCAGGCCGAAATCCAAAGCCGTCCCCGCTCCACGCGAGGTAATGAAAGCTCCGTCAGTAACGACGCGCTCGCCGCGATTCTCCGGAAGTTCGTTCGTCGTTGTAAAATGCGCCGTAAACTTCCGCCCTTCGAGGACACCGGCGTCGTTTAGCAAAAGCGGAGCCGCACAAATTGCAGCGATCAGTTTGTCTTTCGCGGAAAAATCACGAATCAAATCGAGTATCTTGGCGTTTCCCCGTAGTTCCATCACCGCCGGACCTCCCGGTAGGAACAGCGCATCGAAACCATCTAGGGATACGTTTTCCAAAAGAACATCCGCCTCGATCCGAATTCCGCATTTCCCCATCACTGCAGTCCCGGAAACTCCCGCGAGCACCACTTCCACTCCTGCCCGTCTCAGGACATCGACAGGCGTGATCGCCTCGATTTCCTCAAATCCATTCTCCAAAAGACACAAAACCCGTTTCATGCGGTATTTCTTAGCCCTGAACGGCTGATATTTCCAAATGGAACCTTTATTTCACCAAGAAAACCCCCACTATACACATTCCGCACCTAACCAGCGCACTTTTCCGCCTAATTCGCGGCTCGGATTCTTTTAGAAAAGCTTATGCCTCCACATGGGACAGTAAAATTTTCCATAGGAAACACATCATTGACGATACCTCCCCGCTCGTCGGAGCCGTTCCCCTCCGTGATGGCACTGCAGTCGTCACTGCGTCCGCCGTGCATTACTTCGGTCTTAATGGTGAATTGATCGAAACCCTCGGTTCGCTCACGCTCCCTGCTACTCCGATTTCCAAGGCCGGTCGCACATCAGACCTTACACTCGTCCTAGAGACAGCTTCCGGCACCTTCACCAGTGACGCGAACCTGCTTGGTTTCACCGAATCCCCCGCCAACCAGGAAACCAACTGGTCTTCCCTCGTCACAGCCACGGATGCCGATCTAAAAACATGGAAAACAACCTTTTCCGGCAATGGCATCCCGCTCGACCGCGTCATCCTCGACCTCCATTCCGGCCGCTTCTTCGGAACCACCGGAAAATGGATCTATGATCTCACCGTCATCGGCGTCCTGATCCTCTCCGCCACGGGTTTCGTCCTATTTTTACGCACCCGCAAGCGCTCTCGATGAACCGCCGCCGCGCCATCGGCATCCTCAGTGCCACCGCTTTTAGCTCCTGCGGTCGCAGTAACCCGCTACGTAATTTCTCCTCCATCGCCTTCGGCACTGAAGTCCATTTCCAAACACACGGAATTTCGCAATCAGCTTTTGAAAAAATCTCTTCCGTGTGCTCCGCCCGCATCCGCGAAATCGAAGCCCTCTTCAGCCTCTACGACCCGCAGTCTACCCTTTCCAAACTCAACCACGAAGGCCGCCTCGATAACCCTCCCACAGAATTTCTCGAACTGATCCGAACCGCCCTGGACTACGGAGAAAAGACAGGAGGTATTTTTGACATCACCGTTCAACCGCTCTGGGATTGGCGGCAGAAATGGAAAGAAGCAGGCCTTGAGGAAAGGCAAGCACTCCATGCGAATTCTTGGGACAAAGCCCTGACCCTTGTCGATTATCGTCATGTCAAAGCTGTAAGGGATACCATTTCTTTCGGGAAGCCAGGCATGGCCATCACCCTCAACGGCATCGTGCAAGGCCACGCCACGGACTCCATTGTCACTCTCCTCAAGAAACTCGGAGTCCGAAACGCTCTCGTGAACATCGGCGAATACGCCGCGCTCGGCACCGCACAGAATGGAAAACCTTGGAGCGTGGAACTCGCAGCCAACGGCGAAACCATCCCTCTCCCGCCAGGCCGCGCCCTCGCAGTCTCCGCCGGCAGCGGCCACACCTTCGACCCCGAAGGCCGTTTTCATCACATATTCCGCCCCGCAGACGGAGCGAGCACCCGCCCCGACAGCACCATCGTGGTTACCGCCCCAACCGCCACGATTGCTGATGCCCTATCTACTACATTCACCGTAGCAAGCGGCAATAATCGCCAGAAAATCCTCAAAATATTTCCGAAGGCGGACTTCCGGGAAATCAAACCGTAGAGCCAGAATGGCACGTCCCTTTACGGAACACCGCCCTTCTAGTGTTCTCAAAACCTTAAAAACCCCCATCCGTCAGATTAAGGTTTTCAGGGCACCAGGCGGCTAGATTTCGCCCCAGTTTCATCGTGCCGGGGTTGTATACCCGGGTTCCGCTGCCGCCTGGAAGGACGGCTTTCCCTTCACACCAGCCCCACTGCCCTCTTGATACGATCCAGCACTTTTGCCGATTCCTCACGCGCACGTTCTGCACCTTTCGCCAGCACCTCGTCCACATACCCGGGATCCGCGAGAATTTCCTCACGTCTCACACGCATCGGCGCGAAGTAGTCCCAATACGCCTCAGCTAGGCGTTTCTTGAAATCGCCGTAGCCGAAGCCGCCGCTTTCATGATCCGCAATCATCTTCGCCAGCTCGGGCTCGTTTGCGAAAAGCTTGTAGAGCGCGATCACCGTCGAATCCTCCGTCGGCTTGGGATCTTCCACCGGCGTGGAGTCCGTCGTAATTTTCATCACCAGCTTCTTTACCTTTTTCTCCTCACCGAAGATTGGAAGCGTGTTGTTATAGCTCTTACTCATCTTGCGCCCGTCGGTGCCGATCACCAGCTCAGTCTCTGCCTTGATGATCGCATCCGGCATCACTGCGGTTCCCTCGCCGTAGGTTTCGTTCAGCTTCGTCGCCAGGCTGCGGGTCACTTCGAGGTGCTGCTTCTGGTCTTTTCCGACCGGGACCTTGTTCGAATCGTAGAGCAAAATATCTGCCGCCATCAGCACCGGGTAAGCGAAGAGAGCGTGGTTCGCAGAAACCCCCTGCGCGACCTTGTCCTTGTAGGAGTGGCACTTGTTCAGCAGCGGCAGCGGGCAAACCGTCGAAAGGATCCAAGCCAGCTCGTTCACTTCGGGAACCGCACTCTGCCGAAAGAACACGGATTTCTCCGGATCCAACCCACAGGCAAGGAAGTCGATCGCCAGCTCCCTCACGTTATTGCGCAGCGCCGCTCCATCCCGCCCGGAAGTCATCGCATGATAGTCCGCGATAAAATAAAAGCACTCGCCCTGCCCCTGTAGCTCCACCGCAGGTTTCATCGCACCGAAGTAATTCCCCACGTGCAGTTTCCCGCTTGGCTGCAATCCCGTCAAAATCCTCATGCCGCAAACCATGCAGCCACCCCCTCCCCACGGTCAAGCACCCTGAGCGCAGCGAACATCTAGTTTGGAGTTTAAAATTAAGAGTTTAGAGTTTAGAAATCCGTATGCGCATCCTAATCACAGGCGGAGCTGGATTCCTCGGCTCCCATCTCTGCCAACGCCTCCTTAACGAGGGTAACGACGTCATCTGCCTTGATAACTTTTTTACCGGCAGGAAAAGAAATGTCGCCCACCTCCTTTCCAATCCGAACTTCGAGCTTGTCCGCCATGATGTCTGTGAGCCCTTCATGTTCGAGGTCGACCGCATTTATAACCTCGCCTGCCCGGCCTCCCCCCCGCATTACCAGCACAACCCGATCAAAACTACCAAAACCTCAGTCCTAGGCGCAATGCACTCCCTCGGCCTTGCTAAACGAGTCGGTGCACGCGTTTTCCAAGCCTCCACCTCCGAGGTCTATGGCGATCCTGAAATCCATCCCCAGCCGGAATCCTATAAAGGTTCCGTCAACCCCATCGGCATCCGCGCATGCTACGACGAAGGCAAACGCGTCGCCGAAACCCTCTTCTTCGATTACCACCGCCAGCATGGCGTCGAGATCCGCGTGGTTCGCATTTTCAATACCTACGGCCCAAACATGCTCCCCGATGACGGCCGAGTCGTCTCAAACTTCATCGTCCAAGCACTGAAAGGCGAAGACCTCACCATCTACGGCGATGGCACCCAGACCCGCTCGTTCTGCTACTGCGACGATCTCATCGAAGGCTTCGTCCGCCTAATGGAAAAGGACAACATCACCGGCCCGATCAACATCGGCAACCCCGGGGAGTTCACCATGCTCGAGCTCGCGGAACTGATCCTGAAAAAGGTCGGCGGAAAATCAAAACTCACTTTTCACCCCCTCCCCGGTGACGATCCAAAACAGCGCCGCCCCGACATCACTCTCGCCCAAACCGAGCTCGGCTGGGAGCCAACAGTAAAACTCGAAGACGGCCTAGACCCGACCATATCCTACTTCCGCAACCTGCTAGCTGAAGGCTAGCCGCTACTCTTCATTGAAGTTTGAGCTTTAAAACCACCTCGGCTCGTTTCCAGCCTTCCACTTAATATTGCACCCGCTGCTGGGAACCCCCTTCGTCGGCACCTCCCCGGCAAGCAACTTGCCAATCGCCGCACGGAGATCATCACCAGATGCCGGCGTTTCGCAACGCGGACGGCTCTCATCGAACTGCCCAGCGTAAACCATCCTGCCCTCACTATCGAACAAGAAGAAATCCGGGGTGCACGCCGCCCCGTAGGATTTCGCCACCATTTGCGTCCGATCGATCAGGTAGGGAAACTCCCAGCCACTCTCCTTCGCAAACTCTTTCATCGGCTCCGGCCCGTCTTGAGGATAATTCTCCAGATCGTTCGAATTGATCACCACCGTGTTCACCCCCTGCGCCGCCGCTTCTTTCGCAAGAACGCCCAGTTCCTTCGCCAGATGGATCACGAAAGGACAATGGTTACAGGCGAAAACCACTACCGTCCCCTCTTTCCCCGCAACATCTTTGAGCGAATGCTCTTTCCGCCATGCATCCGGAAGCGAAAACCCCGGCGCGTTGTCTCCATACTTCAATTCGAACGTCGATAAAACTTCAGCCATACGAAGCACTTTAGGCAAGACTCCCCACCCCGCAACCCAAGTTTTCCTCTTATTAGGAGTTTAAAGTTTAGAATTTAAAGTTTAACGAAGGCACGTGCTCAGTCCCGAAGAGAAAGCCCGCTACTCCCGCCACCTACTCATCCCGGAGATTGGCGAGGCGGGACAACTGCGTTTAAAAAACGCCTCCGTCCTGCTCATCGGCACCGGCGGCCTCGGCTCCCCCGCCGCCCTTTACCTTGCCGCAGCCGGGGTTGGTCGGCTCGGATTGGTGGATCCCGATACCGTCGATCTCTCGAACTTGCAGCGCCAGCTCCTCCACTCGGACGCCACCATCGGAAAGCCTAAACTTGATTCCGCCGCCGGCCGCCTCCGCGAGACGAATCCGCACATCATCCTCGATCTCCATCCCGTCAGATTCACGCCGGAAAATGCCGTTTCCATCGCGGAGGACTACGACATCATTCTCGATGGATCCGACAATTTCCCGACCCGCTTCCTCGCAAACGACACCGCCTTTTTTCTCAAAAAGCCCCTCATTTACGGAGCCATCTACCGCTTCGACGGCCAGATGACCGTCTTCGCTCCCCACCTCGGCAGCCCCTGCTACCGCTGCCTCCTACCGGATATCCCCGCGCCAGGTGCCATCCCTTCCTGCAACGAAGCCGGCGTCCTCGGAGTCCTCCCCGGCATCATCGGCTCCCTCCAGGCGATGGAAGCCATCAAACTCATCCTCGGCACCGGCCAGCCACCCCTAGGAAAAATCCTCATCTACGATGCCCTCCGCACCTCCTTCCGCTCCTTAAAACTCCCCCACGATCCCGCTTGCCGCCTCTGCGGTGAAAATCCCACCATCAGCTCCGTAAACAACCCCGAAACCACAGCTGATCCAAGCTGCCAAATCGCCGACCCCACCATGCAAACCATCACCGCAGAAGAACTCAAAACCCGCCTCGATACCAACGACCTCAACGCCATCCTCCTCGACGTCCGCGAGCAAGAGGAATGGGACGCCGCCCACATCCCCCAGGCCAAACTCGTCCCCCTTCAAACCATCCCCACTTACGCGCCCAACCTCCCCAAGGACACCCAGATCATCATCCACTGCAAAGCCGGCATGCGCTCTGCAAAAGCCTGCGAATACCTCACCTCCCTAGGCTACGAAAACGTAGTCAACGTCACCGGCGGTATGGACGCGTTTCAGAAACTTTAAACCCCAAGCCAGAGCAACGGAGTCAGGACATTCCTGTCCTGACCCTGGGGAAGTCCACTTTGGTTTCCTCAGCGTCCTAATGTAGATTTAGCCCATGAAGGCAAAGGTCACCTACTGATCGGAAACCGACGGAACATATCTAGGCTACCTCAACGCCTACCCCGACCACTGGACTCAAGGGGAAAACCTGGAGGACTTAAAAGCACACCTTCAGGATCTCCACGAAATGTTCGAGTCGGAGACAATCCCCGGAATCCGCAAAGAAGTTGTAATGGAGTTCGCGTGAAAAACCGGAATCTCATCAAGGAACTCAAAAAATGCGGCTGTGCGCTTCTTCGCCACGGCGGTCGCCATGATATCTGGCACAACCCTTCTACGGACGCTCCCAGCCCGTCCCGCGCCATCGAGAAATCAACGAGCTTCTCGCCAAGAAAATCATCAGAGATCTAGGAAGTGCCCCTTGAGCGGTTCACTCCAGTTCACCACCAATCTCCAACTGCGCTACCGTCAGCAAGCCCTTCGGTCTACCCATCGCCTTCTTCGCTTCGATAAGCGCTTCACGGTTCAGGAAACGGATCGAAAGTGGCGAGCGCGCTGCCGTGGAAGTAGCTGGGGAATCCTGCCCTAGGCCGTTCGGGCGGATTCCAGCCGCCAGAGTAATTTAGGACAACGGGGCAGGATGCCCCTTCAACGGCTTGGGGCTGAAATCCCCAGCTACAAGCTTAGCCATTTACTTTCTTCCCGTTTCCCCTTCCATTCGCGCCCATTCGCGCCCATTCGCGCCCATTCCCGTCCATTGGCGGCCAGATCTTCTTCCTCTTCCTTGAGGTTTCGAGTTTAAAATTTAAAGTTTCCATCAGTGTCCACTCTCCTCTCCGCCAACGAAATCCGCCTCGCCTACTCCTACCAGAACCTCCTAGACGGCGTCACCCTCGCCGTCGCCTCAGGCGAAAAGGTCGGCCTAGTGGGTCGCAACGGTTGTGGGAAAACCTCACTCCTAAAAATCCTCACCGGCGAGTCGCAAGCCGACTCTGGGGACATTTCCCTCCGCCGCGGCATCCGCACCGGCTACCTCCCGCAGGAGTTCGAGCTAGATCCCGAACTTTCCGTCCACGAAAACATCGCCCTCGGAGCCGCCGACATCGTCGAAGCCATGACCCGCTACGAAAACGGCGATGGCACCGAAACCGAACTCCAAGGCTTCCTAGAACTCCTCGACCACACCGATGGGTGGAACCTCGATTCCCGCATCCTTTCCCTCTCCAACGCCCTCGGCACCCCACCGCTCGAAGCTCCCACCGGCCCACTCTCCGGAGGAGAAAAACGCCGAGTCGCCCTCTGCCGCGCCCTAGCCTGCCAGCCAGATCTACTCCTCCTCGATGAGCCGACCAACCACCTCGACGCAGAGTCCATTCGCTGGCTGGAAGATGTCCTGAAAAACTTCGCCGGAGCCGTCATCTTCGTGACTCACGATCGCTACTTCCTCGATATCATCGCGACCCGCATCATCGAGATCGACGGCGGAAAAGCCTACTCCCACGAAGGCAACTACACCGCATTTCTAGAGTCCAAAGCCATCCGCCAACAAATCGCCGGGAAAACCGAACAAAAACGCCAAAAATTCCTTAAATCCGAGCTCGAATGGGTTCGCGCCGGAGTCAAAGCCCGCGGCACAAAACAACAAAGCCGACTAGACGCCTTCTACGAAGTGGAAGGCCAAGACGCACCTCCCGAAGAGCGCGAAATGGATCTCCTCCTCCCACCCGCCGCCGATCTCGGAAACGTAGTCATCGAACTCGAACAGGCGGGCGTCAACGTCGGCACCGAAGGACTTCCCCGCTGGCTCTTCCGCCATCTTGATCTCTCCATCCGCCCCGGCACCTGCACCGGAATCGTCGGAAAGAACGGAGTCGGGAAAACCACACTTCTCAAGCTCTGCCTCGACCAACTCAATCCCACCGAAGGCACCGCCGTCCTTGGGAAACGTGTCAAAATCAACTACATCGACCAGACCCGCATGCAACTCGACGGCACCGGCTCCCTGCTAGATGAAATTTCCGATGGAAACGAGAAGGTCCAGTTCGGCAACGAATCTTTGGGAGCAAGAGCCTACCTCCGCCGCTTCCTTTTCAACAACGAGCGCATCAACGAACGCGTCGATCTCCTCTCCGGCGGCGAACGAGCTCGCCTGATGCTAGCCAAAGTCTTGAAAACCGGCGGCAACCTCATCGTCCTCGACGAGCCTACCAACGACCTCGACCTGCCTTCCCTCCGTATGTTGGAGGAAGCCCTCTCGGCCTTCGGCGGCAGCATCCTCTGCGTCTCCCACGATCGTTATTTCCTCGACCGCATCTGCGATCAGATCATCGCGTTTGAAGATGGCGGCGTCCATATCACCCCCGGCAACTACTCCTACTATTTGGAAAAACGCCAGCAGCGCGAAGCCGCACAAAAAAACCAAGAAAAAGCCTACAAAGCTCTTAAAAATTCAAAATCACAGGCAAAATCTGCCGGAAAACCTCGCAAGATTTCCCAAAAAGAACGCGCCGAGTTGGAAGGCATGGAAGACCGCATCTTCACCGCCGAGGACGAAGTCTCCACCATCGAGACCCGCATGAACGACCCGGAATTCCAGGTCAGCAACTACGAGCAAATCCCCGCCGAAATGGAAAAACTCGAAGCCGCCCGCACCGCCACCACCGCCCTCTACACCCGCTGGGAGGAGCTACAGGCAATAGCGGATGCAGAGTAGCGGCGATCTTCGGTCG
>CAJJBR010000035.1 GCA_905182475.1 Akkermansiaceae bacterium | reverse complement strand
CTCGCAACGAGCACCGGCGGCGTATTCACGATTGTCGAAAAGGGCGGGAAAGTCCGTGAGGTCAAAAGGCTGAAAAAAAGAAGTGAGGGGTCAGATCCGAATGGCGCGTCTTTATGCGAAATCTCGGGCGTTTTGTGGCTACTAGGAAACGCTGGCGCCGAAAAATGCGTTGTCCTTTGCTGAACGCCGTCCTACTAGGCTGCTGGATTTAGCAGAGGCTTCATCGGTACGAGGTAGTATGCTCGGGTTCCGCTGCAGCCTAGAAGGACGGCTTTCCTTGCTTTCTCGCTGTCCGATTTATTTCTTAAAGCCGTGCCATTCGGGTCAGATCCGCTTCTCCTCGATGTCGTAAATATCGAACCAAACGTAAGGCGGTTTGTTCTCCGGAAGGTTCGCAGGGATGTAATCTTCGAGGAACTTCTGCAGCTTCATCGGCATAGAGCTGATCTGTGTGTCGCGCATCTTGTTGTTCCACTTGACCACCGCGCCGTGGGACTTCTGCTTCGCCTTCTTAGTAATCCATTTTGAGACGGCTTCGTCATCCGCACCAGTGGCGATGAATTTCTTGAACGCGGAATATTTAATCCCCGCGAAATTCAGCCATACCTCGTCGAGCGGGCAGCTGGAATGGTATTCGCCGTTGGTCTCAGCAAGCACGGCGCGGCACTTGTCCACGCAACGCGCGGCGACGACGTATCCAGCGATGGAAATATCGCGAGGGCTACGGGGGAATTCTTTGGTGAGATCGAGTGATGTAATGTCCATGGGCATGGTACTATGGATACCACAGATTTAGTAGGCGAGAAATGGAATGTGACAATGTTCGGACTGACGTTCTCCAGAACTCCACCCAATCAGCTTGAGTCGGGACAGGAATGTCCCGACTCCGATCCTTGCGGCTTGCGGGACATTGGGATATATTCAGCTTGTGATGAATCGGGAAGAGATGGCGGAAGTGTTGGAGAAGATTGCCCTTCTTTTGGAGCTTAAAGGGGAAAATCCGTTCAAGGTGCGGGCTTACCGTCAGGGGGCGGAGATCGTGCTTTCCATGGAGGAGGATGTGGTGGAGTTGGCGAAGAATGATGAACTAAAGGGCATCAAGGGCATTGGCGAGGCTTTGCGCGACAAGATTGGGGAGATGGCGAAGACGGGCGGGTTGGAATTTTATGACAAGCTGAAGAGCGAATTTCCGGAAACCGTTTTCGAAATCTTCGAGGTGCAGGGACTGGGGCCGAAGAAAATCAAGGCGATGTATGATACGCTGGGGGTTGATTCACTAGTGAAGTTGAAAGCCGCCTGTGAGGAAGGGAAGGTGGCGGAGTTGCCTGGTTTCGGGAAAAAGACCCAGGAAAAAATTTTGGAGGGAATGGCTGCGAATGAGAAATTCGCCGACCGTTTCACACTCGGAAGTATAGGCGCGCTGGTCGAGGGGATGCTGGAAACGCTGCGGCTGCATCCGGAGGTTTTCCGGGTGGCGGTTGCGGGCTCATACCGCCGTGCGAAGGAGACTGTGGGCGATCTGGATTTCCTGGTGGCGACCAAGGAAGGTGCGCGGGTGTGTAAGGATTTTACGACTCTGCCACAAGTTGATGCGGTGATCGTCTGCGGAGAGACGAAGGCTTCTGTGCGTCTGAAAAACGGGATGTATTGCGATCTGCGTGCGGTGACGAACGCTGAGTTTCCTTTCGCTCTCCAGTATTTCACCGGCTCCAAGGAGCATAACGTTGCCTTGCGATCGCTGGCCTTGAAGAAGGGCTGGTCACTGAATGAATACGGCCTGAATCCAGTGGATGAAAAAACGCAGCGTCCGGAGGTGAAAGATGAAAAGGATATCTACCGGCTACTAGGCTTGCAGTATGTAGAGCCGGAGCTGCGCGAGAACCGGGGTGAGATTGAGGCTGCTGCGGAGGACAAACTACCGAGGCTTGTGGAGCTGATGAATCTGCGCGGGACTTTCCACAACCACACCACGGAATCCGATGGGCGCGATACCCTAGAAGGTATGGTGGAAGAGGCGATGGAACTCGGCCTGCAATACCTCGGGATTTCCGATCACTCGAAGTCATCCGCCTACGCAGGTGGGCTGGATGCGGAACGCTTGCTGAAACAAGTTGAGACGATCCGATTGTTGGAGGAAACTTTGGGTGGATTCCGTATCTTCGCCGGTTCTGAAGTGGATATTCTGATGGATGGCTCACTGGATTTTCCTGATGAGATTTTGGAGCAACTAGATTTCACCGTGGCCTCCGTCCACAACTTCGGGAAACTGGACGAGGCGAGGATGACGGAAAGGATCTGCCGGGCGATGGAGAACGAGCACGTCACCATGCTCGGGCACGTGACCGGTAGGCTTTTGCTGAAAAGGGACAGCTACCCTGTCGACCATGCACGTATCATCGACTGCGCGGCGGCCACCCGGACGGTGATCGAGCTGAACTGCAGCCCCATGCGCCTGGATATGGACTGGCGCTGGTGGAAGCGGGCGCGCGATAAAGGCGTCCTTTGCTCGATAAACCCGGATGCGCACTCCCGTGAAAGACTGCACCACATTGGAGTTGGAGTCCGGGTCGCTAGGAAAGGCTGGCTGCGGAGGGAAGATGTGTTGAATACCAGATCCGCAAAAGAGATCGAAGCATTCCTGAAGACTCCCAAGGGTGAGAGATGACTATTTTTTGGAAAGTTTCTTCTTACCGTCCCTCTGTTTGATCATCCTCGGGGAGGTTAGGCTGCCGTGTTTCCCTGAGTAATCGGACCACTCGGGGTTCGGGGTCTCGATCTCGCCGCCGTAGCAGCCGATGTCAGAGTAGCCGAGGATGTTTGGTTATTCCGCAGCATGGAGGCTGGCAAGTCCCAAGGATAGAAGTGCGATGAGAGTTTTTATGATGGTATAGCAGCAGGCGGGACGCCTCTTTCACCGTCTGCGGCGGGACGCCGCAGCTACGCGCGGCGTTTGCGGACGGCTTCCGCAAGGGTATCGAGAACCTCCACGGTGTCGTCCCAGTTGATGCAGGCATCGGTGACGGATTGGCCGTGGGTGAGCTTGGAGAGATCGGAATTTAGCTTCTGGTTTCCTTCGACGAGATTGGACTCGATCATGACCGAAGTGATGGATTTCGATCCGGCGGCGATCTGATCCGCGAGATCCTTCGCGACGAGCGGTTGATTGCTGAAATTCTTGTTCGAGTTTCCGTGGGAGCAGTCGATCATTAGGGAAGGCGGGATGTTTTGCTCGGCGAGCATTGCCTCGACGGCGGCGACGCTGTCCTTATCGTAGTTCGGACCCGATTTTCCGCCACGTAGGATGAGGTGGCAGGAAGTATTCCCAGCTGTGGAAACGATGGCGGAGACGCCTTGTTTCGTGACGGAGAGAAAATGGTGGGGACGCGAGGAGGATTTGATCGCATCGAGCGCGATCTGGATGGAGCCGCCGGTGCCGTTCTTGAAGCCGACTGGCATGGAGAGACCGGAGGCGAGTTCGCGGTGGATCTGGGATTCCGTTGTGCGGGCACCGATTGCACCCCATGCGATGAGGTCCGCGTAGTATTGCGGAGAGATGGTATCGAGAAACTCGGTGCCGGCGGATACGCCCATGTTGGCGAGTTCTAGCAGGAGCTTGCGCGCGACGCGAAGGCCTTGGTTGATGTCGAAGGAGTCGTCGAGGTGGGGATCGTTGATGAGCCCCTTCCAGCCGACGGTGGTGCGGGGTTTTTCAAAATAGACCCGCATGATGATGCAGAGGTCTTTCTCGAGGCGTATGGCTTCCTTTTTTAGTTTTTCACCGTATTCGAGCGCAGCCTCAGGATCGTGGATGGAGCATGGGCCGACGACGGCTAGCAGTCGGTCGTCTTCGAGATTTAGAATGGCGTCAGCCTCCGTGCGGGCGGTATGCACCACTGATGCAGCCTGCTCGTTGATGGGCAGATAGTAGGCGAGAACCGCAGGGGAAATGAGCGGGTTGATGCCGGAAATGCGGAGGTCGTCTGTGCGGTGCTTGGTCACGGGACGCGTATGCAAACGTGGCGGGCGGGAAATTGCCAGTTTAAATGCTGGAGGCAGGATTTCTCCCGAACGGCCTGGCGCAGGATGCGCCAGCACTTTCCCACAGCTACAGCTCGGGAATGCGAGCGAGAGTGGCTTCGAGGCGGTCAGTGGTTTTGTGAATGGTGCACCAGTTTTTAATGTAGGGCATGTCAGTTTCTTCAATTCTGTCGAGAACCTGAATCGCGATGGTTGCGATTTCCATCAGGCGGCGGGTTTAGTTTTGGAATAGAGGCCGTGCTCCCGGACACGGTCGAGACGATTTAGGCCGTTCCTCACTTCCTGCCACCCCAAGTTTTCATCATTAGTTCCGATTCGCGCCATCGCTCCGGCGAGCATCATGCCGAACTGAAAGTTGGACTGTTCGAACACGGCTGAAATTCGTTCCTCGGGCGTCATCGCGCGGGCGCGGAGCACCTTCTCCCGGTAGACGGAATCCTGGAGATCTGCGAGGGCAGTGGGATGGTCGTGGGGATTGTTTGACATGACGGCTTTGCGGGAATGTAGCGCTGAGGAGGCCGGATGTCGATGTGGTAGGGACAGGAATATCCCTACTCCCCGGTAGGGAGTTGCGGCTCGGGTGTGTCGGGAAGGACTACCTCTTTTTTAGGTGCCTCGGGTTCGACGGGAGCGGGAGTTGGCTGGGTGGGGATTCTGATGGGTGGGGTAAATGCGCTGGCTCCGGAGGTTGAAGGGGGTGGGGTGGTTCCCGGAGCAGGAGTTTTCAGCATGAGTTCGACTCGGCCTTTGAGGAGGGCATCGACGGTGAAGTTGCTGACCTCGAAGGTGCGGCCTTCGAGGGCTTTTGTTTTCTTCTTACTTTCCCTCAAGGCGGCGAGGCGTTCGGTGAATGCTTCGTCGGCCTTTTTGGCATCTTCTTCGGTTTCTTTCTCCGCTTTTTTACGCTCCTTCGGCAGTTCTCCGGAGATCGCTACGGTCATGAGGTATGTCTTTGCGGCAGATTCTTCCGCACCGTCTTCAGGTTTTGCTGGCTGGAGTCCGACGGTGTATTCGAGTCCTTCGAAGGTGGTGATGACCGCTTTTTGAAGCATGTCCGGGGTGGTGTGTTTCTCGACTTCGGAGGCTGGGATGAGGTCGTCGAAACGGGCGTAGGAGAAGAGGCTTTTGAGCTGGCCGGTGGCAGCTGGATCGGCTTTCACGCCGGGGAAGGCATCGGTAAATGCGAATTCGCCGTCCTCTTCCTCGCGGGTGAGGGTCCACTCGTTATCGTCGGAGCCGGGTTTTGTGAGGGAGATGGTTTTGATTTTCTCAACTTTGAGGAACTCGTCATTGAGCCAACTTTTTGGGTCTTCGGAAAGTGTTCCGAACAATTCGGACACAGCGTAGAAGCCGGACTCGTCGGCGTGGTTGCGGACGAAACGCCCGGTTGCTCCACCACCGTAGGGAGACTGGGTGGCTACGGAATCGAGGTTTTTCCCGAAGGTGAGAGTTGCGATTTGCTTGCCGGAGTCGTCTTTGAAAACTGCGGTAACGCCGTGCTCGGCAGGATCGGAGGAGTTTTCGTTCATGCCGAAACGTGGTGCGAAAGATGAGCCGGCTTCGATGCCTTGGGTGACTTTTAGTTCGGCGAGAGTGCGGAGTAGGTCGTTGATGTTGCGGGAGTTTGCCGGGTAGTTGTCGCGCTGGGTGACTGTCCATTGGCCTTCTTTCTCGACGAGGGTGGCAGTGCTTTCGATACCGGAAATTTCGATGCTGGCGACTTTCTCGGCAGGGAAGCTTTCAAGCAGTGTTTCGCCGGGAGCCCGGTCGGTGGCCTTGTCTTGGCCGATTCCCTGCGAGTATTTCACGAAGGCGATAGTGATGCCGAGGGCGATGGCAATAGCCCAGAGGATGATGACGGTGCGGGATTTCATGGTTAGGTGAAAGTTGAGTAGAAGACTTGGGTTCTGGAGGAGATTTTACCGCAAAGTCGCAAAGGTCGCTAAGGAGCGCAAAGCTCGGGTTGCGGTGGAATTTTCTTTAGCGGGCGCGGGTGGAGGAGCGGCGTTTGAGGAAAAGGGCAAAACCGATCAGAATGACCAAGATTGGCATCGCTGCGACGTTGAGTAGAGTGATATTTCCCGCGAGTTTGTCCTTCTGGCGGCGGAGGTCTTTTTGCTGGTTACGGACGAGGCGTGAGTATTCGACCTGTTGTTCCCGGAGTTTAGCTATCTCCGCTTCCTGTTCCGGGGAAAGGAAAAGTTCAGAGCCCTGGGCTTTCTGCGCCTGGAGTTCCTGGAGCTTGGTTTGTGCTTCCTGTTGCTTGGCTTGGAATTCGGCGATCTTGCTACCGACCTTGGTTTCGAATGCAGCTTCCATTTCCTGGATGACGGTGAAGGGGCGGCGGGTGGCGGCACGGGAGCGGGAACCGATGAGGTATTTCGATCCGGTTGCCTGGTCGAGAAGGTTCATTAGGAATGCTGCGTTGCCGTTTGATGGTGTGGCCATCTGCATGCCGCCGAAGTTCTGAACATTGTAGGCGAAGCGGTCGAAGAACGCATCGATATCAGCGACGAGAAAAACGTTGCCGGGTTTGGTGGCTACTTTGAGGGATTCTTCGGAGGGCTTTTCCTCCTCTTTTTTATCGCCTTCTTCGGTTTCGGGCGCTGGCTCTTGTTTGACACCGGGAGCACCATCCGGGAATGCGGTTTTGAAATTTCCGTAAAGGTGGGTGACGAGATCCAATGCGGTTCCTAGAGGTTTTACAGAAGTGTTGAGCGAAGGATCGAGGCGGGAGGCTCTCATGGAATCCACGAAGCCCGCGCTAGTAGAGGAGTGAATCAGGGAGTTTGCCGCTACGCTGCCGGTGCCAAGATTTTGAAATGCACCCGGAAGATACAGGGTTACGGATTCGATGCCTTTGGTGATGATGTTGTCCTTCTGAGGCATCGCGCTCTGCGGAAGGCTGAGGACGGCGATACCTTTGCGGTCGCCGCCGAGTTGAGTGGCGTGGACGGGGTCGGCGAGAACCTGGTTGGAGGTGAACTCCACTCCCCATGCGGAGAGCAGGGTCGGCAGGGTGGAGGTGCTTGGCGAGCCTCCGGGCTGGCCTGTCATTGGGTTCGGCTGGCCACCCATCATTTGTGCGGCAACGGAAAACGCATCGAGACAGGCTACTACGGTTCCTCCGCTGAGGAGGTATTGGTCAACGAGGTATTCTGCCTCAGGGGTAATCTCTGCGGGATGGAAAAGGAGGAGAACTTTGATCTCGTTCGGATCGATTGCTTCAGGAGTCATCCCCAGATCTTTAAGTTCGAAACTCTGCTGGAGTTGCTGGTAAATGACCCAAGCCTGCTGAGGCTGCTGGCCTGGCATCATGGCCGGTGTGCCCGCTAGATCGAGGGCGGACATGATGCCGATGACGGGTTTAACCGGTGTGGTGACTTCCGCGATGGCTTTGGAAATCTGGTATTCCAGCATGGTTTCTTCGTTCGGGTTGAGGAAGGGGAGGATGACTTTCTTGTCGAGAGCCGAGACTGCCATGCCGAGGAAGAGGTTGTCGCCGTTGATGTTTTGACCGGTGAGGCCATCGAGGTTTGCGGAGTCCTCTTCGTCGGTATCCGGTTCCGGATCAAGGTTCTCAACGCGGAGTTTTCCGTCGGAGAGGTTGGCATATTCCTTAAGAAGGTCGTCCACGCGTTTGATGTGGAGCTTGAGTTGCTCCGGCATGTAGTCGGTATTACGGGAGGCGTAGTAGCGGATGGTGACGGGGGTATCCAGTTCTCCGAGTATGGATTTGGTGCCTTCGGAGAGGGTGTGGATTCTATTTTCGGTAAAATCTGCTCCACGGCTCCCGAAGGAGGTCAGTGAGACCAGCCAGTTGGCGAGGATGGCAATGGCGACAAGGGCGGCGATACCGAATGCGGCGCGGGTGATGGGGGCTTTCATGAAACTTTAAACTTTAAAATATAAACTCCAAGGAAGAGAAATTAAGCGCGCTTTGCGCTCAGGATGGTGGAGGTGCCGAGGAGGCAGAGGCCTATGAAGCTGGCGAACCAGACGAAATCCTGAAGGCGGAAGAGGCCGCGATTGAGGGAACTGAAGTGATCCCACACGCCGAAGGCGATGATTGCCTCGACGGTGGAGGAGGAGGTTGCCTTGGCGAGTTCGCGGGTGAAATCATCGTAGCCGCAGAGAACCATAATTGAGCAGATGGTGACGGAGACAATGAGGCAGACGACTTGGTCGCGCGTGCATGCAGAGACGAGCATGGTGATGGCGAGGAAGGTGCAACAAACGAGGAAGGAGCCGATGTAACCGGAGATGATGGCTCCGTTGTCCGGGCTGCCGAGGTAGTTCACCGTGATTACGATAGGGAAGGTGAGGATTAGGGCGACGAGAGTAACCGTCGCCGCTGCAAGGAATTTTCCGACGATGACCGACCATGTGGAAACCGGGAAGGTGCCGAGCAATTCGATGGTGCCGTTGCGTTGCTCATCGGCCCACAGTTTCATACCGACCGCTGGGGCGATGAGCATGTAGAGCCACGGGTGCCAGAAGAAGAAGGAGTATTCCAGCGAGGCATCGCCGACACTCATAAAGTTCCCGAAGGTGAAGGTGAAGCCGAGGGAGAGGATGAGGAAAATGACGATGATCGCGTAGGCTGTGGGCTGGGCGAAATAGGATTTTAGTTCGCGGTGGAAGATGGTTAGAGATGACATGGGATTTAGTAAAAAGTGCCGAGTGATCAGTGATCAGTGGAAGACTTTGCTTGTTTTATTTAAGCGGCGGTGTCGGTGGTGGTGACTTTTCGGAAGAGTTCGGTGAGGGAACCGTTGGGGGCTTTGGCTATGAGTTCGGCGGGGGTGCCGTCGGCGACGATTTTGCCGCGATCGACGATCACCGCACGGGTGCAGGCGGCCTCGACTTCTTCGAGGATGTGGGTGGAGAACAGGATCGCTTTGGTCTCACCTAGGCGCTTGATGAGCTGCCGGATCTCGAATTTCTGGTTCGGGTCGAGGCCGTCGGTCGGCTCGTCGAGGATGAGAACTTCAGGATCGTGGAGGAGTGCCTGGGCGAGGCAGGTGCGGTGGCGGTAGCCTTTGGAGAGGGTGTCGATGGACTGGTGGGCTACCGTGGTGAGAAAGCAGGTCTCAATCGCTTTCTCTACGGCTTCGTTTTTCTCTACGCCGACGAGGCCACGGATCGCGGCGCAGAATTTCAGGAAACCGACGACGGTCATGTCGTTGTAGAGGGGGGCTGATTCCGGGAGGTAGCCGATCTTGGTTTTTGCGGCTGCAGGGTTTTCAGTGATGGAGCTTCCGCAGATTTTCGCATCACCGGAGGTTGGCGGGATAAAGCCGGTTACCATGCGCATGGTGGTGGATTTTCCGGCTCCGTTGGGGCCAAGGAAACCAAGGACTTCGCCTTTTGCTACGGTGAATGAGAGGTTGTCTACGGCTACCTTGCTGCCGAAATGTTTGCTGAGTTTTGCGACTTCGATCATGGGTTGGGAGGTCAATACAGGTTGTCGAATACTTTGCGACACCGGAATCAGGTTTTGGTTGAGGAATTTTCGATAAGGAGGGCTTGGATTCTGCTGCTCAGCAGAATTTAAGCCATTTTCCAACCCACCGGGCAGCAAAATGCAGCCCCTCCTTGGCGGCTACGCCGCGTCTTCTGCTGCATCCGGTTTGCGGCGGCGGAGGGAGGGTGATTTGGTGCCTTCGACAACCTGGCGGTTGATGGTGACGGCTTCGATATCGCCACGGGAAGGGACGTCGAACATGATATCGAGCATGAGTTTTTCGAAGATGGAGCGGAGGGCGCGGGCGCCGGTGCCTCGCTCAACGGCCATATGGGCGATGGTGCGGAGTGCATCACGGGTGACGCGTAGCTTGACGTTGTTGAGGGCGAGCTGCTTTGAGTATTGCTTCAACAAGGCGTTCTTGGGCTCGGTGAGGATTTTTACGAGCTCGTCTTCGGTGAGTTTCCTGAGAGAGGAAATTACCGGAAGGCGACCGATGAACTCGGGGATGAGTCCAAAGTGGAGGAGATCTTCCGGAAGGACTTTTTCCAGGATCTTCGAGCTATTGTCTTCGAATTCTTCCGCAGAGTTGTCGCTGTGGAAGCCGAGGGTCTTGCTGCCGAGGCGGCGTTTGACGATATCTTCGAGGCCGACAAATGCGCCACCGCAGACGAAGAGGATTTTCTCGGTATTGACCTGGATATATTCCTGCTGCGGGTGCTTGCGCCCTCCCTGTGGCGGGACGTTGCAGACAGAGCCTTCGAGGATTTTCAAAAGTGCCTGCTGGACACCTTCGCCGGAGACGTCGCGGGTGATGGAGACGTTTTCGGTTTTGCGCCCGATCTTGTCAATTTCATCGACGTAGATGATGCCGCGTTCGGCTCGCTCGACATCGAAATCGGCGGACTGGAGGAGGCGGAGGACGATGTTTTCCACGTCTTCGCCAACGTAGCCAGCTTCGGTGAGCGTGGTGGCATCGACGATACAGAACGGAACGTCGAGGACGCGGGCTAGAGTGCGTGCAAGTAGGGTTTTCCCAGAGCCGGTGGAGCCGAGGAGTAGGACGTTTGATTTTTCGATCTCGACGTCATTGTGTTCCTCGTCCAGAGGGGTCGCGTCCTGGTTGAGGCGAAGATAGTGGTTGTAAACGGCTACGGAGAGGACGCGTTTGGCGGTTTCCTGGCCGATAACGTAATTATCGAGTTCGGCGAGAAGCTCGGCCGGGGTCGGGACATTGGATTGGGCAAGGGCCTTGGATTTTCCTTTTTCCGAGGATTTCTCAGCCGGCGGGTTGAGTTCCTTGATGAGGATGTTTGAACAAACGTCCACGCATTCATTGCAGATATACACGCCGGGGCCAGCGATAAGTTTCTTTACCTCTGAGTGGCTCTTTCCGCAGAAAGAGCACATGGTGAGATTGGATGCGCGGGCCATTTGAAAACTTTAAATTTTAAACTCGAATTAAGAAACTTAGGTTAGTCCTTTTTGTCGGACTCGCCTTGGACTGCCTCGGGGAGCTGCTTGCGGGATTCGAGGACTTTGTCCACTAGGCCGTAGGCGACGGCTTCCTCGGCGGACATGTAGTTGTCGCGGTCGGAATCCTTTTCAACTTCCTCGACTGTTTTGCCGGAGTGCTCGGCGAGGATGCCATTCAGGCGCTTTTTGAGGTTGAACATGAAGCCGATGGTGCGTTCGACATCGGATGCGGTGCCCTGTGCTCCGCCGGAGACCTGATGGATCATGACGTGGGAGTTGGGCAGGCAGAAGCGTTTGCCCTTGGTTCCTGCCGTGAGGAGGACTGAGCCCATGGATGCGCAGATGCCGATGCAGTAGGTATTCACGTCACAGGTGAGGAACTGCATGGTGTCATACATGGCGAGGCCTGCGGTGACGGAGCCGCCGGGGCTGTTGATGTAGATGTGGATATCCTTTTTCGGATCCTGCATCTGCAGGAAAAGGAGCTGGGCGATCACCGAGTTCGCGACGCCATCGTCGATGGCTGTGCCGATGAAAATGATGCGATCCTTGAGCAGGCGGGAGTAGATATCGAACGAACGCTCGCCACGTGCATCGGACTCGATGACGACAGGGACGTAGTAGTTGTTCTCTGGAGCCTGCGTGGCGGAGTTGTTGGAAGGTGGGAAAAAGTTCATTTCTTATTCAGCTGGTGTTGCTTGGGCTTCGAGTTCCTCAGCGGTAACTTCAGTCACCTTCGCCTGTTCCAAAAGGAAGTCAATGGTCTGACCGATCAGCATGGAATTGCGGATGGATTGGATCTGATTCTTCTTCTGGAGATCTTTAATAACCTTTTTGATCGGTTCCTTGCGGGACTCGGCGATTTTCGAGATGTGCTGGAGGAGATCAGCGTCGGAAACAGAGATTTTCTCTTGGGTGGCGATTTCCTGGAGCAGGAAGTTGGTGCGGAGGTTGGTGTTGGCGCGCTGGGTGGCGACGGTGAAGATTTCTTCCTGCTGCTTGACCATGTCCTCATCGGATGCGCCCTGCTTCTGGCCTTCTTCGACGAGGGTGTTGGCTTGGTTTTGTGTCTCGCGCTGGAGGATTTCGTCAGGCAGATCGAAGCTGACGGCTCCGGTAAGGTGCTCGACGATCTGGTTGACCTTGAATTCGTTGATCTGCTTGAGCTTTTCGACGCCCATGTTCTCGCGGATCATGGCTTTCACGTCCTCGAGAGTTTTGTCTGGGACGAGTTTTGCTGCGAAATCGTCGTCGAGTTCTGGAAGTTTTGCGGTCTTGATGCCCTCTACTGAGGTGTGGAGGGTCATTTCTTTTCCACGAAGCTCTTCGAATGGAAATTCGTCGTCGAGGGTGATGGTCACATCCTTCTTGTCACCTTCCTTGAGACCGATGAGTTGTTCGGCGTAGCCGGGGAGGAAAGATCCTTCCTTAATCGGGAGCCAGTGGTTTTCGCGTTTTGCGAGGTATGCTCCCTTTTCTTCCCCGATGATCTCGGTGAGAGGCTTGCCATCGACGGTAGAGGTGAAATCGACGACTGCGATGTCATCGTTTTCGAGAGCGCGGTCGGCGACGTCTTCGAATTCAGCGAGGCGCTCGCGGAGGCTTTGAAGTTGTGTATCGAGTTCCTCTTCGGTGACTTCCGGGGAAGCTGCTTTTACTTCGATGCCCTTGTATTCCGGGAGGGTGAACTCGGGGGCGAGGATGAGTTTGGTTTCGAAGGCGATGGAGCCGTCGGGACGCTCGTTGAGGTTGTCTGGGAAGCCAAAGTCGAGGACCTTGAGGTTTTCCTTTTCGAGAGCCTGGTCGCAAGCCTCGCCGAAGAGCGCGTCGCGGAGTTCCTCGGAAATTTGTTTTCCAAAACGCTTCAGGATGACTGCCTTCGGGGCTTTTCCAGGGCGGAAGCCGGGGATTTTCGCCTGCGAGGCGTAAGTGGAGGAGATGGATTCACGCTTGGCAGCAACATCGGAGGATGGGACTTCCACGCTAAGGGTTGCGATGCATTTCGGCTGTTTTTCGACGACGATATTCATAAAAGTTCTGCGGTGGGGGAGGGAAACTAGGGGCAGGGAGGCGGACTTGGCAACTTTCAAGTCTCAGAATCTGATTTTCATCCAGAGTGGGAGAATTTAGCTCCCAACGACGTTCAAACGATAGGAATCCAGTCTTGCCCACATTTTTGGCCATTGCCCCTTATATATTACCGTCTCGCCATGAAAATTCCAGCCCTACTCCTTCTGCTCACTGTTGCCAGTTTCTCCGGGGAAATTCCGAAAAATGGCCTGCTGCTCGATCTCGACGCATCCAAGGGAGTTTCACTGGAGGATGGCGTGAGGGTCAGCGCTTGGGAGAATCAGGTGGCGGATGCTAAAGCGCGGCTTTTCGTAAAGCGCGATGCCGGGCGTAAGGAGGAAGGCAGCGGTCGTCCTACATTGCGGAGTGGGATCCCGGAATTGGGTGGCAAGCCTGCGTTGGTATTCCACAGACAGGAGCTTGTCTGCATGGATGAGGACACTTTCGACAGTCTTACCACTGGCAAAGGTCACACATGGCTGGCTGTTATCTCCGCCCATCAGCAACAGCCAGGTCTAAAGGACGTGAATTCATTTTTCGGGAATCTACGCAACGGCGGGAAATTCGAAGGTCTTTGGGGCTGCTTCAACGACGACAACACCCTCTGGTATGGCACCCGCAACGGAATCACTTTCGGGCGTTTTGACGAAAATAACCCCCAGCTTCTCGGGCCGGTGCTTGAAACGCAGAAATTCCACATCGTTGGTGGAAGGATGGCTGCTGGCACCGATCTGGTTAAGATCGAGCTGTTTGTCGATGAGCCGAAGCCAATCGCCGTTGGCGAGATGCCTGTCAATCAAGCCGCGAATCCCTCAAAGATGGCGATCGGCCAGGAGCGCGATGCCATCGAGCACCCGGGTCACGAGTCTTTCGACGGTGAGATTGCCCGTTTCCTCATTTGGGAACGCCCGCTCGATGATGCGGAGCTGGCCGGCGCGATGGAATCGATGAGCGCCTTCTATTTTCCGAAGTGAGCTTCAGTGGATTCGGGAATCAGTCCGGAAACACGATTGCCCGGTGGTCGTCGATGATGGTGCGGTCGTGGACGTGGTAGCGGATGCCTTTAGCGAGGGCGGCGCGCTCGCAGTGGCGGCCGAGGCGGGCGAGGTCGTTGGGGGAGTGGAAATGGGAGACACGCTCGACTTCCTGCTCGATGATGGGGCCGCCATCGAGATCTGCCGTGACGTAGTGGCAGGTGGCGCCGATGAGTTTTACACCACGTTCGTGGGCTTGCTTGTAGGGATTTGCGCCTATGAAGGCGGGGAGGAAGGAATGGTGGATGTTGATGATTCTTCCGGAAAATTCCTGGCAAAAGCTATCGGGCAGGATCTGCATGAAGCGGGCGAGGACAATGAGCTCTACGTTTTGGGCACGGAGCAGGTCTTGGATTTCCGTAAAACCTTTTTCGCGCAGCGGGCCATCCATTTCGACGTGGTGGAAGGGGAGTCCGGCGCGCTCGGCGATGCGGGCGCAGTTGTCACGGTTGCCGATGAGGGAGGTGATTTCTATGGGGAGTTCGCCAAGTTCGGTGCGTAGGAGGATCTCGTTGAGGCAGTGGTCGGTCTTGGTGACCAGGACGGCGGTGCGCATCTTGTAGGGCAGTTCGCGGAAGTGCCAGGTCGCGCCGAGCGAGCGGCCGAGGGTGCCGAATCCGGTTTTAAAATCCTCCACGGTCACATCGAGTCCGGAGGTGTCGATCTCTAGGCGGGCGAAGAACTTTTTCCCCAACTGGTCGGAAAACTGGCTGAACTCCGTGAGGTTCCCGCTGTGCGAGGCGACGTATGAGGCGATTTTCGCGACGATACCAGGATGATCCGGAGAGGAGAGCTTGAGTATTAGGCCGGGGCGCACTTTTTTGAAACTTTAAATTTTAAACCCTAAACCTCAATGAAGAGGGGGATGGAGGCGGATGGTTGCGGGAAAATCCTTGGGTGACAAGCCTGCGGAGGGGTAGTCTTGCTGCATACCATGGAAATTCGGAACAAGGACAAGCAAGCTCCCTTCACCACCAAGGACGGCTCGACGATCACCAGCCTCCTCGACCTCGCCAACGCCCCGGTGAAAAACCAGAGCCTCGCGGAGGCGTCCATTCCCGCCGGAGGATCAACCCAGCGGCATTACCACAAGGAGAGCGAAGAGTTTTACTACATCTCAAGCGGGACGGGCGTGATGGAAATCGATGGGGAATCCCGAGAGGTGGGTGTAGGCGATGCGATTCTGATCCCGCCCGGCGCATGGCACGAGATCACTGCTACTGCGGATCTCGTATTTCTCTGCTGCTGCGCTCCGCCCTACCGCCACGAGGACACGTTTTTCGAGTGAAACTTCCCATTGCGGAAAATTTTGACTCCGGCATCCTCGGGGATGATCAAGACCCTGCTTGCTGCCGCCTCAATCGTCTCAACCGGAATTCTGTCCGCTGCTGAAATCACTCCTGAATTCAAAGGCAACATCTTTGAACTCCGCACCTACCACGCACCACCCGGAAAACTCGACGCCCTACTCACCCGCTTCCGGGATCACACCTGCAAGCTGTTTGCCAAACACGGCATGATCAACATCGGCTACTGGGTGCCTGCCGAAAATCCGGACAACTTGCTCGTTTATCTGATGGCCTATCCGGACAAGGAGGCCAGGGATACCTCTTGGAAAGCATTCATGGCAGACCCCGAGTGGAAAGCCGCCTACTCCGCTTCCGAGACCGATGGGAAACTTGTCGAAAAAGTGGATCAAATTTTCATGACGCCCACGGATTTCTCCGAAGGGTTCTCGGCGATTGCTCCGGACAAGACAAAGAAACTCTATTCCTTGCCTGAAGATTACGTGCCAGCTCCAGCAGGCAACGAGCACCTCTTCGAAATGCGGACCTATACCGCAACGGAAGGCAATCTCCCAGACCTTCACGCCCGTTTCCGCGATCACACCCTCGCCCTGTTCAAAAAACACGGCATCACCAACCTCGCCTATTTCGAACTCACCCCGGATCAAAAGGGCACGGAGAACACGCTTCTATATTTCATCGCCCACAAGGACGCGGATGCAGCGAAAAAATCGTGGCAGGATTTCAGCAACGATTCCGATTGGGTCGCAGCAAAAAATGCCTCCGAGAAAAAGACCGGTGGCTCCCTCACCGAGAAAGACGGAGTGAAATCCGTTTTCCTCACTCCTACCGATTTCAGTCCGGTGAAATAGTCGTTTGAGATCGGGGCTTTGTTTTTTCTGGTATGGCGCTCGGCCGCAGGCGACGGAACGGAATTCGGGTTCGATCTCGAAAGCCGCCTGATCGACGGTTGCGTCATTTTTCAGGACGGCGAGATCGACTACATCGTGCGCCAGCTTGCGGAAAGCGTTTACGAAATCTCGTTCAGCGATCTCGCCCAAGCAGCGCTCGTGGGATGGAAAGTCGGGAGACTCCACCTTCCCGCGCAGGTCATGGAAAACTCCCTCTGTCTGGAAATGGAAGTTGATCAACGGGGGTGAAAATCGTCTCCTCTTCCCAGATGAAAATCATTCTTCTTTCAGTGGTCATCGGGCTTGTCGCAGGTTTGCTCGGAGCGCTTTGCGGGGTTGGCGGGGGAATCGTGCTGGTTCCTGCTTTCGTGACCTTGTTTGGTTTTAAGCAGCAGGAGGCGATCGCTACCTCGCTTGCCGTCATCATTGTCACTTCGCTTTCAGCAACGGTGAACAGTGCGCGTTCGGGAAACCTGATCGACTGGAAAATCGTGGCTGTAGTCGGTGTGGCCTCCGCGATAGCGGCATGGTTCGGCACCGACTTGATGCGCTCCATGTCAAACCAGACCCTGACTCGGATTTTCGGAGTCGTGCTGGTCGTGTTCGGCGCACGGATGCTGATCAAGGGATAGGCTAGCCAAACCGCTTGCGCACGGGGAAAGACGGGTGATGGTTCGGCGGTCATGATCCACACTCTCGAACAATCACAATTTCTCCCCATCTCACAGCAGGAGGCATGGGATTTTTTCTCAACCCCGAAGAACCTCGACAAGATCACGCCCGCAGAGCTTGGGTTCAAGATCGTCTATCAGCCGGGGGAGAAAATGTATGAAGGACAGATCATCGAATACAAGGTGATGATCGCGCCTGGGATCTGGATGCCGTGGGTCACGGAGATCAAATGCGTCAAAGAGGGGAGGTCATTCGTCGATGAGCAACGCTTCGGTCCCTACAAGTTCTGGCACCACATCCACAGCTTCGAGGAATCGGAAGGTGGCGTGCTGATGAAAGACCTCGTCCACTACGCGCTGCCGTTGTGGCCGTTCGGCGAGATCGGCCACGGGCTTTTCGTAAGACCGAAGTTGGAGAAGATTTTCGGATTCCGGAGAGAGATTCTTGAGAAGAGATTCGGAAAGTAGGGGGAATTCAGAATGCTTGTCTCTGGGCTCTAGCTTTGATGTTGTTGCTGAAACTCGTCCAAGCGATTGGAAGAGAAATATGTTGCGATGCAGCACCTGGTCCCATTTATAAAATTTATCACCTGACCCGAATGGCACTGTTTTAAGCGAAGTCTCGGGCAATTTGTAGCTACTGGCTGACAATGGTGCCCGAAATAATGCGGTGCCCTTTACGGAACGCCGTCCTTCCAGTCGGCTGGATTTCGCAGAGGCTTCATCGGTAAAGTGTCGTGTGCTCGGGTTCCGCTGCCGCCTGGAAGGACGGCTTTCCTTGCCTTCGAGCCCTCCGAAAATTCGCTTAAAACAGTGCCATTCGGGACTTACCCCATTCAGATTCAGACATTCAGATGGGTCCCAACAAATTGGGGTCTAACGGCCTTAATCTCGCGCCATTCCGGACTGACCTCTTTGAGGATCTGATCTAAAAACAATTTTAGTTTATGCCAAAGGCGCCAATCCATACTGGAACCATTGCAAAAGCTGCTCTATCGCACTTTGCCGCGCTGCTTCGTGTCCAGAGAAAGGAAAGAAATCTGACTCTTGATGAATTGCACGAGCAGCGTCTTGATTCGTTAGATTCGTTAGATTCGTTAGATTCGTTAGATTCGTCGGATTCGTGGTTCCCATCTCTTGTGGAATAACTGGAATCACATACTCGGTTTTCCCATCCGCAAATTCCGGCAGCAATCGCC
>CAJJBR010000034.1 GCA_905182475.1 Akkermansiaceae bacterium | reverse complement strand
CAAGGCAAGGCTCAAGGCAAGGCTCAAGGCAAGGCTCAAGGCACCACCCTCTCAATCCAACGGATGATGCACTGTTTCCAAGAAAGATTGAGCTGAGATACGGCCTCACAGCGGCGACAGCCAGGACGAGTCCTTTCGCCTGCGCCCTAGTGTTCATGAACATATCGATATTTTGGATTCAACGGTAATTACGAACAAGCTATAGAACACCCCAACCCACCTTTCGGCATGAAACGTATTCCTACTCAGCAAGACATTTGCGGGCAGCAGAAACGATGGCCGCCGCCTCCCCTTCCCCGTATTTCCTTTTCTCACCATAAGCCCAGACGACGCCAGGCCATGCGGGATCCTCGGGACTGCGTCCGACAACGTGAATGTGCATTTGCCGAACCATGTTGCCGATGCAGGCGACGTTGAGTTTATCCGGCTGAAAATGGGAGGAGACGAAATTCGAAACCTTCCGAACTCCCCGCATCACCTGCATAAAAGTTTCTTCGTCAAGCTGATGGAGATCCTCGGTTCCCGCTGGAACTTCAGGGACGAGAATAAACCACGGGAAGTTCGCTTCGTTTTTCAGCAGGATACGGCAACCGTATTTGCGGGTGATCTCAAAACCACCTGCGGCGAGACGCTCGTTCAGGACAAATTCCATAACTTACCTTTTGCGGATGGCAGATGCGATTTCTTCGGAAAGCTTCCCGAGAAGTCGTGATTGTGCAGCGACGACAGCCTCGAAATCTTCCGTTTCAATCGGCTCTTTGGCGATGAATGTCTTCGAAGCCGCGAGATTGCGACCTGGCAGCGCGTAGATTCTCCAGCTTGCCTCGATGTGGGCGTAGCCGTCGTCTCGGGCGATGAATTCACGGACGTCCATGGCGATCTGGTAGTCGATCTCGCTGTCCCGCTGCCATGGGTAGGTGCGGACGTTCCCGGTGCCGAGGCGGCGACCGATATTGATGGAGAGAACACGGGCAATCGAGTTATCAAGATCACCCGACCAGAGATCAAACTCGGCAACTTCCATCTTATTCGGACCGGTCTGAATGACGAGATTCTGCCTATCCACATACTCGGCAAGGATGATGGGACCGACTCCAATTCCGATACCTCCGCCAGCGGGACTAGGGCCTTCCGCACTCAGGGTGTAAAACTCCGGATACGGATTGCCACATCCGGTGACAAATACGGCAAAAATAAGTGCTAAAAAATATCTGATCATAAGAGGATACGATTAGCGTTTACCTGCCGCCTTCGGTCTCGGGTTTTTCGATTCTTCATTTCCAAAGAGAAGAGAGTTCGGCCTGTCTTTAATGGTATCAGAAAGGGCTTCCATCGATCGCATTGCTGAGCGGAGTTCGTCAAGGGTGCGGAGGAGATCACCTTGGATTGCCCCGTCCGGCCCTATGCTGGAGACGGATTTGTCGAGGGTCGCCAGGCTTTTGCGAAGATCTGCCGGAAGCTTTTTGAACTCCGGGTTGGCCATAGTTTCACGGGCAGCTGCGGCAGCTTTTTCGATCTGCTTGAGAGCGAGTTTGGCTTCTGAAATCGTGGTTGCGGTTTCCCGTGCGGCGTTGGTGATCTGCGCCACCATTTCATCGGTCGGAAGAGCATCGATCTTCTCCAAAATGGAGGCGAGTTTCACCTCGATCTGAGCGAAGCCTGAAGCGAGGGTCGGGACGACCGGGTAATCACCCTTATAGGTCAAGTTCTCAATCGTTTCCTCCGGATAGTAATCAAAATCCACGAACATCGCACCGGTAAGCAGACTGCCGATTTTCAAAGTCGCGCGTAAGCCGTTGCGAATGCCTTCTTCCAGCCGGGGAAGCTCATCCTCAGGAAGGATTTCCTCACCGGTGGCACGTAGGAGGCCGGAGTCCAACTCCACAAGAACGGGCACCTTCTGGTTTTCTTTTTCCCGGACAAAGTCGAAGGAGATGCTCTTGACGCGACCGATACGGATGCCCCGGTATTCGACCGGAGCGGAAACATTCAACCCTCGGACGCTTTGGTCGAACAGAAGCAGAACTTGGAGGGTAGGCTCAAAGATAGAGCTGTTTGCGTGCTCAGCATCGTCGTGGAGTTCGAAAATGGATCCGTCGCTAACCATTTCACCGGGTTCTTCGTTCTCATTGACCGAGAATGAAACCCCGCCCGCGATCATTGCCTGTATAGAAGGCGTGCGAATCTTGAATCCGTCAACTCCGGCAGAAATATCGACACCACTCGTATTCCAGAATTTCGTATTTTCCCGAACGAGCGCCTGGTATTCCTCGCGGACGAATGCTTCGTAAACGATACGTCGTCCGTCGGCATCCAACTCGCGGCTTTCAATCCGGCCAACGTCATAGCCCTTGTAATAAATCGTTGAGCCAACACTCAGAGAGCCGGCTTCCTCGGAAACAAGAGTGAGTCGGCGGCCTGGTACGCTACGGCTGGTTGCCGGCGGCGTTTCGAGCCCTATCCATTTCCTGATACCAAGATCTCCCGTGCCCGGTTCAAGCTCAATATAGGCGCCTGTTAGGAGGGTTCCCAGGCCGGATACATCAGCAGTAGATACCCGCGGCCTCACGACCCAGAAGCGTGTCCCCTTTCGAAGTAGCACCTCATTTCCATTGTCTAACTGTCCATAAACTAGGACTGACTGCAGGTTGTCATCCAATTCCACACGAGTCACCTTTCCTACGGTGACCGAGCGGCAGCGGATATCAGTTTTCCCGGCAGCGATGCCTTCGGCAGTCTCGAAACGGACGCTTACCTCGGGGCCTTTGGAACTTACGTTCTGGTATAGCATCCAGCCACCGATCAGGATGGCGAGAATTGGAATAGCCCATACCACGTTCCATCTCTGTGCGGAGCGCATTTGGGGTTGGGCAGCTATCGGTTTGAAATCACTCACGTTCTGTATTCTTTTCGGACTCGGCTTCTGCCGCTTCCCGCTCAAGCTGATCCCAAAGTAACTTCGGGTCAAAGCTCATTGCAGCGAACATAGTTAGAATCACGACTCCGGCAAACGCCAATGCACCGGGTCCGGGAGTCACCACCATATAGTTTCCCAGCTGCACCATGGTCACAAGGATGGCTACGACGAAAATATCCACCATGGACCAGCGTCCGAGGAGTTCCGTGATCCAATACACTTTTCCAAGGATCTTGGCCGAGTGTGGAACGATTCCCTTCGCAGCTGCGCAAAGCCAGATGAGGGCGAAAATTTTCAGGAGAGGAATCAGGATGGATGCCGAAAAAATCACGATAGCGATGGGATAGGAGCGAGCCTCCCAGAACTGGATCAATCCGGTGACAATCGTGCTTTCGGTGGTCACGCCAAGCTCACGGATGCTCATGATGGGCAGTATATTAGCAGGGATATACATGATCGCTGCGGCAATCATCAGGGCGATGGTGCGGTTGATACTATCCGGCTTCCGAAAATGCAGATGGGTGCCACAGCGGGGGCAATTCACTGCGGAAATCAGAGAAACCTTTTCACAAACATGGCAGCCTGCAAGGCCTTGGTTCGCTGCACGCGGGATATTTTTGCAAATCCCGTTCATGGTGCTCCCGCCACTTCCAAGCGATCCCAAAGTTCGCGTTTATCAATGGCTGCAACCGCGGCGGCCATGCAGAACATCAGTGCGGCGAAAGCCCAGAAGCCAACCCCGAAATGAAGCTCGGCCAAATGCCCGAGCTTCAGAAGGCTGACCAATACCCCTAGAAGGAACACTTCGATCATGTTCCATGGCTCCGTGCGGCTCATCCATCTAGTGACCATTTTCGCCCCAGGTGCGCTTTTGCCAAAAAGTAACGGCCCACAAACATACACGAGCCCACCTGATAATATAAGGGGCGTGACAATGGTAAACAATGCCACTCCACAGCCAACGATCAGCGAGCCATCGTCAATCAAAGCCTTTGCGGCACCGGGCAAGGTCAGCACGGTGCGCATGCCTCCCGCATCCATGGAAATAAACGGAGCTGAATGAACCACCAACATCAGGAAAAGGGCGGTGACAGAAAACGCAGTCACGCGCACTAGCGAAGCTGAGCGGTTTTGGAACAAAGTCGCACCGCAGCAAATGCAGTCCACCCGAGATCCCTCAGGGATAGGCTCGGCAACGTGCAGCGTATCGCAGAAATGACAAACCGCATGGTGCGGGCCGCCTTTTGGCTTCGGCCAGCTAAGGATGGACAGTCTTGTTCTCAATTTCTTCCGTGTTATTTCGTTGCTACGACTCGTTGTGTCAACTGCCCCAAACCTTCTATACCACATTCCACCAGATCACCTGCCTGTAGGTAGCGCGGCGGGTTCATGCCATCGGCAACCCCGCTGGGAGTGCCGGTGGAGATCACATCGCCGGGCAACAGGGTCATAAACCGGCTGATGTAGCTCACCACATCTCGCACGCCAAACATCATATCTTTTGTCCAGCTGTTCTGGCGAATCTCTCCGTTGACCTTGCACCAAAGGCGAAGTTCCTGCGGATCGGCGATCTGATCGACCAGCACGAGGCTTGGCCCCATTGGAGCAAAAGTATCGGCACTTTTGCCCTTGGTCCACTGGCCACCGTGGTCTTTTTGAAACGCCCGTTCGGAAAAGTCGCAGAAAACCGAGTAACCGGCCACGTGTGACATCGCGTCTTTCTCGGAGACGTAGCTCGCGGTCTTTCCGATAACGACGGCCAGCTCCACCTCGTAGTCGAGCTTCTTGGCACCTCGGGGGATCAGGACATCGTCATTCGGACCGCTCCATGCGGAGGTCGATTTCATGAAGAGCACCGGCTCGGTAGGAATATCTCCGCCCATTTCCTTAGCGTGTTCGAGGTAGTTCTGACCCACGCAGACAATCTTCGAGGGGCGTGCAACCGGAGGACCTATCCTCATTTCCTGGTCAATTTCCATACCACCGGGACAATCTTGGCAAATCCATTCTGCGAGACTCTCCAAGCCTCCCATCGCAAAAAACGCCTCGTCGTAGTCGCGGAATTCTCCGCTAGCATCGATCCTGCGCCCGTCGTCTAGGATTACCCCGGGTTCCTCCCGTCCTTCTTCTCCAAATCTGATGAGTTTCATAGCTGATTTCAGAGGCCCAAGGTACAAGACAAGCGGCTTTGTTCCAGTCTCAATCCGCTATGGGATCAGGGAGTCCAATCGTCCTGCAACCTGCGCTCTTCAATGTCGCGGTTGTAGATATTGAATTCGATTTTCTTGAACGCGTCCTTGGCAAACTTTTCGGTTCCAAAGTTCTGGCTGAAGCCGACGAGCATCTTGTCCTCGACCTCATCCAAGCGGAAAACGAGTTGGGAGCCATCTGCGAGGGTTGCACGGACATCGCCCTTATTTCGCTTCGGATTCTCCATATCGGCAGATTTCAAGACGAGATTCTTGAGACGGGCTATCGGGAAGGTGACTTCGGAAAACTTTGTTTTCAGGGTGATCTGTTCGTCGGAAATCTTAGTCACCTCTCCCTCGATGGTATCGCCGTTGCGTAAGACCATCCTATTCTCATCAACATTTGCCTGATCGGCTCCACGAGTCGATTGCTCATCTTCGAGGTTGAAGTTGCCGCGGAAACCACGGTTGCGGAACTTGTCCCGCCTATTCGGAAGCTCTCCGGTGTAGCCATCCCATGCGGTGACTGCGATATTCGATATTCTCAGCGGCGAGCTGTCTTGGCTGACAATGTGGAAGCCTTTCCCGAGTTTCGTTTTGTCCACGTCCTCATCCTCCCAGACATCAATGAACGCGCCATCCACGTAGAGGAGGATCTTTCCAGACACGGTGCTAATTCTGATCTCGATGTGGGCTTTCTCGTTTTCACGAAGATCGCCGGAATTCGTAGAATGCCCGAGCCATTTGCTCGAACCGCTCTTTTTTACGTGAACCGAGTTTCCTTGGAACACC
Source organism: Akkermansiaceae bacterium (assembly GCA_905182475.1). Taxonomy (GTDB): domain Bacteria; phylum Verrucomicrobiota; class Verrucomicrobiia; order Verrucomicrobiales; family Akkermansiaceae; genus Luteolibacter. The sequence continues at coordinate 74,068 of CAJJBR010000034.1, read as the reverse complement.
ATTTCGTAGCCGTTCTTCGGATTCGGTATTGTGATGTCCGAGGAAAAGAAAACGATTCTCGGACGGAACGCGCCACGCCATGCAGCATCAAATGCGATGCTGCATTCATCAGGAAAATCAATTTCACGGGCGATGCCACCAGTGGAGCTTGAATAGAGGGAGCCACCTTTGAAGGTCCAGCCATTCCCTAGCCGAGAACTCGTCCATTCATCAATACTGTTAGGCCCCTGATAAAAATAGTCGGAATCTTGGGAGATCTGCACGGATTTCACGTTCACCCGGCGGAAGACCATTTCCCCGGCATACCAGGTATTGAGACGGATTTCCTCGTCGCTGAGTCCACCCAATTGACCTTTAATGGAATCCCCGTTGGTCATTTCCAAAGTAGCCACGTGACCTGCAACCGCACCTACGCGCTTCTCAAGGTTGGCGGGCATGCTCAGATCTACAACATGTGTGAGATCGAATTCAGCGGGTTCCTTAAGGATCAAGGATTCCCAGAGAAGAGTCTCTTTGGAAAGGCTCTTAACTTGACCTGAAAGCTGATCCCCATTGGCGAAGCGAACCACGGATCTATCCTCCTGTGCCAGACAGGAGGCGGCCAAAGCAAAAATGGTGAGAGGGATTTTCATCGATCTTCTATAGGTTCGGCTTTCGGGGTTTTCCGGCGTTCCAGGCTGGTGATACCGGCGCGGTCGAGTTCCATCTCGCCTAGGAGCGGATGGATAGCTTTCACAGTCTTCTCGCCAAACTCACAAGCTGACACTCGCATTTCCCCGCCTCCACGCAAGCGTAGGATTAGCCCTTCGAGTTCTTCATGCTTTGTCCCCTCATCTACTGATGCGAAAAAAACAGTGGAAACTTCCTGTTCGGGAAGTTCGATGACAGCTTCCTGGAAATCACTTTTGAAAAAATACACCGTCCCGCCTTCGCCCTTCCGGATACTGGTGAGATTCCCTCCGAACCTTTCCCCGAATCGGCCGATCAAGGAATCGGTCTTGCGGTCGCCACGATCTTCCGATCGGTGTCTGTCACCGCGGTCATCCCATTCGAGAATTTCGAAATTCGAAACCGTTTGCTGGCTTTGCTGCGGAGCCTGGCTGATGAGTGCAATATGACCACCATCAGGTATATCCGGAATCGGATCCGTGTAGCGCCCCTCCAACTGGCCATTGAGATACAGATGAACGGCACCGATGCTTCGATCCACCCGGACTTCCACTTTCAGCGAGCTACCGGGGAACTGATTGGGAGCGCGTCTTAGCAAGACGATTGGAGTATAGCGTTTCTTTCCCGTCGTCTCCCGCCTGATTTCAAAACCAGATCCGGCGAACTGGAGGAAATACCGGTTCGCCCTCACTCCCGGAGACTTCGAAGGCCCGGCGAAAAACATGCGAAAATTCGGGCGAGCATCCCAATCGAGTGCAAAGCGGAGGATGAATTTTTCAGGAAGATCGATATCGCGGGAAATCATCCCCTGCCCCGTCGCCAGATATCTATTTTTCTCAATCTCCCAGTTCCGTGCACCGCCGGAGTCCCGCTTCCAGCCGTCGACTGAATCTTTCCCACGGAACACAGGGCGCTCGGGAACCACACCGAGTAAAACTGAATCCACAAGTTCCCGGGGTATACTGAAATCTCCGAGATCGGCTGAACTGGCGAGCAGCATGGCATCGGTGAGGCCTTGAACCTGCACTGGAAGAATATCACCGTTCACTAGCTCCACCCTCTGATCCGGCACTGTGATACTGTCTTCCGCCACTCCGAAATCCACGAACTTTACCCGGTCACCATTCACCAAAATGGGGTTTTCGGAAATGGGGGAGACCAGCGTGATCGTGCCGGAACGGTCCATACCAAGGAGCTCACCGGTGAGTTTGTCATCACCAACCAATGAAACATCCGCAGCAATTGCGGTAAGGGCGAGACCCATGCTAGCCGCCGCAAGGCGGGCGAAATCAAAAATTGACATCCCAATCATCTAAAAAGCTTCCGGAGGGTTCAAACTCAAGCATCACTGCAGAGTCCATGTTCAAATCTATTTCACCTGCCGCATCGTTAAGGAAGCGGATCGATTTGCCATCGCCGCCCAGCGGTTTGCCACTGATCCTACCGATAGGATGCAAACGAATCCTAAGCGCCTCCGCGGTCATGTTTTCAGTATCCGCTAACCGTGATTTCGCGAAGCGGATCTCAGCAATTTCTTCCATCGGAAATTCAAAATCTCCGTAACGGCTCTCCAAGGTAAGCTTGCCGTTGTGGATGCCTTTGACCGTGCCGGCCAACCTGTCCGTTCCGTTGGAAAGCAGGACGATATCAGCATCATCGACCTGGAGGCTGCGCGCGGCATCAGGCATCCCGTTCCACTCAGCGATAACGATTTCCGAAATACGAACCGGGGAATCTTCAGACTGAACCACAAAGCCCATCCCGTCGCCTGTCCCGGCATAACCGTTTGCGAGGTCATCTTCGTTCGTTAGCTCGCTCCACTGGGCAACGAATTCTCCATCGATGAAGAGGACGATTTCACCAGTGAGGCGGTTGCAACGAAGCTCGATACTTGCTCTGCCGGAGTTACCCATACGAACACTCGTATTGTTGGCACGAACCTGCTCAGGGCGAGGCTGGCCTTCTTTATCGAATGCGGTGCGATAGAGCATCACGTAGTTCGAATAGAGATGGAGAACGTAGCTTTTCCCAAAAAACCCCGGTAGTGAAGTCGGTGTGCCGGCACGCACGTTGACACGTTCGTTTTTATCATCTTCTCCGATCTCCGGCTGGACGAAATCGGAATGGAAGGCCACGGCCATGGAGAGGCGGTTTTTCCATGCTAGGTCAAAACGGATAATTGCCCGATCCGGCACACCGCCTTTCTTTACCAAGGCCGTTCCGATATTTTTATTTTGCCAATACCATGCGGAGCCGGAGAATTTCCAAACTGGAACATTCGGCTCTTCCGCGATTTCTCCCTCGATTTCTTCCTCCTCGGGCTTGGGCTTAATCATGCGAGCCCCGTCGGCAAGCTTGACGCGGGCCATTTCCCATTCATCTGCCGCAAAAGGACCGTTGTATAGCACCCTGCCTCCAAGTGGGCTTGGTGCGAGCAGTCCGACCCGGTCACGGGGAATCTCCAGCATGCCTGCGAACTCCGTTTCCAAGAGGATGCGTTTCCCATCCAAGTCACGAACCGTGCCCGGGATACGGTCGCCATTGATCGTCCCTATGTGAGAGAGGCCTTGCAGCGATTTTGCAGGACGACCTCCACGGAGAACGATTTGGCGAATTTCCGAGGGATTGAAGTTCACACCTGCACCGACATCCTTGCGCTTCCAAAGAATCGAGGAACCTTCGACGATCCCGGAAAAACTACCGTGCAACTGGTCGCCATTGCGGAATCGAAGCATATCCCCATCCTCCCCAAAACATGGAGTGGCGAGAAAGATTGCCATTAGTAAAGTGTATTTCATTTTTCGTAGATTGGTAGATAACGGTAGTTCAAGGCCAGCGACAAAAGTGCGCCTGCCGTGCTGAAAGCTGGTCCCTGGTTACCCGGGAAAGAGCCACCTGGAGACTGGATTGTGCCGAGGTAGCGGATATTGCGAGTGTTCCACTCATTCCAGGTTTCCTCATCCGCGTGGAAGAGTGCCTGGGCCATGTAGTATTCGTAGTAATACGGATAGTAGCGGTCGCGGTAATCGAGGTTCTTTTTAAGATAGGCGAGGCTCGCCTTGTAGCCTTTCGAGTCCTTCTCTTTCGCAAGGGAAAGGCAGAGAGAGCCGATCGCGGTCAAGGTCGGCTTACCACCTGCGGAAGAGGTGTATCCGTAACCGCCATCACTACCCCGGCAGCTGGAGAGGTAGGAAAGCCCTTTCTTAATTGCTTCGTCAGGGATAGTCATGCCAGCATTTCTTGCTGCGAAAAGACTGACGATCTGGCAGCCCGTGACCGTGGTATCGGCATCGCGGCTTTCAGGAGTGTAACGCCATCCGCCGAAACGGTTGCGCTTCTGTGCACTGAGGATCAACTCAATGGCCTGCTTCAGTGATTCGGCCAGCTTGGGATGATCGACGACACCGTAGGATTCGGCCAAGGCCTTGGTTGCGAACGCGTGGTTATACATGCTCGAGCCGATATATCCGTTCACCGAGCTTTGTTTTGAGATGATATAGTCAATGCCCTTGCGGATATTCTCGGCGTAGGGACCGTTCTTCGGGTCTTCGCCGTGGGCGAGAAATGCGGCTACGCAGAGACCGACAACGCCGGGTTCGCTGCCCGTGCCGTCACTCCATGCACCTTCCTCCGTCTGGCGTTCTGCGAGATATCTCAGGCCGCGTTGGTAGATTAGTTCGACCTGAGCTGGGATCGTATCGTCTTGACGATTCAGGAGTCCCTGCGCATTGGCATCGGCGAGAGTTGCGATACCGGTGAGGATGAAGAAAAGTCGCTTCATTTGTCAGTCTTCCCTTCAAGCCCCCGGTTGTATGCTTCGAGTGCTTTCTGAAATTCTGATGGTAGAGATTTTCCTGCGGTTCCGGCTGCTTTGGGGACGGTTCGCTCCTCGACGTTTCCTCCGGCATTGCCACCGTTCGGGGTGTTCGCCTCGTCGGATTCGCCTGTCTGGCCTTGGCCGGCTTTGTCTCCCGGTTTCTTACCTTTACCCTCACCTTCACCCTCGCCTTCCTTTTTCCCCATCATTCGCTCCATCATGTCCATCATCGCGCTACCCGCTTCGCCCTTGCCGCCTTTCTGCTGCTTTGCCTTTGCCGCAGCATGGATTTTCTCAATAATTTCGGTTTGGGCAGCAATCGTCGTTCCGCCTGTTGAACTCTCAGCGAGATAATCTGTCGTTTCATCCATGATCCCCTCGACTTCGGAAAGGAGTTGGATCACCTGTGGAATGGTCTGCTCAATAACAAGTTGTTGCACGTCCGCAGAAAGCTCGTCCTGCTCATCGGCAAGTTTTTCCGAACCCACCGCGTGCGTTTCTAGCATGGACATTTTATCCGGTGCTTCCTCTTCAGCAGCTGGCAATGCCGTCGTGAGAATGAGCGGAAGGATAGGAATTATGGAAAACGCTTTCATGGCTTAGTTTTTTGCAGATGCACCGGCATCGCGTTTCAATTGTTCAAGGACACGGGTTCTTGCGCGGAGATCCTGCTCGGTCTGGATCATTTTCATGACGCGGAGCATGAATTCGAAATCCTCATCTTCAGGACTTTGACCGCCGCCTTCTCCTCCGCCGCCGCCTTCAGCTCCTTTTTCGAGTTCATCGCCGAGAAGCTTTGCCCATTCGCTGAGTTTCCCCGCCCATTCTTTCGCTCCTTCTGTAGCTTGGAAAGAATGATTTTTCTGAACCTTCGTCCGGACATCTTCGAGTCCAAGGTCGATATTTGATTCGCGCATTTGCTCGAGGACTTTCATGAAGGCCTCATCCTTGGTTCGGGCGTGATAGTGGCCGAGATCTTCTTGGATCCAACGGACGTCAGCAGCTGTTTGCATTTGCTGGCGGGTGGTTTCTACAAGTTTTCGCTGATCACTTGGATCCACCTGCTCCTGCCGGATTCCAAGGATGCTGGAGAATCTGGAAATTAGGTCGGTCGCGATGCCGTTTTCCTCTGAAGAGGCCTTTTTGAGACGGCTGACAAAGGTGCTGGCTTCAAAACGCTTATTTGCATCATTTGCCTGCTCAACAGCCTTCTTGATTTTCTCGACTACTTCCTTCTGTTTCTCGACAGCCTTTTCGATATCTTCTTTGGTCTTCTCCTCGGTGTTGGAAGGTTCCTGAGCCTCGCGGAGTTCATCCCGAACCTCTGGCATGTCCTCCTCCGAAAGCTCCTGCATCGACTTCAATGCTTTCGCCATTTTCTTGAGCGTTTCTTTGTCGATTTCACCGTTGCGAGTCGCGCCTTTCATGACATCTTCCATGCGCTTGGTTAGTTCTTCCATGCGCTGGGTGTTCTCCGACTCAGCCTGCTCCTGGGCATCGACCCGTTTCTGGTTTTCCTCCTTCTGGAGTTCCTCCCCTTCGAGTTTTTCGAGGCGCTGGTTCTCATCGAGGAGGTTCAGTTCCTTACGGGAAAGGTCTTCCAGTTCACTAATTGTGCGATCGAACTGTGTTTTTAAAAGCTGGGCGTGCTCTTCGCGGCTCAGGATGTAAATGAGAACCGGCTCGGAATAAACGCGGCCCCTGCCGGGAAAATAGTCTTCGGCGAATGCGCGTAGCATGAGCTTCTGCGGACCGATTCCAAAAGCGGCTGGAGAGAACGCCACAGGATGCATCAAACGTCTTTCTTCAGGGCCACCACGAGCAACAATGAGTTCGCCCTTGGTTGCGGCATCTTCCCCCGGAGTTGTCCCGAAGCTTTCCCATTCGACTCCGGATTGTTTTAGTCCGAAATCATCTTCGCCGAGAATATCGAAATCCAAAGTTTCCTCAGGAAGAATTGCCGTCTGGCGCTCCAGCCCCTGGGTGTAAGCAACAGGGTGTGTATCCGGCACGGCATCCACGCGGAGTTTGTGGTCTTCCCCACCAGTCAAGCCGAACTCGTCTTTCCAAGCGAATGGGATATCGAAAGGAAACAGGCCAACGCGGATAGTTCCGGTTCGGGCGGTGCGACCGGAGATCATAAGACTGTCCTCGGAAGGCTTGAATTTTTCGATAGCAGTAAGCATTTCCGCAGTTTCACCTAAAATCGCAGTAGGGCCGTATTTCCCGGAGTTTAATGGGCGGCTGGTGTCCATTTCAAAGACAAGTTCGCTGCCTTCGACCGCACTAATTTCACCTATACCGAGATCGACACTTCGTTCGGGGATACCCATGTATTCCGGCGATTTTACGAGCACACGGGTAGCGAGAACGACCGGACGTTGCATTGGCTCGACCATGAGCTTGTGGCGCAGATCCCCGATATTGAACGTTACGGTTCCTGCATCTTGCTGACCGGGGAAAGTAAACTCGTATTTTCCATTCCGGAGCGTTGCCTGGATTTCCGGCTGTAGCCCATAGCGTGCGTTGGCGGTTTCCGGCTCACTTTCAGATTCCGAGGAAAGGGTTAGCGTGACATCAAAAGCCTCCCCGTAAGGAACGGCGATGTAGCCCAACGGCTTATCAAGCTGCGTGAAGGTGTAGCGCTCCACGTCAGAAAATGGCATGATCCAGCGCTCGAGGGCGTTTAGACCGGCTTTTGGCGCGACCGTAAATGCACCCGTCGTGAGACCCATAAGAAGAATGGCCGCCAGCGCCCACTTCCGGTGACGTGGTGCGGGAAGTGCCGTTTCCAGATCACGTTTACCAGCCTCTGCAGCAACCACCTCCATGGCGGCGGCGCGGAGCCGTGGCGAGAGTGATTCATCATCCTCAAACTGACCCTGTAATTCGATTACCCCGAGCAAGCGATCGCCCAGTCCCGGGAAACGTTTCGAAATCAACCGGGCGAGTTGCCCTTCACGGCGATGTCCCCATACCCAGCGGTGAAGCCAATAAGGAGCGAAACCAGCAAACAGCGAAACACCTCCAAGGAGTATCGCCAAACGAGCCCAGTCGGGTGTTTGCCAGATACGGTCGAGACCGAAAATCAGCAGGAAAGAAAGCAGCAATCCAATGAGACCCGCGGCGGCAGCCTCGACCACTTTTCGACGCCAAAGCTGCTTACGGAATGCCTCAAGTTGATTGCGCAACCCTTCCGGGATCGAGTTCTGTGGATCGGGTGGAGTTTGGGTCATCGTTCGATTCGACGTGTGGCACGCATCTAAGAGTTAAGGAACTCTGACAGACTTACGCCCTAACTCCAGCAGTTTTCTCACCATCTGGGGCGGAATTTACGTTTCCTTTACCTTATCCGAGGAACAAAAGAACTTTTCAACGCGAATGGACGCGAATCCATAATCATGAACGATAAATTGAACCACTGGCATATTCGGCAGTCTTTTTTCGCGAAAATTCGCGAAAATTGGCCTCCATTCGCGGTGAACTCTCCTGTCCTGTAGCTTACTCGTGCTTAAACGGCTCCGCGCGCCTTTCCTCGATGCAGCGGGTGAGCCAAGAAACGAGCTTATTCGCCTCTTCGGACTCCGAGCGCATGGAGCTCAGTGAAGCCCAATCGAGGTGCGGCCTAGATTGCACGGCAGCGATTCGGTGAATGTCCAGCTTAGCCATAATGGCCTCGGTTTCCTTCGGATGGGCGTTGAGAATATTTGCAGGGCGCGGAAGGTCGTCGAGAACCTCAGCGGTCATGCCGAAGGAAGTAACGCCTACGCCAAACGCAGCACTGAGTTTCCGTAAACCGTCGGCGAGAGCCTCGTCTTCCACAGGACCGGCGTAAATTAGTTCCCCACCCTGCGCCCACATAGAGACGGAGAGGGTTTGGAAAAAATCTTCACGATAAGTGAGAAGCGAAGGAGAAAGCCTAAGCCGTGCTGAATGCAGACGAAAAGGCGCGATGCCCAAACGTTGCTTTAGAGCGAGCATGCCTCCATCAAGAGACATTTCCTCATCCGGCGAGCCGTCGGTTTCCCAATCGACCAGCACCAGCTCGGGGAATTTCCAAAGATTGCCCAGCGGAGAGTTCGTTGAAAACGGATCACGGAAGGCAAATGGGAAGCGTCCGTTGATTTCATAGTAGCGAGTGACCACCGCGCGGAACTTCCGGATGCGCATCATCGCGCTGTCCACCGAGTTCTCGTCGCCGGTGATGTCGTCCAGCCTGCCCTGCGTCCATGCGAGTAACTCCTGCGCGCCAGAGAGTGCGGGAAGCGGCTCGCTCCTGCGGTAATAGCCCTGGCCTTTTTCCACCTTCGCGATCGCCGAGCTGGGATCGCACGACATGATCGAAAAGTGATAACGTAGCGAGGCGTCCGAATAATTCCCCGTGAGACTACGGCGAGAAAGTCGGATCAATTCCGTTCCCTTGATCGCCTCCGCCGGGTTGGAAGGCAAAAGGGCGGGCAAAATGTCATTCAACTGCTTTCGGAGGCTCATATAGGGGAGGAATTGCTAACGCCCTCCATCCAAGCCCCCGCCTTTGCCTCCATCAAGCGCTTTCTTTCGATAACGTGTTCCGGCAATGAAATCGGAGGACCTTTGAAACTTCCTATTGCACAAATCGGAATTCTGACACTAATCTGCTTTCCCGACTTTTAATACGTCGGTTTTTTTCCACCACGCCTATGAATCCGGATCGCGCTACACTCAATTTTCTCAATTCCTTCCCGGAAGATGCCCGCCGCCGTGGCGACATGCTTCAAAAAGACGGAGCCGTCACTCAAATTTTCGGAAACCATCTTTTCATCCAAGGCCGCGTTGAGGATGAAACCGGCACACACCGCACATCCCTTCGCCTCCAGGGCAACCGTTGGTTCGGCTCATGCACCGCCGAAGACGAGCTAGTATCCGGCGCCTGCCAATACGCCACCATGATGGAGCGTATGCACCGTGGAGAGGACCTTCCTGAGTCCCCCAACGAATTCGACGACACCCCGGTGCTCGACATCATCGAAGAAAAACTCGACCGTGAACTCGATGATAAGGAAGCAGAATACGTCACGAAAATCGAGAAGCGCTATCGCCGCTACGTGATCGAAGGCGAACTCCACGACCACGACATGGTCCGGATTAACCCGCGCTGGGAAATCACCACCTACGAGCCGCTCGAACTTTGGCCAATGCCGCCCGGCGACATCCTCGAGTTCTGGAACTTCCTGGCATACGCATTTTACAAAAAGAAACTCCCCTACCCTGAGTTCATGACGGTCATCACCGACCTCGCATCGGTGCAGAAGAAAATGGCCGAGTGGGAGCAGGAGCGCGAAGTCGCAGCTTGGTATGACCGCATCGAGCATGTCAACGAGCGCCCTCCGCAGGACGCCCCAATGACGGTGAGCTTCCGTCTTGTCGCAACAATCAACGAAGCGCGCATGGAAATCCGCGAGGACAGGCCCAACGCCCAATACATCCAGCTCCGCGAAAAAAATGATATCGAGAAATGGGTCACCCTCCATCAGGAAGGAGCCCTCCTCATGGACGCCTCCTCGCAGACACTCTGGGAGCACTACCTCGCATTCTACAGGAAACACGGCGATACCACACTCGACTTCGATCAAGAGGAATCCTGCCGTTTTATGAACCGTGTGTTCCAGCAGCCTGCACTCGAAGGCTACCTCGTTAACCTCGACGACCGCCCGTTCAAAGTTTGCGAAGAAGCCCTTTCCTGGACTTGCGAAGACGAAGCTTACGATCCGAACTCCTTCGCAATTCAACTCATCACCGGCACAGGTGAAAACGTTTCCCACTCCGTCCGCCTGCTTCCCGGTCGCAAGGAGCTCTACCAGTCCGACGAAACCGTTTTCCCAGGTCCGCCACGCTGGCTTGAGAACACGGAGGTCATGCCTCGCTACCACATTCCGAGGAAGGTCATCGACTCGCTTGAAGGCGTAGAATTCCTCCGCAAAATCGGAGCCAGCCTTCCGGAGTCACTCAAGAAACGAGTCGTCGATCTGGAGCTGAAGCCGAAGCTGGAGATCAAACTCGTAGCTGGACTCACCGCAGCAGAAACCGAGCACCTTGTCATCGACGTCACCGCTATCGAAACAAAAGGCCGCCGCACCGAGCGCCTCACCAAGGAAGGCTGGGAACTCGTCGATCAGCAGCCGGTCAAAGGCAAACAACTCCTCCGTTTCGCCCGCGAGCCGCTCTATCCGGTTCCTCCCATCCTCGACGAAATGTCCCTCGCTTACGACGAGAAACTTGAAGCATTCAAATCCCGGATCACGAAACAGTTCCCTGAAAAATTCGCCGAATGGGTGCGTTCCATGCCTCCTGAAATCGAGTTAGATATCGACCTTCGCCTGAAATCCATCCTCGATGACCCTGTCACTGCCGCCGTGCGTTTCGAAGTCGTCGGACAGGACATCGACTGGTTCGATCTCCGCATTGTCATCGATGTGCAAGGAGTCAATCTCTCCAAATCCCAGATCCGCCAACTCGTTGCCGCACGCGGTGGCTACGTCCGTATGGATGATGGGTCGTGGATGCGTTTGGAAATCAAACTCGATGCGGATCAGCGCGAAGCAGTCACCCGCCTCGGGCTTGATCCATTCGATCTATCCGGCGAGACCCACCGCATGCACGCCCTCCAGCTTGCCGATCCAAAGGCCGCAGAGGTCTTCGATCCGAAGGCATGGGAGCGCATCAAAAATCGCGCGAACGACATCAAACTCGAAGTCACACCTCCGCTTCCGGATGGCCTCAACGCCACCCTTCGTCCATACCAGATCGATGGCTACCATTTCCTCGCATACCTCTCGGAAAACAACTTCGGTGGTATCCTAGCGGACGACATGGGACTAGGAAAAACCATCCAGTCCCTGACTTATCTCCTTTGGCTCTTCAAACGCCAAAAAGACAGTGGAGGACCACACAAACCTGCGCTCATCGTCTGCCCGAAATCCGTTCTCGATGTCTGGTATTCCGAAGCGGAGAAATTCACTCCGGAACTCAGAGTCAAGATTCTCAAGAACCGCGACGATATCGATGTCTCGCACATTCAGAACAACATCGACATGCTCGTTCTGAACTATGCCCAGCTCCGCGTCTGCGGCGAGGAACTTGCCGAAATCAAATGGCTCACCACCATCCTCGACGAAGGCCAGCAAATCAAGAACCCTGACTCGAAGGCTGCCAAGTGCGCTCGTGAGCTGGATTCTCAAAACCGCCTTGTCCTAACAGGTACTCCTATCGAGAACCGCCTGCTCGACATGTGGTCGCTCATGGCCTTCGCCATGCCCGGTGTGCTAGGCAACCGTGCCTACTTCAAGAAGCGCTTCGACAAGCGGAAGGATCCCCTTTCCCAGAATCGCCTCGCCTCTCGCCTACGCCCATTCCTGCTCCGTCGGACGAAACTCCAGGTTGCCCAGGATCTCCCGCCACGGACAGAGGAAGAGGTCTATTCGAAAATGGAAGGAGTGCAGCTTGAGCTCTACAAAAACGAACTCAAACGAATCCAGAAAGCCCTACTCGGACTCGACTCCGATGAAGCGGTCAAAAAGAATTCATTCGCAATCTTGCAAGGCCTCATGCGCCTCCGCCAGATCTGCTGCCACCCCGGCCTCATCGATCCGAAATACCTCAAAGAGGAATCCGCGAAAATGGAATCCCTCTTCTACCTTTTGGATCAACTCCACGAGGAGAACCACAAGGTTTTGGTCTTCTCGCAGTTCGTTTCCATGCTCGACCTCATCAAGGCACGCCTCGAACTCGAAGCACGTCCGTTCCATTACCTCACCGGCCAAACCAAGGACCGTAAAGGCGAGATCGAGCGATTCCAGACGACCAAAGATCCTTCCGTCTTCATGCTCTCGCTGAAAGCGGGTGGTGCCGGCCTCAACCTCACCTCCGCCTCCTACGTCATCCTCTACGATCCATGGTGGAACCCCGCCGTAGAAAACCAGGCGATCGACCGGACGCACCGCATCGGCCAGAAGAACAAAGTCATCGCCTACCGCCTGCTCACAAGGGAAACGGTGGAGGAGAAGATCCGTGTCCTCCAGCATCAGAAGACCCAGCTCGTCACCAACGTCCTCGGAGACGAAGGCTTCGCTTCCAACCTCGGTATGGACGACCTCCAGTTCATCCTCACCCACACCATGGATGACGATGAAGCAGCCGAAGAAAAGGAGAAGGAAAGAGCCAAAGCCGCGAAAAAAGCGGCCAAGAAAGTCTCCAAGAAAAGAGGCAACAGCAAAGACAACCTGTAGCTACCGCATCTCGCGACAGACCGTGGAACCGGCGTCCCGCCGTTTCCCGGTAGGGTTGGCGGGTCACTACGCATCGTGAGCCAGACCGGAATCGATGTCCGTGGGTTGAAACCCACGGCGATACTGCCGCGCATAGAGAATTGTGAAATGTCGACGCATCAAGTGGAAGGGAACCGCGATTTAGAAATCGCGACCTGCCCGGCGAATCACCCTGAAACTCCGCAGCCGTTGCAGTCGCGATTTCTAAATCGCGGTTCCCTTCCCAAGAAAAATCTGCTGTAGGCAGGGTGCAACAACAGCATGGGGCTTGAGCCCCATGAACCATGTTCCAGGCAATGCCCGTGCTGTAGGCACGGTGGATGGTTGCGCATTTCCCGAGTGCATTCAGCACGCATGGGCTTGGTTTGGGTAGTTCATGGGGCTAGAGCCCCATGCTGTTGTTGCATCTCGCCTACAGCGAGGAAGACCTAAAATTCAAAGCTGAAATTCCGTCCTTTCCGGAAGCGACAAATCACAAATCCAACCCCTTTGCGGAGGATTGGAAAATCGCCAGAAGTGCAGGCTCCACTCTATTCGCCAGAGCGATCTTCCTTCTTCTCTGCCTCCGCCATTTTCTTGGCGATTTGTTCCTTGATACTCGCGATCCGGGCGCTTGCCTGGCTTTCGGGAGCGATGGCAATCGCTTTATCGAGTGCCTCCATAGCTTTGTCCATCTCCTCAAGTTGCGCGTGAACCATACCCTTGATCATGACGACCTGCTGAAGCATCTCACCTTCGTAATCTCCGGAAGAAACGGTCGTTTCTACCAGCTCCAGTGCTTCCTTGAATTTCCCACCAGATGCCAGGGAATTGAGGCCATCCTGGAACTTCGCATACTTTTTCTTCTGCTCAATACCCTTCACGAAACCACTTTCATCACCGGGATCGGCGGCTTTGATCTCATCGATCTTATCCGAATAGAAAGATGCCAGAAGGGTATCATCCAGTGACATGGCTTTTAGAGCACCAACCAAAAGCTTCGCTTTCTCCACACCTTTCGCCTCTGCAGCTTCTGCGAACGCTTTGTCACGCCCGGCTCTGACTTCCGATAACTCCTTGAGATGCGTCACATACTCGCTAGGTCCACCAGGGCGATATCCTGTTTTGGCAAACGGTTTCCCTTCGCCATCCATTAGCAGGATAGTCGGATAGCCTCGAACCGAATACTTCCCTTTCAGTCCCTCATTCTGGGCGATGGTTTCTTTTGAAAGCTTGGACTTGTCCTTGGGGTAATCCACCTCCACGAGCACATAGCCGTCTTTGACTCCATCTTTAAATTCATCGTGCGAGAAAACCTCCTTGTTGAGCTTGATACACCAGCCGCACCAGTCGGACCCGGTGAAATCCACCAGCATATCTTTCTTTTCGGAGGCTGCCTTTTTCGAGGAAGCAGCAAAATCGTGCGACCACCCTTCGCCTCCGGCGTGTGCAAAAAAAGAGCCGGAGATGATGGCACATGCGGCCACTGTGAGTTTCATTTTCATTGTCATCAGAAAGAGACTCCCCCAAGAACTTGAAAAGTCGAGCAGGAATCAGTCACCTAGAAAACTCAGTCAAAGCTCGCTAAGCGGCTTTTTCGAAAACTGATCGTCGCGGAGTTTTCGGAGATACTCTAGATACTTCCTCTGTGCTTCGATGCTTTCCCCGTCCTTCACTGGAGCAGGTCTGCCGCCGGACGCAATGGGAGCCGGTTGGCTGGTGCCGTATTTCTTCCAGGGGCCGTAGGGAACCTGGCTTTCTTCGACAAAGCGCCAATGAACTTTTTTTCCCGAACTCACACCCAGATAATCCCGGATAGAAGGAGAAAGGTCGATTCCTGCAGATCCGTTCTGGGTAGCTTTCGGACGTTTATTTCCAAAGACATACTCCCAGTCGTTAGTCACCCATGGGCCGCAATCTTCCCACTGTGCATAGCAGCTGCGCTTTTCGTAATAAATCTGGATCCACCGGCCTTTCAAGACCGTCATACCCGGCTCCGGACGCATACGACTGAACCACGGAATCACCCTCGGAGCTTCGGGTTTGTGAGCTCCCCACACCTTCACATCGTTGTATGGGAGAGCGATGTAAAACGGGTTCAGCTTCGGGATAAATCCTTTGGGACGGAAATCACCAGTAGTGTGGTTGGCAATGCGTTTGGCTGGATTCGGATCGTCATAGCCTCCGAAGTTGATCGCCCATTCCGTATCCCATGAAGACTTGCAGTTCGGTGTAGGGTTCCGTTCGGTGGGTTGTTCCCCGCACCAAAAGATGGTGGCAGTGATGTGGGTTTTCCACTGATAGAGAATTCGTGAGGACGGGGCAACCTGCCTCACTCGACGACTACCTGTTGGGATCACCACCCTGGGAGCTCCTTCCCGCTGGGATTGACCATTCACATAACCGCAAAAGGACAAAGCGCTTATGACGGAAATAGCCGTGAATCGTTGGAAATAATCTGGCATTTTTGATAATCAGACTTCGCTTGCTCTATTTGTTAGCGTATGAAGCGATAAGTTTCAAGGCAAAGCGGGATAACTGAAAGAGCCTGCCTCTTTTAATCGAATCAGTAGCTAGGAGCGACTTTTCCACCTTCCAGACCCAATCTTCACCCGGAATTCCATGCACAAGATCTGCACTCTATCACTGCTCCTCTCCCTTTCCACCTTTCTTGGTGCCGGTGAAACCCGAACATGGACAAATGCGGATGGAACTAAGCATTTTAAAGCCGAACTCGTAAGCCGCGAGGAAAACAACGTTACACTGATCCGCGAAGACGGGAAAAAACTCACCTTCAATCTAGAGAAGCTTCATGAAAACGACCGTCGCTGGCTGAACCTCAAGCATCCGATAGGAAACGGTGGCGAGGTAATGCCAGATGCGGATGCGATGTTCGATACATTGAAATTCGGAGACAGCCGCGAGACCGTGAGTAAAAAGCTAAAGGCCAGCAAGGTTGTGGAAAGTGGAGTGCCTGGGGTTTTCCTAGGCCGCACGGGTCTGAACGGGATTTATCGGACTAAGGTTTCGATTGGCGGACTTTACTGCTTCCTGTTTTTCGATTGGAGCCAAGCAGGCCTTCTCCATGAAGTCACTTTGCAAACGGAAAACAAAACGTCCGGAGAATATGTGGGAATCCTCAAGCCATGCTGGGAAGAATGTATCCCATTGATTATCTCCCTGCATGGCAATCCGAAGCAAAAAACGGGCATCCCCAATGCCAACGTCCTTGAAGACGGACAAATGTTGGCCAGCCATCTCTGGGATCTGGAACACGGCGGCACAGTGATGCTTGGAACGTCGAGATTGGGCAGGGGCTACCAGGTCGTAGTCCGCTTCACTAAGGATAAGATCAAAGTAAATCGGGTTCCGTAACTACTACTCGGAAAGCTTCACTGCCTGGTCGACGAGAGTGATAAAATCGTAGCGGTCGGCCACGAGATTTTCCGCAGCTGCCTCGCGTGCTAGCGCAAGCACTAGCAGATCATCGATCGTAGGTTTCCCCTCCCCTCTAAGCCAAAGACCAAATCCGCAGATCAGCGTGGCGAAGCTTGCGTCATCTGAAGGCTCTTTCTCGGGATAAAAAACGAGCTCCACAGGTGGAGCACCGGCGCCATCAATAGTCCATGTAAGCGTGCCCAGTCCCTTTCCATTCGCTACTGCTTCGATTACGAGCACGACCGATTCTCCTGCAGGAATCGTCGTTACAGCAGGAGCAACGTTCATATTACCCGCCCCGATCGAGTAACCTAAGAGTCTATGATTGGATATTGAATTCCCGTCAGTTTGGAGTTCGATGGAAAGTTTCCTATCCTCATCCTTGGCACCTTGGAGGGATACGAAAATGAGGTTTCCAGACGGGCGCCACGGGCACGGTAGGATCTCAGCGGCGAGAGAACATCCCTTCCATAGTGCAGCGGTACCCTTGGCTTTCAATGGGAACGCATTAAGGAGTTCCTCGATCCTCACATCTTGCTGTGTGGGCATTCTGTCATCGATGCGCACAGCATTGGTAATAAGGGAAAGGCTACGTTTACCAGCGTCTAGTGGAAGTCGCATCACGTTGCCATCACTAGGTACGGCCTCGATTCCAGTATTATCGGAATTCGGGGTATTCGTTTTCGTTGCCACCGGCTTGGTGCCACCTCGTTTCGGAGATGAAATTAAGGTCAGCAGAAAAACACCACCACCGATGACTGCTGCTGCTGCCAACGGGATTTGCCAAACTTTACGAGCCTGGCGATGCGACTTGAGCAGTTCAATTTTCCCTTGGCGCGCCGCAACTTTCGATGCCTTGCGGATGTTCTCGCGATGCTTTGGAAGGAGGTGGTCTCCGTCGTCACTATCCAGCAACGCCTTCAGATCCGTACACATACGACTCGTGCCCCCAAGAACGGCACGCAAAGCTTCATCGGTCGCTGTCGCGCTCTCGACCGCCTCGGCTTCCTTCGGCGAAAGTTCACCCAGCAAATATGCGGTCAGTCTTGGATCTTCCTGATGAAGTTTCATATCAAATTTTCACTTTTCCCGGCATCATTTCCCGTAACCGCTTCAATCCCGTGTGGATTAGGAAACCGATATTTCCGGACGTAAGCCCCGTGACATCGCTGATCTCCCCGTAGCTCATCCCTTGTTGGAATTTCAACAAAATGACCTCCTTCTGGTTTTTTGAAAGCCTGTCCATGAAACGCATGACGTCGGCAACGGCCTCGTCATATTCAGCCTGTTCATCTGGAGCCGATTCCGTCCCAGCGACTTTTTGCCAACGAATTTCGTCGAGAGGCTCGACTCGCTTGTCCTTCCGGATGACATCGAGACAACGGTTCCGGCAGACAGTAAACAGCCATGTCTTAAGATATTTACGCACCTTCTCCGGATCCTGCTTGCACAGGCGGATGAATGTATCCTGCACGACATCGCGCGATCGTTCCAAGTCATGTAGGTAGGTTCTTGCATAGCCAGTCAGGGCAGATTCGTGGTCGTTCACCGCTTGCTCGATGAACTCCTCGAATTCCTGCGGTTGCATCGGTATTACGGACATTTCATCTCTGCTACCTTCAGCAACGCGCACACCACCTTCCTTCTTAGGGAGATATTCCTTTTCGGGAATCATCTGATGAAATATCCGAGATGCTCCAGCTCCATAGCCAGATCCACGTTGTTCACGGTCACGTCGGAAGGCACCTCCAGCATGATCGTTGAAAAGTTCAGAATCCCTTGGATACCATAAGCGACCAGGCAATTCGCAACCTCCTGAGCAAATCCGACGGGCACGCAGAGTATGGCCAGTTTTACTTCGTTCTCGAAAATGAATTTTGCCATCATGGAAACATCATGCACCGGTATTTCGAGTTCCTTGGCGCGCGCCTCTTCGGGTCTCGCATCGAAGGCAGCAATGACATCAAAGCCGCCTTTCTGGAAACCCTGGTAACGAAGGAGCGCAGAGCCGAGATTCCCCGCGCCAACGAGAACTACAGGTTGCAGTTGCTCGCGTCCCAATGCCTCGCGTATCGTCGTGATAAGATTGTCCACTGGATATCCTAGGCCGCGGGTGCCGAACTGGCCGAAATAGCCCAGATCCCTCCGCAGTTGGGAGGGGGTGACTCCAGCAGCTTTGGCAAGCGTGGTAGAACTGACCGTCTCCTGATCCGTAGCCTTCAGCTTCTGCAAACAACGGTGGTAGATCGAAAGGCGGTAGATCGCCTTTTTCGGGATATCCACCTTATCGGGTTTATCTGTATCAGCGTCCACAATAACAAGTCGTTATAGACTCTCGGGCTGCTGAAGGAGTGCTGCAACACGTTTTAACAGAACCCCTGCACCACCGCCATCGACCACGCGATGGTCGAAAGTCAGTAGCAGTTGGGCTTCTGTGGCGGGGAGGAAAGCCTCCACTTGATCGCTCCAGACCGGCTTCTTTTTTCCTGCCCCTATCCCGAGGATAAGGGTTTCATTTGGCAGTGGGATGGGTGTTCCGGTGGTAAGCCCGAACGTTCCGAAATTGGTAACGGTGGCGATCCCTCCGCTGGAATCCTCCTCGGTAAGCCTACGGCGACGCGCGCGATCAACAAGATCGTCGTAATCAGCGACAAGCTCACTCAACGATTTTTGATCCACTTTCCGAACTGTCGGAACCACCACTCCATCCTCTACCTGCACCGCGACACCGATGTCGAAGGAGCGGGGATGAACCACTTTTTCACCGATCAGATAACCTGCTGTCATCGGTTGCTCGGCGAGGGCGAGGGCGAGAGCGCGGAGAAGGTAAAGGGTCAGGCCGGGCTTCGGATTTTGGGAGCGGCGGTGATCGAGTGCTCGGTCAAGTAAAACGGGCAGGCCGACCGTCGCGAGAGGTCTAGTCCAGCTCCGTCGCATCGCATCGGCTACCGCCATGCGCATCGGTGATGCCGCGACGCTTGGCCACTCGTCAAGATAGTCGAGGAACCGCTCAAGGTCTTCGACGGTGACACGTCCGCCTGCACCTGTTCCGACGATGGCTGAAATATCTGCCTCACGCAGTCCCATGTCGTTCATGCGTGCACGCATTCTCGGGGAAATGTAATGGGCACCCATCACGCCGGTAGGCACTGGCAGGCCTTTCACGCTCGGAATGATACTCGGATCCTCTTCATAGGAATCGCCGTCGAGGGCGAAGTGGAGATTCTCTTCCTCGTCATTCTTCTGATCTGGCTGGGGATCCTTTTTCGCCTCAAGGGACTCAGTCGTATCGACACCTGTCCTGGTAACCTCCTCCTCGGTCACCTCCAGAAAACCCAGCAGCGATCCCACGGAATAGGAAACCCCTTCCACCGCCCTGATTTCCGAAACGACACCGTCGCACAGAGTCGTAACGCCCATCACCGCCTTGTTGGTTTCCACCTCGATGATTTCCTGATCCGTTTTCACGGAATCCCCGAGCGCGATATCAAGGCGGATGACCGTTGCCTCGGCGATGGATTCTCCGAGCTGTGGCATCAAAATTGGAACGATAGGCATGGTCTTGGTTACTTCTTAGTTACTAAAAGGATAGTAGTTTTCTCAAAGCTTCACAAATCGATTCTGGAGTAGGTCGATGCGCAGCCCAGAGCTTGGGGTGGTAAGGGACGGGAGTATCCCGCGCGTTGAGTCGCTGCGGAGGAGCATCCAGCAAGTGGAAACCTTCCTCGGTGACTTTCGCAACGACCTCAGCCGTCACACCGCCCCATGGAAAAGCCTCACCGAGTGCGAGCAATCTTCCGGTCCGTGCCACAGAGGCAAGGACGGTATCAAGATCCAGAGGTTTCACTGAACGAAGATCCACGACTTCGATCTCGTAGCCATCCGCCTGCAAACGGTCTGCTGCGCGCACCGCCTCGTGCACCATCGCACTATAGGTTACGACAGTTGCGTGTTTCCCCGGCCTAGCGATCCTTGCTTGCCCGATTGGGAGATAGTCACCGTTGATTTTTTTCGACTTGAGCCAGCGGTAGAGGAACTTGTGCTCGCAGTAGAGAACCGGATCATCGAGTTTCACCGAATCGATGAGCATGTGGTAGGCGTCGGAGACCGTCGCAGGAGTCACGACAACCAAGCCCGGATACTGGGCGTAGATCCCCTCCATGCTCTGACTGTGGAAAGGGCCGGATCCTGGAGTGCCACCGGAAGGAAGACGCACGGTAATCGGGATCGGCATGCCAGTGCGGTAAAAATGCGTCGCCGCCTGGTTTACGATCTGGTTGAAAGCGATGGAGGAAAAGTCAGCGAACTGCATCTCGATAATCGGCCGCATTCCCTCGATGGCAGAACCAACCGCCAGACCGATCATCGCATCCTCGGAAATAGGGCAGTCGAATACACGATTGGGAAAAGCTTCCGCAAGCCCTTTGGTCGCCTTGAACGCACCGCCAAAGCTCGAGATATCCTGGCCGTAGAGAAACACCCTTTCATCCTCACGGAGCAACGTCTCCTGAGCCTCACGGATCGCATCGATATAGGTTACACTCACGTTGTTGATATTGGAAATTCGGTTGAAAGCGCCGTCCAATTTTCCCGATACGGATCGGGCGATGGCTCTTGTTGCGCCTGTGCGACTGCCTTCTGGACATCTTCGGCGGTCTCATCCTGCCAAGCGAGGATTTCATCAGCAGTGGCAAATCCGTTTTCGACAAGCTGGCGCATGGCGACCTCGATACAGTCGCGCCCGTAGTGACCGCTGCGTGCTGCTTCCGGAACGTAGGAGCCATCATCGTGCTCACCGTGTCCCCCCAGCCTGAGCAAATGCGCCACGATCATTTGCGGGCCACCGCCTTCACGGGCAAGCCGCACCGCCTCGCCGACGACAGAAGCGCATGCCATAAAATCGGTTCCATCTACGGAAAAACCACCAATACCGTAGCCCTTCGCGCGCTCGACCAGATCCGCGCATGCGAATTGGCGGCTGTTCGGAGTTGAGTAAGCGAACTGGTTGTTCGCGACCACCACGACCATTGGCAGTTTTTCAACCGCAGCAAGGTTTAGTCCTTCGTGAAAAGCTCCCGTGGAAGTAGCACCATCACCGACAGAAGTCGCACCGACACATCCAGCCAGCGTCCCTTTAAGTCGTTTCGCAAATAGCATTCCAGCGATCAGAGGCACTTGCGCTCCGAGATGGGAAATCATGGCGGGCATTCCCATTTCAGGGCGACCGCGGTGAATATTTCCGTCGCGCCCCTTCATCGGCCCTTCGACCGAACCGAGGTATGTCCGCGTGCAGTCGATCAACGGTTCGCCAAAAGCAGTCCGTCCCGCCTGATCCCGTATCAACGGGGCAAAGCAATCCTTGCCCTGAATAAGGGATGTTCCCAGGGAGGCACTGATCGCTTCCTGTCCCCTTCCCAGATACACGCCACCGACGATTTTCCCGGCCTTGTATAGGCTGGAGAGCTTATTTTCCAGTATCCTCGCTTTTAGCATGGCCTGGAAAGCGGAGCGAAGGAACTCTCCGTCCGCAGTCATTTTCGCAACAAAGGGGTTCTCTTCCGCATCAGGCACGCTTCATCCTAAAACACCCAGGACGATTCCTGCAACCGCTTTCCACCCCGTCTAACCAATTAGCCGACAGTATAAGCTTACCACTTCAATTGGCTTGCAAAGCATGCCGATCAGGGTTCGCAGTTGAAGGCGTTATCAGCGCAATTCATCAGAGGCTGAGCCCAAGGAGGGCCGTGCCCTATGGCCGCCCAGCAACCCAAGCCACATCCCCAGCCTGCCCTTGAAAATGAACGACCCTTAGAGTTAGCGAAAAACCGTGAATCCGCGAAGCACACGCCTCATAGCCGCACCGTGGCATAACTTCCCCTGCCATCGCGCCCCCGCACCACCTCCGCGATCTCCCCCGGCACATACCCTCGCGCCGCTTGAACTCGCAGCAACGGTAGTTACGCCGCGGCGAAAACCTGATCCACAAAAGCATCATATTCCTTCGCCTTTGCTGTGCCGTGACTCGCATCGCACACCACGAAGTCAACATGCTTCATCCCGATCCGGTTGAACACCGCCTGGTTGGTTCGTTGTTTCCACACGAAAAACAGATCAGCTAACCTCACCTTCGCAATCAGATGATGCTCCGACCCCAGCACTCCTTTGAGTACATGAAAAAACTAGAAACGGGATAGATTTACAGCCGAAGATCCTTGGCATGCTACGGGCATTTTGGCTTGATTCGTTTTGACTGACGATTTCTTGGCGGAAAGCCTGCTAACAACCCAGCCATCGGCAGGCCGATATTATTACCCACCCGTAGACCCATGATCACTATCAAACCAGACAGACGAATCGCGTGGATATTATTGGCTGCTCTCTGTTTTAGTTTCCTAAACCTACGCGCCCAGGAAATCAAACGCATAGCGATCGTCCGTGATTCTGATTCCGCCCATTTCGATTCCCTGATCGTCGGTATCGAAGAAGAACTCAAAATCCTGGCCTCGGATCGCTACCGTTTCGAAACCGTCGACCGCTTCAACGCGCTGGGTGACGGCGATGCCATTCGCGTAAAGCTCCTGCAGGCAATCAAAGATCCCGCGATCGACGTCGTCTATACCGCTGGCGTCGTTTCATCCTATATTGCAGAGAATCTTCCCGCAGCCCTCCGCACGAAACCCGTTGTTGCCGGAGCAGTCGAGTTCTCCAAACTCAACAACGAATCCATTTCTGAAAACGGCACTTCAACGATTCCAAATTTTACATTTGTCCTCGAAGCAAGGCGCGTCCAGTCGGATCTTGCCGAGCTCTCCCGCATTTCCGGAAAGAAGAAGCTATATGCCATCATTGACAGTCTCGCTATCGAGCGCCTAGCAGAGGAGTTCTCCGAGCGTATCCCGGCAGTGGAGAAACAACTTGGAATCGACATCGTAGTCATCCCGGCCACCACAACCGCCTCAGGTGCGCTCGCGAATCTGCCCTCCTCTGCGAAAGCGGTTTATATCTCGATCATAAACGGCTACAAGCTCGGAGAACGGGGAAAACTCCTCTCCGGCCTCAATCAGCGCGGAGTTATCTCCATGTCCATGCTTGGCGAAGTAGACGTGAAAGCAGGCGCACTCGCCAGCCTTTCGCCCGATAGTAGCCTTGCCCTTCACCGCCGCTGTGCAACCAACCTCCACCAGATATTCTCTGGCATTTCGACCACCCTCCTCCCCGTCGTCCTCCGTAGTAACGACACCCTCAGGATCAACATGAAGACGGCGGAAGTCATAGGCTGGTCTCCCGATTACGAAACCCTTCTCTCTGCCGAGCTAATCGATTTAGAAACCATCCAACAATTCGATGCCTCCCTATCCATAGATCAGGCCATGAAATTGTCTGCTGAGAACAACGCCAGCATCCGTCTCGCAAAAGCACGCCTCTCCGCGACATATTGGGAGGCAAAGAACCTCAAAACTCAACGCTTTCCCCAGCTCTCCATCACAGGATCCGCTAGGAAAAGCGGTGTGGCCGACCGAATTAACCGCGCAACGGAGGCTAATACCGACTCTCTCCTGATCGGTGCCGAAGTCTCTCAGCTTCTTTACAGCGACAGGCTCACCAGCCAGATCCGCGCAAAGGCTCAGGACGAAGCCGCCTCCACCTTCGATTTGGAATCCGTTCACCTCGACAGCATGCAAGAAACGGGCAACGCCTACCTCGATTGCCTCCTCGCTGATGCGCTCTACGAAATTGAAAAGGAAAACCTCTCTCTCGCTGGGCAGAATCTCAACCTAGCCAAGACACGCCGGGATATCGGCGCCGCCGAGCCCTCCGAAATTTTCCGCTGGCTCTCTTCCTACGCCGATGCGAAATCCAATCTCATCCAGAGGGACGCAACCCGGAAAAACGCCCGTTTCGCCCTCAATGTAGCCCTAGGTATACGCGCGGGCACAAACTACAGACTCAAGGATATCGGGCTTGGCGAGAAGGACGTCTACTTCATGGATGAAGAGCTACGTCCTCTCATTAACAACTTAGACATGTTCGAAAAATACATCGGATTCATCAAGGAAATGTCCCTCTGGCGCGCCCCAGAAATTTCCGCCTTCGACAAGAGTCTCGCCAGCCAGGGAATCCTTTTCAAGGAACGCGGACGCAGAAACTTCCACCCAGAGGTATCTCTTACAGCCAGCTTCAATCGTTTCATCACAGAGACCTCCCAGAACTACGATGGACAGAGCGAATGGACTGTCGGTATCGGTTTCAGAATACCGCTCAGCGAAGGTGGCCTCCGCAGAACTGAGCAGCAACGAATAGCCGCAGTAATTCGCCAACTCGAAGCCCAGCGCGACAACGCCATCTACCTCATCGAGCAAAGCGCCCTGACCAACGCCTACCAATCCGCCGCCAGTCATCCCGCCGTTCGCCTTACCCGCGACGCCCAGAACGCCTCTGAGAAATATTACGAGTCCGTCCAGGAAAAATACACTCGCGGAGCCACCTCCATCCTCGATCTCCTCGATGCGCAGACCGATCTGATCAACCGCCGCCGCAGCGCCGCTTCTGCGAAATACGCCTTCCTCTCAGACACCATCGGGATCCAGCGCTCCATGGCTTGGTTTGAATTTTCCAGCACTCCCGAGGAAAAAGCAGCCTGGACACGTATGCTGCGCAGCTATCTCCAAACCGGATCACTCCACATCGAACACATCACCAAGGAACAGCAATGAATATCCATTTCCTAACCCTCATTCTGATCGCTCCATTCGTCATGGTGGGCTGCGGTAAAGACGATCCTGTCGTCGCCGCAAAAGTCAGACCCGTCATCGTCCAGACCGTCTTAGAACCCTCCGGTCAAGACACCCGCACCTTCACTGGAGTCCTCAAGTCAGCAGACTCCACCAGCCTAGGATTCGAAGTCTCCGGGCGTATCACACAGATCATCGCCAAGGAAGGCCGTAGCTATGTAAAAGGCGAAATGCTCGCCCGCCTCGATGTTGCGAATCTCGAATCCGAACTCCGCCGCGCCGAGGCTGGAGAAGTCCAGGCAGTCGAAGAGCTTAAAAGAATCCAGCAGCTCTACGAAACAGAAAACGCCAGCAAGGCAGACCTAGACAACGCCATTGCCGCCCAAAGCATCGCTACGGCATCCGCCGAAGTCGCCAGGAAAAGCGTCAAAGACGGCACACTGCTCATGCCCTACGATGGCGTGATCGAATCCGTCAAGGTGGACGAGCAGAACGTCGTCTCCGCCGGAACCGAAGTCATGAGCATACGCGGAAATGGCGCTATGAAAGCCCATGTCGGGGTTCCTGCAGACCTCATCGGAAAAGTCAAACTCGGGATGAAAGGAAAAGTCTTCGTCAACAGCCTCACTGAAGACGGGCTTTCGGCCACGGTCGAGCGCATCTACCCACAGGTCACCAGCAACGGCACCTACGATATTTCCCTCCTACTAGAAGAAACGACCGAAGGCTTTCTCGGGGGGATGAACGCCGAGGCAGAGCTAAAATTCCAAGACAAGGAAGCAGAAACCATCCGTATCGATGCCGCGGCCGTAAGCGGCGGGGCGGACGGGGAAAACTATGTCTGGATCGTGAAGGAAGGTAGCATCACTACCGTAACCAAGCGCAACGTCACTATCGGGAACATCCGTGAGAATGGAGAGATCGATATCCTCAGTGGACTCAAACCCGGGGAGAAAGTCGTCACCCGCGGGGTCAACCTGATCACCGAAGGAATGGTCGTCACTCTAAGCCCAGCCGCATGAACCTCGCAAAGATCACCCTGCGGAACAACCGCACCAGCCTGATCCTGTATACCCTACTGTTACTGGTTGGTTTCCAGACGTTCCTCACGATCGGCCGCCTGGAATATCCGGAATTCACCATCAGGAACGCACAGGTTATCACCTCCTATCCAGGGCGCACACCTATCCAAGTGGAACAGGAGGTTTCCGAACCTCTCGAGAAAAGCCTCAGGCAAATGGCCGAGGTCAAAGAGATCAAATCCACTTCCAAAAACGGGCTCTCCATTTTGTCAGTGGAGCTCAAAGACAACTACTACGATCTACGGCCCATCTGGCAAAGAATGCGCAACAAGGTTACCAAAACCAAGCTGCCGGATGGAGCCAAGACCCCCTCGGTCCATGATGAGGATTTCGCTGATATTTTTCCCTACATCTATGCGATCGTGGGGAACGGCTACACCAACAAGGAGCTACTCGACTACGGTGAGATTCTCGAAGATAATCTGCTAGCCATCGAAGGAGTGGCCAGGGTGCAATTTCACGGCGTTCGCGAAGAGAATATTTTCATCGAGTTCTCCAGTAGCGAGCTCGCCTCCTACGGTTTCACACCTAGTGGAATATCCGCACAGATCGCCGCACAGAATACGATCGCTTCAAGCGGAAACGTCCTTATTAGCAAGGATCGCGTCACGATCACCACTAAGGGCGAATTCGGCAGCCTGGATGAGATCAAGGCGTTGCGTTTCGGAACAATCGACGGCGAAACAACAGTGAAGCTAGAGGACTTCGCTACCGTCACACGCGGCTACAAGGATCCCGATACCAGCCTCGCACACGTCGATGGCGAGCGGGTCATCACCATGGCTGTGTCCATGGTCAAAGGCGGTGTTGTCACGGATATCGGTGACCTCATCAACGCGGAGATTGTCAAAACTGTGCAAACTTTCCCCATAGGCGTGGAGGTAGAAAGCATCTTCTTCCAGCCAGAATATGTCAGCGCGTCAATCAGTAGTTTTCTAGTAAATCTCGGGCAGGCGTTCTTTTTCGTGGTGCTGGTGATGCTACTTTTCGCAGGCTTACGGCTTTCTCTTGTGGTCGGCGTGCTTGTTCCTTCCGCCATCCTTTTCTGCTTCTCCTTCATGCCTGCGATGGGCGTGCAGTTGGAAATGATGTCTATCGCAGCCCTCATCATCGCTCTGGGGCTCTTGGTCGATAATGCCGTCGTCGTCAGCGAGCAAATCCTCGTCCGCCTCAGCAATGGCGATGACCGCTACACTGCCTGCACCGAGGCGGTCGCTAGCCTGACGATTCCTCTCCTTGCCTCCAGCGCGACTACCATCGCAGCCTTTTCAACGGTCGCCCTGGCACCCGGAACCGCGAGCGAATTTACCTTCAGCCTCTTCGCAGTCGTCTCGATGACACTGCTCTGTTCGTGGCTGCTCTCCATCACCATCATCCCAATTTTTTGCTACTACTTCCTCAAGCCTCTGAAAAAGGAGACGTTCGTCGGGTGCCTTTTCCAGAAGCTCTATTCACCATACGAGGCGCTTCTGCGTTGGTGCCTGAAGACCAAGCTGGTGGTTCCCGCCATCGTTCTCGCTTTGACAATCCTGGCAGGCATGGGCTTCAAACTCATCCCCACGATCTTCTTCCCGCCAAACGAACGCGGGCAGTTCATCGCGGACTTCGAACTCCCGCTTGGCACTGATATTCTCGAGACGGAGAAAGCCGCACTGAGACTGGAAACTTGGATGCTCAAGAATCACGGGGATGAGCTTCGCAATATCTCAGTGTGGATTGGTAACGGCGGTCCACGCTGGTATCTCTCCCTTTCCCCGGAGCCCGCAAACGCGAACTACGCCTTTTTTAATATCCTTACGAAATCCGGTGATCCTACCGATATCGATCGGATCAAGAAATCCGTGAGCGAACACGCAGCCAAGCACTACCCACAAGTTCGATTTTCCGCGAAGTCCCTGGAGTCAGGTCCGCCTGTCGGCGCGCCAATTCAGATACGCATCTATGGCGATGACATGGAAACCCTCTACGAAAACCGCGATAAAATTGAGGCCGCGATGAACGACGTCGCAGGACTCCACGACATCAAGGACGATTGGGGCGTATGGGTGAAACAGATCGCCGTGGTTCCCGATGCAGTGAAAGCCAGCCGGCTTGGATTCAGCACCGGCACCATCGCTGATGCCCTCTCCACTCAGTATAGCGGCTTAACTTCCTCCATGTATCGCGAGGGTGAGGACACCATCCCAATCGTCGTCCGCAGCTATGAAGATTTCCGGAAACATCCGGAGCGCATCCGAGATATGCCGATCTACGGAGCGGACGGAGTTTCGGTTCCACTCGGTCAGATCGCTGACATTCGCACCGTCATCGAGCCAGGTTCCATCCTCCGAGAAAACACGCTTCGCACCATGACCATCGGCGCCCAGGTTACCGGCCGCTTCGCCAGCGAAGCTCTGGTGGACCTGATCCCGAAGCTTGATTCCATCTCCGCAAGTATGCTCCCTGGTTATCATCTGGAAATCGGCGGAGAGAAGGAGGAAAGTGCAGAATCGCAGAAGAACATGGCGTCCGCGATGCCCATCGCATTTTGCCTCCTGTCCCTCGTGCTGATCAGTCAGTTCAACAGCGTTCGCCGTTTCCTTGTCATCCTTTTGACCATTCCGCCTATGATCGTCGGGGTTGTCCCCGGACTACTCGTCACCGGCTCGTCCTTTGGTTTCATGACCATGCTCGGTATGATCGCCCTACTCGGCATCATCGTAAACAACGCCATCCTCATGATCGATGAGATCAACCTGCAGTGGAAAGACGAAACCAAATCCGTCGACGAAGCCATCATCGCAGCTGCATTATCACGTCTCCGCCCCATCGTCCTGACCACGGTAACCACGATCATAGGACTCGTTCCTCTAGCTATTTCCGGAGGAGGCATGTGGAGCTCAATGGCAAATGCGATGATGTTCGGCCTTGGTTTTGGCACCATCCTCACACTAGTGCTCTGCCCGACCTTGATGAGCTTGTTCTTCCGCGACAAAAACGATAAATCACTTGCGGAGGAACCTTCCGCAGAGGATGAAGATCCCGAGATAACCGATGAGAATATTTCTCAAGATTGAAAACAAAGCGAAGATCCTCCTCGCGGCAGAGTTAGCCTTAATCCTGTCGTCCCTCAACTGGGATACTCTGGGAACCTTCTGGCTCGGGTTCGTCTACCCAGGCTTCTTCGCGATCTGCGCCTGCGTTCTGGCAGGTAACAAGCACTTGCTGCACACCTATCTCTTACTAGCCGTAATTGCCATCGTAGCGGAGCTCCTTCCCGAACACTTGTTGCTGAGGTTGATTCAGCTCAGTTGCCACATCGCCGGCTTCTTTTTTCTCGCGCGTGAGATTTTCCGACACAGCTTCTTCAAGGACGGGGTGCTCCCAACGGATCGGATTTTCGCAGGAATCTCCGGCTACATCCTACTCGGACTATTCGCACTGTTAATTTCCATCGCCATCACCGACCTCCAGCCGAACGCCTTCCTGAACCAGATCACCGGCAAGCCACCCAACCCAACCGATCTTCTCTACTTCAGCTTCGTGACACTCACGACTCTCGGCTACGGCGACATCGTCCCCGCCACCCAGCCTGCGAAAATTTTCACAATACTGACCGCTCTCAGCGGAGTCCTCTACCTCGCGATTTTCATCTCATCCCTGATCTCGAGAAATCACGAACCTTTGAGAAAAAATAAGCCCCGCCGGTAGCAGGCCAGAAAAGTGCCTATGGCTGCGAAAGCAGACCCATAGGATTTTCCATTTCTATCCGGCTCCCTAGCAGCTCAGCCCGGGATCAGATCTTTGACCGCTTCTTTTTCTTCCAAGAGCTCGCCGATGGTAGCATCGATCTTGCCTTGGGAGAATTCGCTGACAGGGACTCCCTGAACGACTTCCCATGATCCGTCCGCTTTGGTGCGTATGGGCATGGAGGCCATGATGCCTTTTTCGATACCGTATGAGCCGTCCGAACAGATCGCGACGGAATGCCAGTCGCCTTCTGGAGTTGGATTAACGAGACTCTTCACGGTGTCCATAGCGGCATTTGCGGCGGAGGCGGCGGAGGACGCGCCGCGTGCAGCGATGATCGCGGCACCGCGTTGCTGGACAGTTTTGATGAATTCTCCTTCGAGCCACTCACGGTCGGTGATGACTTCG
Source organism: Akkermansiaceae bacterium (assembly GCA_905182475.1). Classification (GTDB taxonomy): domain Bacteria; phylum Verrucomicrobiota; class Verrucomicrobiia; order Verrucomicrobiales; family Akkermansiaceae; genus Luteolibacter. Next base: position 43,911 of record CAJJBR010000034.1, on the reverse strand, counting down.
GTAAGTGGCTGCCCCTTGATCTTCGCGTTGGTGAAATCGGGATACTGGGTTGCGGAGTGGTTGCCCCAGATGCAGAGGTTGGTGATGTCAGAGTTGTGCACGCCAGCCTTGTCTGCGAGTTGGCTTTTCGCACGATTTTCATCGAGCCGAGTCATTGCGAAGAAACGGTCGTTCGATACACCTTCCGCATTGTTCATCGCGATGAGTGCGTTGGTGTTGCAAGGGTTTCCGACAACGAGAACGCGGACGTCCTCCGCGGCGGAGCGGGCGATTGCCTGTCCCTGGCCAGTGAAAATCTTACCGTTGATGCCGAGGAGATCGGCACGTTCCATTCCCGCTTTGCGCGGCACGGAGCCGATGAGAAGCGCCCAGTTGGCATCTTTGAAGCCTTCGTCGAGATCGGTGGTAGCGACCACTTCCTGCAGGAGAGGAAACGCGCAGTCATCAAGCTCCATTACCACACCTTTCAGCGCGGGGAGACCCGGCTCGATTTCAATCAGGCGGAGGTTGACTCGTTGGTCTTCGCCGAAGACGAAACCGGATGCGATGCGGAAGAGAATGGCATAGCCGATTTGGCCTGCTGCCCCTGTGATGGAAACGGTGATTGGTGCTTTCATGGTCGTGTTGAAAATTACGCCCACATCCTAAGCTCCGCAATTTTCCACTGGCTAGCCGAATCTCACGGTTTCCTCCGCAGGATCTGTGAAAATCACTTCGCGCGCCACTTGTGCATTCTCGCAGGCATGTGATGGTAAGCATCTCTGGTTCTTTGCTGCTCAGCTCTTACATTCCCGTAGCAGGCAAGATCACACCTCCCGAGGTCGTCACAGAGAATTTTCACGATATTCGGATGTTCGTCCGCGCCAATGACTCCGTAACCACCAAGAAGCATTACGAAAAAACAGACAGCAACCTCATCTACCAATACCAGATGACATCCGTAGGTGTGTCTAAAAGCCATTATTGTAGCCCAGCCATGCGAAATTCCGACCCTTTCGGAACTTACCCTTTCCGATAAGTGCTTCCACTGCCACGGTTCTGACAAAGAACAATAGGAGGAGACCTCCGGCTGGATATCCGTGCGGGCGCAATCGCAGACAACGCGATTGATCACAAGCACCCGGCAAAATCGGAAGTCCTCATTCGTATTTTTCCGATGAAATCTGCTGTAGGCAGGGCGCAACAACAGCATGGGGCTTGAGCCCCATGAACCATGTTCCAGGCAATGCCCGTGCTGTAGGCACGGTGGATGCTTGCGCATTTCCCGCGTGCATTCAACACGCATGGGCTTGGTTTGGGAAGCTCATGGGGCTACACCCCCATGCTGTTGTTGCATCTCGCCTACAGCGAGGAAGACCTAAAATTCAAAGCTGAAATTCCGCAGTTTCCGGAAGCGCCAAATCACAAAACCCAATGCGCGCCAGTATACCTTCTCCGCCTGGCAAAAACAGCAAGACCAAGCAAGGAAAGGACGGCAGACCGCGGTTCAGGAACCGTTTGTCCAGGATTTACAAAAAGATAGGCGACATTCGATTGGTTTAAGGCACTTGAGTAAAGCTGCACATCATCCACCAGGCCCTCGTAAAGGTTGGTCGGGGTGGAACCGACCGTAATTCCGCCGATGAGGAAGGCCACGGAATTACCTGCCATCGCAGGACTCGTCTCGGTGTCTTCCGCTAGTCCGCCATCGACATAGATCTGTGCGTTTCCACCCGCCGTGTAAACACCAACGACCTGGTGCCACTCGCCATCATTCACCGTGGTGGTTAAAAACGGAATATTGCTTCCGGAGCCGCTGGGATAAAACACCGCTTTGTTCGCGCCGCCACCAGTACCGCCAATGGTATTAACTCCTAGAAAATATCCACTGCTGACCGTGGAAAGGTGCTTTCCGGCGTAGATAGCATCGCCGCCGGTGGCCTTGGTCTTGATCCAGGAAACGATGCTGAAATCGCCGGTCGTGAAGCCCGGTACAGAACTCCCCATGTTGACGATGGAGTCCACGGAACTGGTCAGGCTTACAGCGTTTCCCGAAATCTCTCCGCCGACAAACGAGGCACTGCCAGTCAGTGTTCCGTCAAAGCTGCCGATAAAGTCGGATGCGGTCGCGCCGCTGGCTTCGTCAAACTTCCAGTGGGCGACCAGGGATACCTGCGCGGGGCAAATGGCAGCGACCGAGAACAACGAGGCAAAGATCAAGAATACGTCGAAGAGTTTCATGAGCTGGATTGTTTTTTGGTTCTGGAACCCATAAAAAGATTAACCTTTCTTAAGTAATTACTTTGCTCGTAGAAAACCCTACGGCGGTAGTCAACTTCTATCGGCAACGGTTAGAAAATCCCTACCCTTTCTCGCCGCAGATAGAACACACCCACTTCCCGGCTATGGGCTTTGTTAGTAGGTGCCAGATTGTCAGCGGGATCCAGACAATGAGCCAGAAACCCGCCGTAATGAAGAATAAGACCAAATGCACAATCCAGCTCATTTCCTTCGTGTTGCGAAGATGGAGGGTTGGATGCCCACAATTAGGACAGTCTTTCAGCTGCTGAACGACGGATTTTGCCATCTGCTCGCTATGATCCAGGAAGGAACGAGTAATCCGGCGCCTTCAAGCAGCCTACGGTATCCTCACCCGCCAGGTTTCCACGAGTGGCCTTGCCAACATTTCCTCGTAGATCTCGATGTACTTCCGGGCGACTTCCTCGTGGCTGAATTCCTTTTTACTCTCCTTCATCACGCGGCGGATCTGTGGCTCCTTGACCTCGCGAGGGAGAGCGTAAAACTCTAAAGCACGGTCAATCGCCCAGCGGAGGCCGTTTGCATCGTAGTCGTCGAAACGGAAACCGTTTCCTGTGGAAACCTCCACATCCAACGGACGAACCGTATCGTAGAGTCCACCAGTGCCGTGAACGACCGGAAGGGATCCGTAGAGAGGCGCAGTCATTTGCGGAAGGCCGCAGGGCTCGAAGAAAGACGGCATGATCATGAAATCGGAGGCACCGTAGCCGAGACGGGACATGCGCTCGTCGAAATCGACGATGGCAACCCTATCTCCGAGGCCGAATTCTGCAATGATGCTTCTGAAATGGACTTCGTGCGGCCCGTTTGCGACTACTGCGATCTGCATGCCCCATTCCCAGTAATCCGTGATCGTTTTCACCAGGATATCGGTGACGAGTTGTGGGCCTTTCTGAACCGGATCCAAACGCGACGGCCAGAAGAAGAGCGGGGCTTTCCCGTTTACCTCAAGACCCATTTCCCGCTGGAAAGCCTCCTTATTCGTGATCTTCGCATCCCAGAAATCCTTGTGAGTGAAAGTCCGCTCGAGCGAGTCGTCGCTTTTTGGATCATACGAGGCATCAGGTGCATTTAGGATGCCGGATGCACAGCCAGCATGGTATTTGTTGCGAATTTCCTCTCGGATAGACCATGGAACGACTGGATGCCAGCCTTCAACGATTTCCCAAAGGAACCGGGGACTAACCGTATTGATAAAGTGGCAAGCAAAGATACCGGACGTCAGTAAATCCACTGGCACGTTCGAACGGGCGTGATCGTAACCAACGGGATTTCCCGAGAAAAACAGGTTCATCCAGAACTCCGCCGCATCGATTCCAGTTTCCTCTGCTTGCGCCAAGCTTACCTGGCGGGTGTGGATATTGTGGACGGTGAAAAGACTCTTAATACCGCGACGTTTCGCCATGGCAGGAATGAGAGCTGTCATCCAGTCGTTGCAGTGGATCAGATCGGGGCGAGCCTTGGGAACAATGTGGTTGATCACCTCGCGCTGAAACACCATCGCAATCCGCATCGCTTCATCGGAGTGGTTGCTATACACGCGATCCCGATAATAGAATATCCTGTCTTCCGCGAGATGGATGTGATCCTCGGGAAGCACTTCGTGATATTTCTTCAGTTCCTTTTCGTGAAGATTAAAGACATCACCTTGGAACAGTTTTCGGTAGTTCGGCATCGCCACGTGGACGTCTGCACCGAGATTGAAAAGCGCCGAGACCAAGGATGCGGAAACATCTGCCAGACCACCTGCTTTCGCAGACATCCTCTGAGCCATATTCCCCATACCGGCCGGCAAATAGGTGATCTCAGGAGTGACGATGAGGATTCGCGGGTTGCTTGACTTTAGTTTTTTTGCCATGGGGCTAGGGTAGTGTTTATTAGGGTCGCTTTACTTAAAAACAATATACCTACACAACACTGCACTCTTCTCACATCAGCTGCGCAATGGCGATATTTATCTAGCAGGAAAGCCAAGTTTTTTTTCGCACAATCAAGAACATTTCTCTTCGGCTTCAAGAAACATCGACTGGCACAGGAATGGCTTCACACACCTCTCGCCAGCCGGGAAAATTCCATTTATTTGGGAATCCCGCACATTGAGAAGGTTTCACTTTGTGAATCCGGCACCCGTTGCCTTCTAACATGATACACTCATGGTTATCTTTTTCGATGAGTGAAAGCCCAGTCCGGTTCGTTCTCAGCCGGGTGTATCGGGAAAGAAATTCTTCCTGCCCCATATCTAGAAACTCTGAGATCGTGGTAACATCCTTGTCATCGATTCTCACGTCACCCGGCCACTTACAACATGCTGTGCAGCGCTGGCAAACGTAGTTCACACCCGGTTCAAGCACCGTCAGATCATTTCCCGGGCTTCCATGATTCCCGTTGTCGCCTTCACCAGTGCTCACTCCAACCGCTTATAGTAGTAGTTAATTTTCCTCTGGAACGCCCTCCACTTCCGCCCTGGCTTGCCATTATCCAAGAGAAAATGCGGGCAGTTTTTGTTCGCAGGCGTCTTGCCACGGCGCGGCCAACGGTAATGCGGAACAACATTCTTCAACGGGATGCCTTTGTGCTTCATGAGCACCGCAGTGAGCTTTGCAGTGCGCTCCACTGTTGCCCCGATGTTAGATCCCCGCTCCTCGCACATTTCGATCCCGATCGAGTAGAGGTTTCCGGGGCCACCAAAGTCCGCATGCTCACCTTGCTCCGAGGTAGGCATGTGTTGGATGGCCTTCTTTTCATCCACCGTAAAATGCCAGATTAGATAACCGATCCGGTTCCCTCCACGGCGCTTAGAAGAACGCAACGCTCCCCGCTTCAGCGCAAGCGAATGCCTTTCCGCGCCAGACGTATAATTCTGCGTGCTGTGGATCGTGATGTAACGCGGCCTCATAGGGCGGACGACTTTCCGCCCGTGGGTTCCTTTGGGAACCAGATCGACCTTAAGCCGAACTTCCCTCATCATCTTCGATGTGGAAACCTTTGTTCCATCATCGCGTTCCCGACCCCTCGAACCTCCTATCGGGGAGCATTGCACCACAGAAAGAGCCAACAAACAGGCTACGAAAAAGATAGAATATCTGCGCACGAGGGGAATATAGCCGGATTGATAAAATTGGAAAGCTTAAGCTATTCCCCATCCACCTAGTGTTCTGAAAACCTTAATCTACGGATGGGCGAAGGCGATTTTTTCCAAGAGCAAGGCGCAAGAAGCGAGTCAGAGCTACCATTCATGCCCTCCGGAGGAGGAGGGCACACGCCGCTTGGCCGGAGAGGAGCGCAGGCAATCGAGATTCACGACTCGACGCGCAACGCAGCTATTGGGAAAAAGCACCGAGCTTTCTGACCCTCCGCGACTATCGGAAGCCTTTTTCTCAAGACCTTAAAAATCCCCATCCGTTAGATTAAGGTTTTCTGGGCACTAGCGCCTTGGCCGAAACCCAAGAACCAACCGCAGTGCGACAAGAGGAATAGCTCCGATCAACAATCCTGCGGCAGCAATTTTCAGGCCTGGGAAAACCCTCGACTTTCCGCTATTCAGCCCAGCAATCGCCTCTCCAACAACCTGCTCTTTCGGCACATAGAAAAGTGCATGTGCAGGCATCCCCTCGGAATCGCCTTTACGCCTCGATACTTCACCGAACTCGGTCTTTACAGGTCCTGGGCACAAATGCATGACGTCCACACCGCTCTCCGCGAGTTCGATACGGAGCGCTTCTGAGAAACTGCTCACGTAGGCCTTCGTGGCAGCGTATACCGCAAAGTCGGGTATCGGCAGAGTGCTGGCCAACGAGGACACATTGAGAATCGCCCCCCTGCCCCTTTTCGCCATTCCGGGGGCGAATAGATGGCTGAGATGAGTCAGCGCCTCGATATTTACTTTCAGCATCGCCTCTAGCGTATTCCATTCCGCAGTGACAAATTCCCCGTAATCCCCCAGCCCCGCATTGTTAATCAGAAGATCGGGATGGAAACCGGCACCTTCCGTCTTTTCCTTCAGCGCCTCCCTTGCTGCAGAATCCGCAAGATCCGCAGCCAGCACCATCACCTCGATTCCTTGATGTGCCGTCCGGATTCCCTCAGCGATTCTATCCATTCTCTCCACCCTCCGAGCCACGAGAACCATCCGAGTTGTTCTCCCCGCCAATTGCTTCGCAAACTCTTCACCGAGACCAGAAGACGCCCCTGTTACCATCACGCATGAATACTGCCTTTCCATGCCCATGATGAAACGCCAATCACGCCCTTTCGCAAACCATCATTCAAAAAAAATCGCGGGGAAATCAGGCCATTTTGCTGCCGTCCTGGTTCACCTTGACCACGCGCAGTGGCAGGCGCACCAGCAATTCGCCGTCGCAGCCAATATCGATGGAGTAGATGCCGTCTTGAGGGAAGCGCAGTCCCTGGAGATTCATGACAATGTTCCGCGTCAGGAACGGAACGTCGTTCGGCAATTCCACATCGAACTCAGGTTCGATAGGCATATTGTTCGGATCGAGCGATTCGCCATCCTCGTTGATGATGTTGATGGAAAGCTTGTGTTTGCCCTTGTCTTCCTGCGTGAAGCAGAAACGAAGCGCGAGTGCGCAAGACGGGTGCACGACAGGCAAAGCGCGGGCGGCGAGGGTGTCGAAAGTTCCGGAGATGACCAGCTTGCCGTTGTAATCGGCTGCGAAGTCGCAAAGGGTTGCAATTTGAATGTCCATTGGGATCAGGTGTTCGTTTGGTATTTTCGCACGACATTCATTCGCCGCGCACGCACTTTGTTTACAAGCCCCTATCCTTCCGTAAAGCCCAAACCCCGCCATCAAACTTTTCCGCCCATCAGTTGACATTTTTTCCAGCTGCATCCATAGCCACTACATGTCAACCGCGTTGCAGCCAAAGCCACGGATCATCGGCCAGAAGGTCAGGATCTGTATTGTCGCGTCCAAATATAACGAGAAATTCACCGATTCCCTCGTCGAGAACGCCATCGACGAACTCAGTGAACTCATTCCCATGGCTCGAATCGACCTCATCCGGGTGCCCGGAGCATTCGAGATTCCCGTCGCCGTGGCATCCGTTCTCGAGCGCGAGGAAACCAACTGCGTGATCGCCCTCGGACTAATCATCCGAGGCGATACCGGTCATGCCGATCTCGTCGCAGGATCCGTCACCAACGCCCTCCAGGATCTGGCAATCAAAGCACTTACCCCTGTCATTCACGAAGTTCTCCTCGTCGATAACGAGAAACAGGCATACTCACGCTGCATCGGGGCATCAATGAACCGTGGCCGCGAAGCCGCGCGCGCCGCCGGTGGTATGGTCGATGTCTTTTCAGAGATCGAGAAGACCATGCCGAGAGATGACAGAAAATCAGTTAGAAATAAATAATTATGCCAAGCCGCAGGCAAATCAGGGAAGCCGCCATACAGTTCCTCTACTGCTCCGACCTCGAAGGCGGAGCTGATCCTTCCGATCTACGTGAACCTTTCTGGGAATTTCTCACAGAAACCGATAGAAGGAACCTTCAGACCGCAACCTTCCGCGCCGTCCACCACTTGGCTCACGGTCGGGATGCGCGTATCACGGAATTCGTCGAGCGCTCCACCCCAGCGCTCGCGCACCTCGCTGCCTTTCCACAGGCAGAAAATCTCTCCACTCTACTTAATCGGCTACTTGCCCTTGAATCGTCATGGAACGTCGCCTTTTCGAAACTCGGCCGCATTCCAAAGAATGGCGATGACTCGGATGTCGCCTCGTCCATGGAAGCAGCTCTCGAAATCCTTTTCAAAACCGACCGAGACCTCGCCTTCCATCGCGACCAGTTTCTGAAAGTTTCTGCCGACCACCCGTCTCTCACCGCTCAACTCGAAGCCGTCTCCGCCTCCATCCGCCGCCTCCAACGTATCTCCGACCGGATCCGTATGGTCGAGGAGCCAGAAAAGTTTCCCGAGCAGGCAGACCTCACCAAACTCCGCCGCTCCAAATCCGATATCGTCGAGCTACGCAAAAGTACGGATGACCTGGTTGATTCCGTACTCGCAAACAAGGAATCTCTTGATGCTTCGATCGGTTCGATTTTGGAAAATTATGTCCCGGAGCGTATCGATCCCGTCGATCGGGCCATCCTTCGCCTCGCAACATACGAACTCCTGCACACGGACATTCCCCGCAAGGCAGCCATCAACGAGGCTCTTGAACTTGCAAAACGTTTCGGCACCACCGATTCCCGTCGTTTCGTAAACGGCCTTCTCGACAAAATTGCCAATATCGAAAGATAGGTCCTACCCAGCCAGAACCCTAGAGGTGACGTGGATGTGGCGTGGATGTTAGAATTGGGAATTTCAGCGGTACCCTCAGAAATTTCTGTGTAAAAAACCGTTCGACCACAGCGTAAAATGCATCCATCTTCGCCGAAGATCAAAACTACCATGCTCCACAAAGCCCTAGCCACACTCCTGCTCCTATCTACGCCCCTGCTCGCCCAGCAAGGCAATCGCAAGGGTCACGACAACATGGAAGCTGTTGTCCCAGCCAACCTCGTTCCGCCAGCCCCCGTGCTCTCGCCGGAGGATGCTATGAAATCTTTTGAGGTCGCAGAGGGCTTTTCCATGCTCCCTTTCGCTACCGAGCCCATGGTCGAGAAGCCCGTCGCTCTTGACTACGATCCAGCAGGACGTCTCTGGGTCTGTGAAATGATCGGCTACATGCTCGATATCGATGGCAAAGACGAAGACAAGCCCTTCGGACGTATCATCGTCCTCGAAGATACCGACAAGGACGGAAAAGCGGATAAACGCACCGTCTTCCTCGAAAAAGTCCTCCTTCCACGAGCCATCGCAGTCTATCCGGATGGCATCCTCTTTGCCGATCAGGATTCCCTCCAATTCATCAAACGAGATGGCCTCAAGCCCGTCGGCAAACCTACCGTTGCGGTTTCAAGTTACATCCAAGGCGGCAACGTCGAGCACCGCCCGAACGGCCTTGTCCGCGGTCTTGATAACTGGCTCTACAATGCAAAATCAAGCCAGCGCATCAAACGTGATGGCGACAAGTGGATCGTAGAGGCTACTCCTTTCCGTGGACAATGGGGCGTAGCTTTCGATAACTACGGACGCATCTACCACAACAACAACTCCACTTTCCTTATGGGGGAATTTATCGCCCCAAACCTCCTCGAGGGGAACCCTGGGGTGAAGATCAAAGTCACCAGCACAGAGAGACTCGGCTCCAACGTACCCTTCCCCATCCGAGTCACCCCCGGCCTCAACCGAGCATACATCCAAAAGTCCAACGGCTACGGTTCCAACACACTCGATCCGAAAACCTACAAACTTCTCTCCTGCACCGGTGCCGCAGGTATCACCGTCTACCGTGGGTCAAACTTCCCGTCCGATTGGGTAGGCAAAGGTCTCAGCACGGAGGCTTCAATCAACCTCGTCAAGGCCATCGATATCAGCGAATCCGGCACCAAGCTCAAAGGAGCACACACCTACAAGGACAAGGAATGGCTAGCATCCACGGACGAGCGCTTCCGCCCTGTGAACATCTACAATGCTCCCGACGGCAGCGTCTACCTCCTGGATATGTATCATGGCATCATCCAGCACAAAACCTACGTCACCTCCTACCTGCGTGAGTATTACATCAACCAAGGTCTGGACGGTCCCGGCACCGGCCATGGCCGCATCTACCGAATTTCCCACAAGAAAGGAAAAGTCGAGAAAGTCCCGAACATGGACACTCTCTCCAATGAAGAACTTGTAAAACTCCTCATCCATCCGAACGGCTGGCACCGCGATATGGCGCAGCGCGTCCTCGGCACCCGCGAGGCAGATGGAGCAACAGTAGCTCTTTTGGAAAAACTCGCCGGGATGAACGATTACCCCCTCGGCCAAATCCACGCCATCTGGACTCTCGAAGGCATGGGAGCCCTGACCGCCGCACCCATCGCCACAGCTCTCAACGCGAAGGACAAGAAGGTCGTCGTCTCCGCCCTCTGGGCAGCGAACTCCCTCACCCACCCGGAGCTCCTCAAATTGGAGAAACAACTCCTCGATCATAAACCAGCCAACGACGAGATCAAAATCTACCTCACTCGCGCTCTTGGCCCCATCGCCACCCCCGCCGCTTTCGCGAAAGTCAATGACCTCGTGAACGATTCCAAGGACAAGTATGTGAAAGCCGCCGCCTTCTCCGGCCTCGCGAATCGCGGATCAGCTTTCAAAGCAGCATTAGGCGACAAACTGAAGGACAAGGAACTTGCCGGATGGATCCAAAAGGCTGGCCAGATGAAAGGCCCCACCGGCCCTGACCTCAAAGGAAAAGCACTTGCTTCCTTCAACCGGGGCAAATCCCTGTTCCACGGTGAAGCTGCTTGCTTCGGTTGCCACGCGCCAGATGGCGCAGGCGTCCTCGGACTCGGACCACCACTTGACGAATCAGAATGGGTCACAGGCAAGGAAGAGGTCTTCGTAAAAATCCTCCTCCACGGCATCACCGGCCCACTCATGGTCAACGGCATCAAATACGAGACCCCCGCAGAAATGCCCGCCCTCTACGTGAATCCCACGTTCACCGACGAGAAGATCGCGGACATCATGACCTACACCCGCAACGCTTGGTCGAACAAAGCCGACGCCGTCTCCGCAGATCTCATCAAAAAGCTCCGCAAGGAAACCGCCTCCCAATCCGGCCGTCCTTACACCGCCGCCGACCTCAAATAGACCAACGGCGGACTCGTCCGCGAGGCAAGATCTGTGTTACATCTTTCAATATTCTCTCCAGCCCCGCAGATAAAAAAGTGGATTCTCTGGATGACAATTTCGATAGTTATTACTCTTATCGGAGGCTCGATTTATGGCCATATGAGCCGCCCTCAAAGATTCATTGATTGGGGCGAACCAGCGTTCGCCCCTCCAAATACAAAAACTTAAATAACGGGGCTTGCCATTCCCCGGTTTCCTACTATAGCCCTGCCTCAGACGGCCATTCGCGCCGTCAGTTGTCGCACAGCGACTTCGCTTTTTCCGGTCTTCATCGATGAGGGATTGAAAGAGGTTCACACCACCCCCTCATCGACACCGACAGCCGCCGATCCACGGTAGAGGCTGGCACACCTAATAAAGATATGACCGCTACATTTGAAGCGATGGCTCTTGCCGCGCCCTTGAAACAAGTTCTCAACGAACTCGAATACATCACCCCCTCGCCTGTCCAAGCGCAGGCAATCCCGCTCCTTCTCGAGGGACGCGACCTCCTCGGCTGCGCGCAGACAGGCACCGGGAAAACTGCCTCCTTCGCCCTCCCCGTCCTGCACGAACTACACACGAACCCCAAGCGCATAGGGACAAAGCAATGTCGCTGCCTCGTGCTCGCACCCACCCGCGAGCTCGCCATCCAGGTAGGCAAATCATTCAACACCTACGGCCAGAAAATCCGTTTCAGCCAGACACTTATTTACGGTGGCGTCGGCCAAAATCCCCAGGTCTCCGCAATGCGCAGGGGTGTCGATGTTCTCGTCGCCTGCCCGGGTCGTCTTCTAGATCTCATCGATCAAGGCTACGTCGATCTCTCAGGAGTCGAGTTCCTCGTGCTCGACGAGGTAGACCGCATGCTCGACATGGGTTTCCTGCGCGATGTGAAAAAGATCCTCGCCCTTGTCCCTAAGAAAAAACAATCGCTGTTCTTCTCCGCCACCCTCGCGCCGAGCATCGTCTCTCTTGCCCAGACCATCCTGCACAATCCCGCACGCGTCACTATCACCCCGGAGGTTACCACCGCCGAGCGTATCGAGCAGAAGCTTTGCTTCGTGGATCGTGGCAACAAAATGTATCTCCTCCAAGAGCTCTTGGAAAAACAGAGCCAAGCGAAGGAAGCAAAGCTCACCATCGTCTTCGGCCGCACCAAACACGGCTCCAACAAGATCGCCAAAGCACTCACCGAAGCCGGATACGAGGCCGAGGCAATCCACGGCAACAAATCCCAAGCACAACGGGAACGTGCGCTCGCCAAATTCAAACGCGGTGAAATTCCGGTTCTCGTCGCAACGGACGTCGCAGCCCGCGGGGTCGACGTGAAAGACGTGGGACTCGTCGTGAACTACGATCTTCCCAACGAACCTGAAGCATACGTGCACCGCATCGGCCGCACCGGACGTGCGGGAGCAGCCGGCCTGGCCGTCTCATTCTGCGCAGAGGACGAAATCGATTTCCTCCGCGATATCGAAAAAGTCATCAAGCAACCCATCCCACGCGATACCGCCCAGCAATGGCACAGCGAAGCTCTTGTTGAAAAACATCGCTCCGGCTTCAAGCCCCCCAAGATCAAACAAGGCAGCGGCGGTGGTGGCCGTGGTAGACAAGGCGGTGGTGGTGGTGGCGGCGGACGTCGCCAAGGCGGTGGTGGCAACTCCTCCAGCCAAGGCGGTGGCAGCCGTACCAGCGGAGCCGCACGTCGCCGCTCCGGCTCCGGCGGCGGAGGCAGGAGCCGCTACTCCGCGTAACAAGGAGTGGAGGAAACCAACGGAGGGGCGAACACTGGTTCGCCCCTCCGGTCTTATGTTTCGGATGGCGAACCAGCGTTCGCCCCTCCGTTTTCTAAAGACCTAGAATACCGAGCAGTAGAACGCAGCCCCTTGGCCTTCGCTACCTTCCGCTCAGCTTCGCAGCTGTAGCCTCATCCAGCGCGAAACTGCCACTACCAAAGGGCTTGAACGGCTCCTTTTCCTCGATCTGATATTCAAAGGCTTTGATCGGCTTGCTGCCTTCGACCTGGGAGAAGAGATAGACTCGTATGGTCATCGCCTCCTGGCCTGTACCTCCTTCGAGGGGCTTGATGGCGTATTGAACTTCATTGGAGCCGAGGCGGGCGCCGCCAATGACGATGTCCGCATCCTTTGCGTTGGCGAAGCGATGGCGACTGATCTTGTTGATCTGAACTTGCACTTCCCGACCGGGGCAGAAGACGTAAACCTTGGCGATGGTAGTCGCGGGGTTCGCTGCGATTGGAGTCGGCGGAACAATTCCGGAGGGCTGCGCCTCGGGGACGCCGTTCAAGTAGGAGAGATCGCCGGAGGACAGCTCCTTACGGACTTCCTGTAGAGCTGTTAGATTAACGAAGTCCGCGCGGTCATAGAACCAGCCGCGAGCACCTTTAACGTATGTGAGGACGAGAAGATTATCAGTAGGAGTTCCCCCAACGCCGAAATCGACTTTCCCAAAGTAGGCGGATTTTGCCGTCGCGCCATTTTGTTTTGCTACCAAAAATTTCAGACCTGTTAGAGGTGGAGGCGGCGCGGGAAGATCGAAAACAGCTGCGGGAAATGGTTGTTTCTCGGAGACGATACGGTTGCGCACTTCCATCTGGCGGTGAGGTGCTGTGATCTGCTGCCATGTACGGGCATCCTTCTTGATAAGAGAGGTTCTCCAGATGTTGTAGCTGGACTCAAGATTTTGCCTGAGATCGGCGTTAACGGTGCAAACTGATGGTATCATGAGCCCAAAGACCAAAATAAACGCTTTCATTACCGAAACGATTGGACAAACACCCCATAATCACAACAAACAAATCCACGCAGTTTTATGGATACGTCTGATATGCCGCGTTTTCAGTCATGAGCCACATTTTACAAAAGGTCGCCCCCATCGGCGAGTCCCGTGACAAGGAACTCCTGAAATCCGCCTCCAGTTACATTTACGCGACCCGCGATGGAGTGGATCTCCTCGCCCACGTATTTTTTCCGGATGGGATCGCAACAGGTGAGCGTCCTGTGGTGGCGTTCTTCCACGGTGGCTTCTGGGATACCTCGATGGTCAGCCAGTTCGTCCCCCACTGCCATCACTTCGCCAGCCGTGGTGCGGTGGCCGTGACTTTCAGCTACCGGACAGGATCTTCCGGAAATGGAAACCCGATGGAAGCCCTTGAAGATGCGCAGGACGCGATCGTGTGGCTTCATGAGAATGCGAAGAATCTCGGTATCGATACCACCAACATCGCTCTCAGCGGCGCATCCGGTGGCGCCTACCTCGCACTGCTTTTGGTGATGAGGAAGGAAAAGGAATACGCCCCCCCTTTCCTGCCGAAGGCGATGGTTCTATTCAGCGCGCTGGTGAACACCGGACCGAAGGGGCAACTCGGCGACAAGTTCCCGGATCCAAAAACCGCGAAGCATCTCAGCCCAAATGACCTTCTACGCAGAAAACTCCCGGCCATGCTCTTCCTCCACGGAAAGTCCGACCGCGTGACACCTTTTGAGGAGGTTGCCTCCTTCTGCCGCCGCATGAAATGGCGTAGGAACAAGGTGCAGCTACTCGACTTCATGGGAGCCGATCACAGCTTCTTCAACTTCAACGTCCACCACGGGAATTTCGAGATGACAGTAGGAGCCGCAGACCACTTCCTCGTCGAGCAGGGCATCATCGCGCCTGAGCCCGTAGAGGATTGAACTGGAGTCCTTTTATAAAAGGCAGATCTATTGCAATCTGCTGAGCATGGCGTGTATTCTTGCCACCTCGGAGGGAATCGGCAGAGCTCCATTCTCAAAACAGCCCCCCCTGCACCGCCCCCGGCTTCCTCCCCGTCAGCGGGTTCACCGCATCCTCCACCGTCAGCATCCCTGCTCCCGGGCGGAAGATTTTCATCTCCCCCTCCAGGAAAAGCTGGGTCTCCTCCGGGGAAAGCACCGCCGACATCCTGGCGTGCACACCGCGCACCACCCCGGACGGGCTGGTCGTGATCATGCTGAAGCACCGACCCAGCTCCGCATCCTCTTCCCAGACCCCCGCGATCCATAGCCAGTCCCCGCCCGCGTGGCGGAAAAAGTGCGTCCGCTTGTTTCCTTGCGGGCAGCTCCATTCGTAGTAGCCGGTCACCGGGATCAGGCAACGACGCTTCTCCATCGCCTCCCGCCACATCCCTCCCTCCAGCTTGTCTTCCCGCGCGTTCACCACTGCGTTGCTAAAGTTCCTGCGAAAGCCCCACCGCATCTCCTTCAACTAACCGCCCATCGCGATCAGCGGTGCGGAAAGCGTCGGCCTCAAAAGCTTCCCCGCCGCCGAAGCCAGCTTCGCAGCCACCTCCTTAAACACCCCGCGCGGCATCTTCGCCACCTTACTCTTCTCGAACCGGTAAGCCGTGCACATGCCAGGAGCTTATGTCACCCCCCTTAAAAACTCAAACCAGCAAACTCCCCACAGCACAACCCAAGTCTTCCCACCGATCACCGATCACTCGGCACAAGCAAACTCCCCCATCCACAACCCAAGCTTTGCGTCCCTCCGCGACCTCCGCGACCTCCGCGCCTCTGCGCCTCTGCGGTAAACTCTTCCTCACAACCAAAGTCTACCCACTGATCACTCGGCACTAGCAAACTCCCCTCAAAGCAGCAGCAAGTTCCGAAGTAGACGCATAGCACACCCCACAATGATTCATAAACGTCGATTCAGTTCGATTCAAATCAAGCGCCCGCCCATCAAAGTCCCGCGCATAGAGCCCCGCCTCCTCGAACAGACACGCCGTCGCAGCGAAGTCCCACAACGACCCACCACCGTCCTTTAGTTTCGGCTTTTTTAAATAACAAGCAGGCCCCTCTTCGAGCACCCCGCAGGCATTAAGCACCCCGCCAGCTCCTTCGATTACCTCCACACCGGGAAATCCTTCCCTCGCAGCCACCGCTTCCACTTCGTGGATCAGTTCCTCGCGCTCGGGATGCATCGCGAAGGTGCAGTCACAAAAGAACTTGAGTCGTCCCCCAGAACTTAGAGTCGGCGTGAAGATCACCCCATCGATCTCGACCCCAGCTCCCGCCACCGCGCGGTAGAGCTTGTTAGCCACTGGATCGAAGACCACCCCGATAACAGCCCGCCCGTCCTCGCGGACCAGGGCGATCGAAACGGAATACCCCGGGATGCCACGGGTAAAAGGCAGCGTGCCGTCGAGCGGGTCGATACACCAGAAATAGTCCTTCTTCAGTCGCTCCCTGTCGTCTTCCTGCTCTTCCGTGAGAACTGCGAGATCGTAGCGCCCCAGCGTCGGCGCGAGCAGGTGGAGGATGATCTCCTCGCTCCGCTCATCCACCTCGGTCACCACCTGGGAGGCGAGGCCACCGCCAGCGAATTTGGATTTCTGCCGCACCTCCACCTCGCGGTCACGGTAGCTCGCAATAAGTGCCCCAGCTTCAGTCGCCGCGTGACAGGCCAGATCGGCGAGGGATTGAAAATTTTCGGATGTCAGCTGCATGGTCGTTCTCGTTCGATCTGTGCGATTACGTCCTTGGAAAGGCGTTCGCTGTAGTTATGAATCTTCCAGTGCCCGGGGCTCCAGCCTTTCAGGAAGCGATGGAAGTCCGTCCACGCCACTGGGTAAAGCCCGCGCCAATCCGCTTCGAGCGCATCAGTATCGACTGCCGACCCACGCTCCATCAGCGCCACCTGCAACTCTTCAAAATAAAGATCCAGTAGGCTCGGTGCCAAGCGTTCGCAGTCCTCCTCTCCAAAGCAGCTCCCGATGAAATAGGCCACATCCTTCATCCCGCAGCCTCGGCCCACGTATTGAAAATCCACCGCCGCGACCGACGCCCCATCGGGTGAGAAGCAGAAATTAGCCAACTTCGCATCGCCATGGACAAGTGTTTGAAAAGGGCTCTCCTTGAGCTTTGCGTCAATCTCGCCCGCCGCCTTCCACAGCGCAGTATCCTCGGTGCCGAGTCGCTCAAGTTCATCCGGACGCGTCTCCAGATGCCAATACGTCCCGCACTCCCAGAGCTCCTCGCCCGCGCTCCCGAGGAAGGTCGCATGGAACTGCGCAAGCCATACGAGACACGCCCTCAGCTCCGGCGCATTGACCGCACCACGTCGCTCGTCAAAACCCGCAGCATCGAGATCTTCGAGGAGTATGATGACCTCGTCCCCCTCCCGCGCGACCGCCAGACACTCCGGCGCCCGCGCCCCAGCCTCACATCGCCCAGCGAAGTCCTGATACCAAGCCGATTCCACCTGATAGGATTTCAGCTTGCGCGCATGCGAACGATCCGTGTTCCACCCGCGCGGATGCTGCGCCGCGGTGGGCGGAGAAACATGTTTCACAATCACGCGCGTCCGGTTCGTCCCTTCGAGTCCATACCGCCGGATCGCGCCATACCCGCTCCACAAACGCTGCAACACACCCACCTCCCAACACCGGGTCGCCCCCGTCACCTCAATAATCAATTTCTCTACCTCAAGTGCCATCCAACCCCAGCCTGTTCCCGACCCACGAATTGTCAAAGCCGCAGGCAGAATGAAGGCAGGGATCGTTCAGCGCAACTCGCCGGAGAAACGTGGGTGACTGTCGCGTTCTGGAGAACGCGACTCCAACACTGAGCCTGCGGCATAGAAAAAGCGGCGGGGATTGCTCCCGGCCGCTTTCCTTTTGATGGATGTTTCCTTATCCGATGACTTCTGGCCAGTCGGTGTGGAAGAACTCGCCGCGTGGCTTGTCGGTGCGCTCGTAGGTGTGCGCGCCGAAGAAGTCGCGCTGTGCTTGGAGGAGGTTCGCAGGAAGAACCGCGCTACGGTAACTATCGTAGTAGCCAAGCGATGCGCTGAAGGCCGGGATAGGGATACCTGCGAGGGAGGCGAGGGAGACGACTTCACGCCAGTTCTGTTGGAACTCGGTGAGGAGCGCGGTGAAGAACGGAGCGAGCATCAGATTGCTGAGCTTAGGATCGGTGCGGTAGGCATCCGTGATGTCGTTCAGGAAACGTGCACGGATGATGCAGCCGCCACGCCAGATGGCAGCGATCTTACCGAGGTCGAGACCCCAGTTTTTCTCCTCGCCCATGGTGGTGATGAGGTCCAGACCCTGTGCGTAGGAGATGATCTTGGAGGCGAAGAGCGCGTCATGCACTTTCTTGATGAGCTCCGCTTTCTCGAGGGAAATCTCAACATCGGGTCCGGTGAGGATCTTGGAAGCATCCACACGCTTGTCTTTCATGGAGGAAAGGATGCGGGCTTCGACAGCTGCGTTAATTGTGGAGATGACGACGGCGTTCTCAACGGCGTTGATCAGAGTCCAGCGGCCTGTGCCTTTTTGGCCAGCGGTATCGAGGATTTTCTCGACGAGAGCGTCGCCGGTTTCCGGATCGTTTTCTTCGAAGATTTTCGCGGTGATCTGGATGAGGTAGCTTTCGAGGTCGCCGTCGTTCCAGTCGGTGAAGACTTTCGCGAGTTCGGCAGGAGTGAATCCAGCTTTCTTGAAGATGCTGTAGGCTTCGCAGATGAGCTGCATATCGCCATACTCGATGCCGTTGTGGATCATTTTCACGTAGTGACCCGCGCCGCCTGTGCCGATGTGGGTGACGCATGGCTCGCCGTCAACTTTGGCGGAGATGCTTTCGAAGATTGGCTTCATGACATCCCATGTGGATGTCGGGCCGCCTGGCATGATGGAAGGACCTTTGCGTGCGCCTTCTTCGCCACCGGAGACGCCTGCTCCGATGAAACGGAAGCCGAGATCACCTAGCCACTTGTCGCGGCGTTCGGTATCGGTGTAGAGGGAGTTTCCGCCGTCAATGATGATGTCACCCTTGTCGAGGAGCGGAAGGAGGGACTCGATGACTGCGTCAACCGGGCCGCCTGCCTTGACCATGATCATGACCTTGCGCGGGGATGCGAGAGAGTTCACGAAGCCTTCGAGAGTTGCCTCGCCGACGAGTTTCTTATCCGGGTGCTCTGCCACGAATGCTTCCATCGCGCTGGTCGTGCGGTTGTAAACTGACACCTGGAATCCGCGGGATTCCACGTTCAAGACGAGATTCTGACCCATGACGGCCAGACCTATTAATCCAAAATCACTGTTGCTCATAGTAGTAGTCCGGAGTTCCCGGGGACACCGATTTAGGAGAATGAGCGATTCGGTGCAACCCCTTGTTGCCTTTTCTAGATCAATTTCTCACATTCCCTCTGTGAACCTACCGAATGCGATCACCCTCTCCCGCCTGTTCCTGACCGCCGGCTTTATCATTTTCGTATCCTGGGAGAGCACATGGGGGCATTTCACGGCGCTCGGACTGTTCATTGTGGCGGCGGCGAGTGACTTCCTGGACGGCTATTTGGCGCGAAAGATGAACCTAGTGACCCCTCTCGGGAAACTGCTAGATCCCCTTGCCGATAAAATTCTGGTCTGCTCCGCCTTCGTTTTTCTCACCGCACAGGATCTCTGCCCGGTATGGATCACGGCACTGATCATCGGGCGGGAGTTTCTGGTGACGGGACTGCGTCAGATCGCGATCGAAGCGGGACAAGTCCTCGCAGCGGACAATCTGGGGAAATGGAAGACGGCTTTCCAGCTCACCTACCTGATTTCCGGACTCATCTGGCTGACCCTTGAGACCATGGAGCGGGTGCCGGGCTTCCTATCTATCTTCCACACGCTGACGAAGCCATGGGGAGAAGGTGCATGGCTCATGCCGATCAGCCTGGGCCTAGCGGTAGGGCTGACGGTGATCTCTGGTTGGAACTACCTATGGTCTTCGAGGTATTTGCTGAAGGGGTGAATGCCGCGTCTCGCGGCAGGTCGTGATCTCGGAGTCTCGCCGGGATTCGATTTTCCCTTGCCTGGCGGGGACGCAGGTGCCACTGCCTGCTGCGGGACGCGAGCAACTACTAGAAGACGATTCCATCAAAGGCGTCCGCGAGAGGTAGACTTGCTTCGATTTCCGGGAGATCTATCACGGCATCAATACCTGAATAGAATTCCTCCGCGAAGCCGCCGCTGGGCTTGCGGCGAAAAACCAAGGCGGTTGCCGCCTCCGATTCGACGAAGAGGAGGACCTTCAAAGTGGGGATGGCCAGGTAGGCATCGCGTTTTCCCCCAAGATCCGTGCGGCGAGTGGACTCGCTGAGGACCTCCACGACTACGACGGGACGCTCCTGATAATGGGAGGTGCCTGAGTTGGAATCGCAGACGACCTGGACATCCGGGTAGTAGAAACGGGTGTGGTCGGAGAGTTCCAAGCGAACTTTTATGTCACTATTGAATACACGACATTTGTTCCCTCGAAGCGCTCCGAACAGGACACCCCCGACGTTCAAAGAAATCGCCGAATGGTTTACTGTCCCGCCCGCCATCGCATGAACAGCACCACCGAGATATTCGTGGCGAACTTCGGCTACGATTTCTCCCTCAAGGTATTCCTCAATGGAGATATTCGTTGGTTTCGACAGTACGTCCATGGAAATATCTTGGCGTAATCCCACCCCAATGCAAGTCGCCATCTATTCGCAGTGACGCCTACTTCCCTAGCAGATAAGCGAAGAGATCTTTCAGCTCATTCGGATTGAGGCGGTTGATCATCGCCGGTGGCATCGGGGAAACTTTCGATGGCGCGATCGACTTGATATCGGCTCGGCTGATTTCTATCTGCTGATCGAAATCAAATGGATTGATCCCGATCGAGAGAATCTCGTCCTGCTCATTGAGAACACGCCCGACGATTGTCTTGCCCTCATGGGTCACAATCTCGGTGAATTCGTATTGGTCGGAAATCACTTCGCTAGGCGCGACAATCGAATGCGCTAGGTCTACGGCAGTGAACCGTCCTGCGAGGTTCGTAAGATCCGGCCCCTGAGCACCGCCCAAATCACCGACTTTGTGGCAGGCCGAACAAAGCGAAGCCTCGAACATCGCTTGACCCTTCGCCTTGTCGCGATCTTCCAAACCTTCGTTGGCGACTTTCACCACCTCTTCAAGCGTCCACGCACGACCAGGCCCTTGCACAGGAGGAAGCACTTTTGGCTTCTTTTTCGGAGCCTTGGCATCGACTGCGAAGAGTTCTTTTTCCTGCTCAGTTCCGTTGTCATAGATCTGTTGTCGTATCATTCCGATTGACGGCGCGTAGCTGGCACCACCGCTGCGGCTCTCGATTTCACGGAACCAGTTGAACGCACGGCGCCTTTCACCCGCAGCCCACGGCCCCTTGACCGCACGCAGGCAGTAGAGGTAATGGATCTGGGTGGTGGGAGGATGATTTTTCATCACCGCGTTGATGTCGTTCCCGTAGCGCGAATTCCTTTCCACTAAGTTCTGCCAAGGAGCTGGCTTATCGGCGGGTGCCTCGTCCATGAGTTTCAATGTCCGGGCAACAACACCCGGTGCCTGAAGGTAGCAAAGCATCCTTGCGAGTTCGAAATTCAGCGAACGTTCGTCCGACGGATAGGACTTATCGATCTTCGCAACCACCGCCTTACGCTTCGCATCCGTCGACTCTCCACCGCGGATGAATGCCAGGCCAGTGGCTCTCAGCCAGTTGAGCTTCTGCTGTAGGGAAAGGCCTTCCCAATCAGTGGCCATTAGAATTTTCAGGGCGAGATCACGATGCTTTTTGCCATCGATGCGCACCATGGCCATCGAGCCAATGATGCGTGCCCAGGCGTTCTCCTGCTCGGCAATGCGTGGAGCCCAATCGGTGTTTGGGAAACGCTCAAGTGCGGCCTTTGCGAGGAAGCGCAGCGTCCTGTCATCCGAACCGAGATTTTCCAGAACCAGGGCACCATTGACGTCCTTCGGATTGCGGACGAATTCCGAAAGCTGGTCACGCACCTCGTGAACCGCCTTTTTCGCAGGCTGCGGTGCCGTGGATTCGCTGCCGGTGTAAACCACCCTCCAAAGATGCGAAACCCCGCGGCGACCACCGGTCGCGAAATACATCGATCCGTCCTTACCAATCACACCGTCTGTGACGGGCAGTCCGGCACCGGCCACAAGTTCCCCTTTCTCAACCTTGAAAGAGGCACCGTCCGGCGTGAAGTGCAGCGAGTAGATCGTCGCGAAAGTCCAGTCGAGCGCATAGAGTGCCTGCTGGTATTTCGCAGGAGCCTTGAAACCGCGGCCCGCTAGCATACCTGTCGGCGATCCGGGACCGATGTTCAGCACCGGCTTGACGCTATCCTCGTAATAGGAGGGCCATTTTCCGCTACCGTTGCGCCAACCTTGCTCCGTCCCTGGAACCACATGGATGATACGTGTCGGGCGATACCATGGCATCCCGAAATCCCATTCCATGTCTGCATCGTAGGAAAATAGCTCACCGTTGTCGTGAAACGCCGCGTCAAAAGTATTCCGCTGCCCCATGGAAACCCGCTGCCAATTCGAGCCGTCCGGTTTGAAGCGGGCGGTCCACCCTGCCGGGGGATTCACGTTCGCAGCGTGTCCCCTGCCATCGCGGTTCTTTGGGATCAACTGATCCTCCTGCCACACCTTTGCTGGAAAGGAATCGGAAACATCGGTAAGTTGCCCGTAGTTCCCGCTCACCAAATAAAGCCATTCCTTGTCAGGCGAGACCACCAGCGAGTGCACCCCGTGCTCTCCGCCGGCCTTGATGCCTTTCAGCAGCTTTGGCGTCCCCCAGCCTTCGCCCTTTGCATCAACCACCCAGACCCCGGTCTCGGACGGGTTCTTCTTCGTCGTTTCGTTCACCACGATGTAGAGCTTACCTTCGAACCAAAGCACCCCGTGTCCGCCTGCAACCGGAATATCCAGAGCCTCCACCTTCGTTTCGCCGCCAGCGAGCGGAGGAACCGTGATCCGGTAAAGTCCACCGTATTGATCCGTTGCGATCAGCCTGCCCTTGTCGTCCTCGGTCAAACCAACCCAACTACCCTCACCCTTCTTCACATCATAAATCTTTTCCAACTTGAAACCCTCGGCGACCTTGAACTTCCCGGTCATATCGGTTACTTCCGCCTGCACAGAAACGCACCACACCATTCCAGTCGCCAATAATCCAATTCCTAAGCTTTTCATCAGGGGCAGATACTCTGCGGGACAATCCGATCTCTCAACTGAAAAGCACATTTTTCCACAAAAAGCCCAATGAACCTCCCATCACCGGAAAAAACCTCCGCCCTCGAACAGCGGATGGCCTCCCTCGGGATTGATACTGCAGATCTGCTTGAGAAGTTCGTCCGTGGCTCCGGGGCAGGCGGCCAGAAGGTCAACAAGACCTCAAACTGCGTCTTCCTCAAGCACCTGCCCACCGGCATCGCCATCAAGTGCCAGGTCGAGCGCTCCCGTGAAATGAACCGATTCCTCGCCCGCCGCGAGCTCTGCGACCAGTTCGACGCCATCGCCAACGGCAAGGCCTCAGTCAAAATCCAGGCAATAGAAAAGCTCCGACGTCAGAAACGCCGCCGCTCCCGCCGCTCTAAACAGCGCTCCGTGGCCGACAAGCGAAAGCTTTCTGATAAGAAAGCATTACGCAAGTCGCCGAGTGAGTGATCAATAGCTGGAAATAATTGCCGGAATTTCACGCATCCGACTCGCTGCATTAGCCTACCAGATATCGACCGAGGCATCTTCGGCCGGATTACCTTCCGTATCATAGACGCTGCCTTTGATTTCGATGATCTCGTCCTTCGACTTTGGAAAGATCGAAATCCGTGAGGATCTCACTCAACTGCTCCTGGCATAGTGACCTTCTCTTGCTCGATGAAATCCTCTCCTCCCTCCACGGCTTCGGATTTCACGAGTCCCGTCCCGGGATGATACCATTTCAGATGTTTGGTATGGCTGAAGCTTCCGTCATCCAGAGACTCCGAAGAGACTTCGATCTTGGCGCACCCTTCGAACTCACCAGCAGGCACCTCGAGATCTTCTTTTCCAATCACACGGATTTTAAATCCTCTCCGGAACTTCTGTTCAGTCGTTTCGCCATCTTCGTCCTTCCATCTCGAGCTCCCCGATGAACGTCCTGATGTGTTTGCTCCTGCAACGAGCTTAGCTGGAAGTTCCGGCTCTGGCTCGTTACACGAGATCGCGTCATCATCGCCAGAACCGGACTTCAGAAGCAGCGCGCCGTCGAGAACGTATTGACTCGTATAGGTGTCGGATTCTTCTCCGTCTTCGATCCACTCGGTTTTCTCTTCGAAAGTGGTCTTGTCGCCTTCTTTTACAACGTTCTCGAACCATCTCTTCATCGTCACGGAAGAACCATAGGAGCGGCCTTCATCGCTTTCTGAGCAGATTCAGATTCTTCACCGAAATTCAACTCGGAGACTTCTACTGAATGGTAGATGTCGGCGGAAAGAATCGTAGCAAACCCGGTCAAACATAATCCGAAGAAAGCGGAAAATTTCATCCTATCAGTCTTTCCAAAGTGAAACATAGGGAAAGGATATTCTCAGACGAGCGGGCAAGAAAAAACCCGGACAGGAGAACCTGTCCGGGTTTAGTGAAAGTCTCGCACCGGAATAAACCGGCGCGGATTTGATTTACTTGGCGTCGCCTTCGTCGCCTGGGCTCCACTCTTCGGTAGCCGCAGCAGCAAGGTTGAAGGCTTGCTCGAGGCCGACCATCTCGGAGGATGGGCGGAGGGACTCGAAGCTGGCGCTTTCCTTCTTCAGCTGCTCCTCGGAGTAACCGACTGCCTTGATGGAGAGACCGATGCGGCGCTCGACCTTGTCGACCTTGATGACGCGGGCTTCGATCGGATCGGCGACCTTGATGACGTCCTTGACCTTTTCCACGTGATCCTCGCTGAGTTGCGAGATGTGGATGAGGCCGTCGATGTCACCGTCGAGGGAGACAAACGCACCGAAGGATGCGATTTTCGCAACCGTACCTTTGACCAGATCGCCGACCTTGAAGCGGTCGTCGATGGCGGACCATGGGTCGTTCTCGGTTTGTTTGATACCGAGGGAGACACGCTGGTTGCCCTTGTCGATTGCAAGCACGATAGCCTCGATCTCGTCGTTCTTTTTGAGAACTTCGGACGGATGGTTGATCTTGCGAGTCCAGGACATGTCCGAGACGTGGATCATACCATCGATGCCTTCTTCCAGCTCCACGAACGCGCCATAGGCGGTAAGGTTGCGGACAGGGCCATTGATGGTCGCGCCGACAGGGTAGCGGAGCTCGATCTCGTCCCATGGGTTGCCTTCGAGTTGGCGGACGCCGAGGGAGATCTTCTGCTCCTCGATACTGATGCCGAGAACGACTGCAACGATTTCCTGGCCGAGTTCGAGAACGTCGGATGGACGAGTGATACGCTTGACCCAGCTGAGCTCGGAAACGTGCACGAGGCCTTCGACTCCGCGCTCGATTTCGATGAACGCGCCGTAAGGAAGGAGCTTGGTGACCTGACCTTTGACCTCTTGGCCGATCGGGTACTTGCGCTCGATGTCTTCCCATGGGTTGTCGGACATTTGCTTGAGGCCAAGCGATACACGCTCTTTCTCGCGGTCCACGTCGAGGATGACAACATCCACGGACTGGCCGATGTGAAGCAGTTCGGATGGGTGGTTGATGCGGCCCCATGACATATCGGTGATATGAAGGAGTCCGTCCATGCCCTCGAGATCGACGAACGCACCGAAGTCGGTGAGGTTCTTGATCGCGCCGACAACTTTGTCGCCGGCCTTGACGGTCTGAAGGAACGCCTGGCGTTGCTCGGAGCGCTCGGCTTCGATGACTTCGCGGCGGGAGAGAACGATATTCTTGCGCTCGTCGTTGACTTTGACGATTTTGAATTCGTAAACGTTTCCGACGTATTCGGTAAGATCTTTCGGTGGAATGATGTCCACTTGAGAACCTGGCAGGAAGGCTTCGACACCGACGTTGACGGTAAGACCGCCTTTGACGACTGCCTTGACCTTGCCGCGAACGAGTCCGCCGTCTTGGTAGACCTTGACGATCTTGTCCCAGTTCTGTTTGTAGGCGGCTTTCTCTTTGGAGAGAACGACCATGCCTTCATCATTTTCGAGGCGCTCGAGGAGCACTTCAATTTCTTCGCCGACTTCGATTTCCTCATCCTCGAATTCGTTGGATGGGATTGCGCCTTCGGACTTGTAGCCGATGTCCACTAGGACGATCTGCGGGCGGATTTCGAGGATAGTTCCCTTGACGATGGATCCTTCACGGAATTCCGTGAATTTCGAGTCGATCAGGTCACTCAGCTCTTGGTTTGTGGGTTCTGCGATGGCAGTACTCATATGGTTTGGTTAGTTGTTTGGTTAGTTTGTTACGTTTCTCTTCCGACAATTGCCCCGGAAAAGATGCGTCTGACGGGCACCGGGGCTCCAACCGCTCGCCAGACAAAAGAAAAACGGAGGGCGAACCTAGTGATCCGCACTCCATTTGCAAGGCTAAAGATGCACGCTGGAACTTGAATCTCAGAGCATTCCAAATTCGCTGATAGTAACCGCGATTGTGGTCGCCTTAGCGGCAGGAATGATTTGATTTTTTTTGCTGTTATTCTTCGCGGTGGCCTTGCCGGTGAGAACCCTGCCGAGCAGTTTCCCCTCCGCAATCATCTTGATTGATCGCCACTGCGAGAATGACCCTGATCCAAACAGGAAGCCTTACTTTGGCGCAAGTTGATTCCATCACTTGCAATCCCCGCCCGGCCCGCCATTTTCCCAACATGCCTTTTACACCGAAGCCAAACTCCGCCCTTCTAATCGTCGGCCACGGTTCCACTGAGAACCCGGATTCATCCACTCCCTACTTCGACCACGCGGCTGAAATCCGGAAACGCGGCCTCTTCGCTGAGGTGCACGTCTGTTTCTGGAAAGAGGAACCCTCGATGCGTGAGGCCCTTTTCATGATCGATGCCCCCGAGGTTTATATTTTGCCGGATTTCATCAGCGAAGGGTATTTCACCCAGGATGTCATCCCGCGTGAGCTTCAACTCGACGGACCAACCACAGTCCGAGACGGGAAAACTCTCCACTACACCCTTCCAGTCGGCGTCCACCGTTCGATGACGGATATTATTTTACGCAGAGCAAAGGACGTCGCACCGGATGCAGCTCCCGAGGACACGACCCTGATCATCACCGGGCACGGCACTGGGCTGAATCAAAATTCCACGAAATCGATACGCGACCAAGCTGACCTGATCGCCGCCTCCGGGGCAGGCTATAAACTTGTGACTGATGCCTACATGGAAGAGAAGCCGTTCATCGCGGAATGGGACAAGATGTCGGAAACAAAAAACGTGGTGGTGGTTCCGTTCTTTATCTCGGACGGCCTCCACTCCTACCAAGATATCCCTGTGATGCTGGGAGTGCGCGACGAGATCGGGCCGGCAGCCAGCCAAGCCGAAGTCTTCGCACAAAACCCATACCACCTGCGCGAGAAAACCTTATTTTACACTTCAGCTATCGGAACTGAGCCTCTCCTCGCCGATGTCATTCTCGATCAGATTTCTGATTTCGATGAGAAATACCAACCAACCAGCCCACAGGCATCCACAGCGGAAACACTCCCTGCCCAACTGAAGCAGCTTATCCACGACGGCGTCCGAAGGATTGGCCAGATTGATATCCACCCAGAGCTGTGCGAGTTTCCTTACGCCCTCTTCCACATGGATGATGAAGACCTAGCCACTCAACCGGCCTTCGGCGGACTCGACCAAAATCACGGTCCTGATTCAGCACGCGAACTCTCAACCTACGATAAGGATGGCGAATACCGCTTCACGAAAGGGAAGATCAGTCTCCAGCGCGGCTGGATCATGAGCCTCCAAAACGAGGAAGAGTTGTTACGCGCTCTCGACCAGTTTTATCCGGGATGCACCGCCCTTTTCCTACTGCACAACGAAGGTAAGTTACCCATCGAAGACCTCCGAGATAAACTTTCCCGCCAGACGGGGATGTATCGCTACGCAGGATCGATCAGCGATGCTGGCGCTCAGAAGCTCGTCCAAAAAGTCTGTGGTCCAGCCCACAACTGTGCGAAAAAAATCCTCTGGAAAATCGATCCCGATACGCCGTTAGAAGACAGTGAGGCATCCCGCTTTGAGGGCATCATAGGAGACATATCGGCAGAAAAGGCAATCCCTCTCGTCTGCCGGGAAGCCTGCAACCACTTCGTCTCGGAATGCAGGAAGGCAGCCAAGGCGGAATTCGATTCGAAGCCCGCTCCATAGAAAACGTGATTTCGCTGGATACCGGTCTTCTTTTTCGCGACAATGAAGGCCGACCATGGAAAGCATCGACCAGCTCATTGAGAACAACGCCCGCTGGGCCGAACGCGTCAGGGAAACCGATCCGGAGTTTTTCACCCGTCTCGCCCAACAGCAGACTCCAAAATATTTTTGGATCGGCTGCTCGGACTCCCGCGTCCCGGCCAACCAGATCACCGGCCTCCCTCCCGGCGAAGTATTTGTCCACCGCAATGTGGCGAACGTGGTGCAGGAAACCGATTTCAATGTCCTCGCGGCGCTCCAATATGCGGTAGATGTTTTAAAAGTCAGTAACGTGATCGTCTGCGGCCACTACGGTTGCGGCGGAGTGCAGGCGGCTCTGGAAAACTTTCGTCACGGGATCATTGATAACTGGCTGGCTCCCATCCGCGCGCTTACTCGTGCGCACAAGGACGAACTCGCTGCGCTAGAAGACGCGGCGAAACTCGACCGACTTTGTGAATTGAACGTTCTTTCCCAAGCTCGCCACGTAGCCCGCACAACCATCGTGGAAGACGCATGGCTACGCGGCCAGGAACTGGCAATCCACTCCTGGATCTACCAGCTAGATCAAGGGATACTCACACCACTGCGGGATCCCATCACGTGTGCCGAAGGAATTGAAAAATGAAGAAGATTTTCGAAGCTGCTTTACCCGCGGGCGAGCATGCCAAACCTAAATAGTGCGGGTCGAAGTTCTCAGATGCATCCGTTTTCCCGCCGCATACCGCAGGATATCCGGATTCATGGATACCATGGCCATATCCCCACTTCCGAAAGCCTCTGGATCGAAGCAACCGAACTTGCATAGAGCTTGGACAGAAAAGATGAAGTGATTCTCACGACGGACATCATCATCGCCGCAAGCGCCCTCCGCGCCAGAGTCGCCATCCTCACATCCGACAAGCATTTCAGGCACGTCGAGTGATCGCCCCTCCCGCGGAATGGTTTTCCTGAACTTTCCGCGTTGCATCACTGCGGTCCTGAAACAAGTATGGCCACGTGGCAGATACAAAAAAACAGGGAAAAGTCCGCATTGCCATCGATCTCGGGGCAAGCAGCGGTCGTGTAATCGCCGGTGTAATGGAAAACGGAAAGCTTACGCTAACCGAGATCCATCGTTTCGAGAACCCTACCATTGAGCTGCCTTCCGGACTCTACTGGAACATCCTCGGCCTTTTCCACGAAATTACTACTGGCCTGAAGAAGGCGATTGAAACACACGGAGAAAACGTAGCATCGATTGCCATAGATACCTGGGGTTGCGATTTCGGACTCTTCGACAATTCCGGCGAACTCATCGGCCCTCCCCATCAATACCGGGATCCGCGCTTTGAGGGCATGGCTGAGAAAATGCACGGGATCATGTCTGAGGACGAAATCTTCAGTCTCACTGGAATCAAAACGAACTTTTACAACAGCGCCCTCCACCTCCTAGCCCTGAAATCCAAGGACAGAGTGGCGCTATCCCAAGCCACCACCCTGCTTTTCATTCCGGACATTCTCGCCTACTGGCTAACTGGCGTAAAGGCGGTGGAAAAAACCATCGCTTCCACCTCACAGCTTCTGGATGCGGAGACCGGCCAATGGTCTCAGCAAGTTATTACTGCTCTCGGCCTCCCGCTACGGATTTTTGGAAAAATCGTCCCGCCTGGCACAATTCTCGGCGAACTCCGTCCGGAACTGAAAAACGCTCTCGGACGCTGCGACATCCCCTTTGTTATCGCCCCCTGCCACGATACCGCATCCGCCGTCGCCGGCATCCCGCTTTCCGAATCAGAGCCGCTCTGGCTCTCCTCCGGAACCTGGTCAATCATGGGTGTGGAAATCAAACAACCCGTCCGCAGCTACGACGCGCTTTCTTACGGTTTCTGCAACGAACTGGGCATAGACAACTCCGTCCGTTTCCTCAAAAATATCGCCGGTCTCTGGCTCATCCAAGAATGCAAACGCCAATGGGAGCGCGACAGACTCAACCATTCCTTCGGCGAACTGACTACCATGGCCGCCGATGCAGAGCAGTTCATCGCCTTCATCGATCCCGATGACGAGGTCTTCGCTAGCCCCGGAAACATGCCGAAAAAGATCCAAAATTACTGCGATCGAACCGGACAAAAAGTCCCCTCCTCCATCGGCGAAATCCTCCGGGTCACCACCGATTCACTTGCCCTCAAATACAAGTTCGTGTTCGAGCGGATCAAAAAACTTACCAACCGCGACTACGCAAAACTCCATGCAGGCGGCGGCGGAATCCTAAACGAAGCCCTCTGCCAGGCAACCGCCAACGCCCTGGGCATCGAAGTCCAGGCCGGCCCTGTCGAGGCTACCTCTTGCGGCAACCTCGTCACCCAGATGATCGCCACCGGCGAACTCTCCGGATTTCCCGCAGCGCGCAAGCTGATCAGGGAGTCTTTCGAATCCAAAGCCTTCCTGCCCGAGGACACTGAAACCTGGACTGCCGCTTATGCGAAATTCCTCGCTGCGACCGGCCTAGAACCTTGAATGAGTGCGCACGATTCTTGTTCTCAGAACGCTTGTAATCCCGGGCGTTAAGGTTAAACACTCCTGTCCATGCAATTCATAGGAATCGAAATCGGAATCAACGGCACTCATGCCGTCGTGCTTGATCTTGATTCCGCGGAAATCCTTTCCGAGGCTTTCGTTTCACACACTTGGATCGATGGGCTCCCTCCCGGCTACCGCGAACAACACCCCACAACCTGGATCGAAAATACCGACAAAGTCGTGCGCGAATGCCTTGCGCACGCAAACGTCGATAAAAAACAGATCGCGGCAATCGGCGTCGCAGGGCCACAACGGGGACTCGTCGTCCTCGATGAGAAAAACCGTATCGTCCGCCCCACCAAACTCGCAGGCGACCTATCAGCCCGGAAACAGGAGGAGGAAATTTCACGGGCCTTCGGCGGTTCTCCAGGTCTTCTCGAACTGATAGGTCAATCCCCGGGGATTGATTCCGCCGCAGCCGAGTGCCTCTGGCTGAAACAACACGAACCCTATCACTACCAGCGCGTATCCACCCTACTCAGCGTCCAAGATTTTATCGCCTACTGGCTCACCGGTGAGTGCGCAACCGAGCCGGGAAGCGCTTCTACAACGGGCCTTTTCGACATCCGGCAGCGGAAGTGGTCGGGCGAAATTATCAATTTCATCGATCCCCAACTCGGAGACTTGCTCCCACCCATCAGTGCCTCGGATCAACCTCGTGGAACCCTGCGCTCCGATTTAGCAAAGAATTGGGGGATTTCCGAGCTAGTCCAAGTCGGTGCAGGAAGCGGATCCACCCAGCTAGCAACCCTCGCTGCAGGATGCGTCGGCAATGGCTCAGTAGCTCTCGAACTGGGATCGCGAGGCACTCTCGTTGGTGTCGGCACGGAACCCGTAATCGACCTGCGGGATGAAATCGTCCCGCTCTGCAGTGCCAGCGGATCCTGGATCGGAATGGCTAGCAGCCCAAACACCTCCCTAGCTCCCGAAGTCCTTAAACGTCACTACGGATGGTCGGCTGCGGATTTCGAGCGCATGGTCGCAAGTGTTTCTCCTGGCGCAGATGGCCTCCTACTCCTGCCCTACTTTGCACCCGAGTCCATCCCCCGCCTCCTCGAAGGCTGCGGCGTACTGCACGGGATCACCCCAGGAAATTTCACCCCCGCGCACCTCGCCCGCGCCACTGCGGAAGGTGTAGTTCTAGGCATGAGCTACGCAATGAGCCGCCTCCGCGAGATGGGCTTTGATCCCACAGAAATTCGTCTCCTCGGCACTGGATCCGGAAGCCCCGTAATGCGCCAGCTTCTCGCCGACGCCTTGGGAACGACCGTAGTCCCAGTCTATTCAAAACAGGGAGCAGCAGTCGGTGCAGCCATGCAGGCAGCAGTCGCCTTCTTCAAACAATGCGGCGAATCCCTCGACTTCGAGGATATCTGTAATTACCTCGTAGCGGGCAACGTCATAGAAAGATGCGAACCCAACCCTGAGAACCACGAACTCTACCAGGATCTCATGGCTCGTCAGCAATACCTCGTCGATACCCTACACCCTTCCGGTTTCCTCTAAGATGCCAGCTCCCAAGACCACAGAAATCCGAGGGACACGCACCTCTCTCATACTCGGCTATCTCGCGGGCAGACTGATGAAACTCTGGAGTCTGACGCTCCGCTACGACGTAAACTACCAGAAAGGTGTCGTCTGCCCAGACATTCACCCCGACCCTGTGATCTTCGCACTCTGGCACAACCGGATTTTCACCATGCCTCCCATCTGGCCACGCACCGGTGGAAAATCCCGTTCTAGCGTGGTTCTCACCAGTGCCAGCAAGGACGGCACCACACTCGCCACCGCCATGAAAATGTTCGGCCTAGGCGCAATCCGAGGCTCTTCCTCCCGCCGCGCCGTCTCCGCCCTCATCGGCATGAAAAAGGCGTTGCTTAAAGGTTTCGATGTTTGCGTTACTCCGGACGGCCCCAAAGGCCCCCGCTACGATGTCCAGCCCGGCGTAATCAAAATCGCCCAATCCACCAGCACTGACATCATCCCAATCCACATTCGTTACTCATCCGCGTGGCGTTTGAAAACTTGGGATCGCTTCGTAATCCCAAAACCTTTTAGCCGCGTCTCCGTCGTTTTCGATACACCAAGACGAATTGCTAAGAATATCAGCCCTGAAGAATTCGAGTCCGAAAGGATCGCCCTCCGCGACTGCCTCTTACTCGGCAGCGACGATGCCTGACGATACAGGAATGAGGATGGGCCACATCTCACGCACATCAACAGAACGCCGAGCGACTGCCCTCCGAATCATCTGTGCCCGATCAAACAGCACAACTCCTGCGGGGGGCACTCCCACCAATGCAGCGAAGCACAATCCGCCCCCCCCATCAGCAGGCGGCGTGACGGGCTTGTCCATCGTAGCTTTAGCGAAGGAGGCAACGGGGTTTGCTCACCCGGATGGGTTGTCTCCGATTTACCGAACTGCATCGACACTCAGTAGGCACCCTGCTGGGCTAAGCTCGTAAATGGAGCCCTCTGGGATTGACGTTTTGTTACATAAAAAATCCGTGCCAGGGAGAGGAAATCATTTTCGAAATTATTTTTATTTACTCGAAAGCCCACGAAAACAAATAGATTCGACTTCTTTTTAAAAATTTATTACGGAAAAGTTAAATTTTTATTGCCGGATGAATAAGTTTATGCAGAATACCGACTCATGAAGATGAAAACACGCCTCGCTTCTCTGTTGGTCATTCTAGCCACTACCGGTCCACTCCTTTCCGCGACCGAGACTGAACGCCTCCGCGCCCTCTGCGCCGAACAGGAACTCCAGATCGCACAGCTTGAGCTTAAAATCTCCCGCCTGAACGATTCTCCTCCTCCAAGCCGCGCAACTACCGCTGCCCGAAATTTAGAACCGATCGCCGAAGCTGAAGATAACACTTACACAGTGAAGTCCGGTGACAGCATCGAACGGATCGCCCGCAGGAACGGCACTTCTTCAAACGCTCTAGCAAAGCTTAATGGCCTAAAATCGAATGCAATCATTCATCCAGGCCAGAAGCTCAAAGTTCCCGGCAATAGCACCACTGCAGCAGCCCCTACTCAGGCGCGAGCATCCGCCGGCCGCACTCACAAAGTCACCTCAGGTGATACATTCTACGGAATCTCCCGCAAATACGGAGTTTCCCTGAACTCACTCATCGCAGCCAACCCGAGCGTCAACCACAAGGCTCTCCGAATCGGCCAGAACATCCGCATCGAATGTGCAGCGGCACCTGATCCGGTCGTATCCACGCCAGCCCGGAAGCCCGCCCCTTCGTTCGATCCAGCTCCGTCACTCCCGATTTCCAATGATCCAGCACCGATCGAAAAGCCTAAGACGATGACGAGCCCGATCAAGATCGAACAGGAAATCACCTACGGTCAGTTTGCAAAGAATCACAATACTACCACCATACGCCTTGATGAACTCAACGGCTTGGAACTCGACCCCTCCACTGTCCTGGCACAGGGATCCGAGCTGTACATACCCGCCCAGCCATAAGCGAAACAGTTCGGTTCTCCAGGAAGCCCCTGGAATAAAAAAATCCGCAGGAAGCCTCCCTTCCTGCGGATTTTTCGTGGGTAGATTTCGGGATCAGGGATGCAGCTCGACGGCCGGCACGTCCTCATCACTCTGCGCAGGTTTGTCGTCGGGTTTGGGCGGCCTTGTGCCTTCCAGAAATTCGAAGTGATCTAGCCCCTCAAAGAGACCTTCAAGACCTTTCCCTTTCGCATGGTAGAGCCTTGGGCGCGAGTGGAGCGAGCGCAGGACGCGGTCAGCATCAGCGGCGAGGACGGATATGTTCCTTCCTCGCACTGCGGCGATATCGTTTCCGTAGGTTCCGAAATAGAAGATACGTGATGAATCGATTCCCCAGCGATTCTGGAGATAACGCAGCGCCACATCCTTTCCGCTACGGATCGGGATCACATCGACATATGCTTTCGCAGTCACGATCACTTTCGCGGAAATTCCTTTTTTACGAAGGATTCGTTGCAGTGCTAGACGCCCGATCGCCCGCTTCGAATCCATCAGATAAGAAACTTTAAACCGGTGCTGGAACACTTCTTCTTGTGGCGACAGGCAGACGATCTCAGCAAAGGCTTCAACAACCGCCTCCCGGTTCCACCTGGTTCCAATCTGGTTCCTCCAAGGCTCGTCCAGAACACCGGTTTCCCCGTAGCGAATCTCCGCACCGAGCCCGGAAATAACAAATCCGGGCTCCGGCATCCCGCAGCGCTCGATTACCTCCCATGCCTCTTCAAAGGAAACTCCGGTAGCGATACCAAATCCTACTTGACTGTCGTCGAACAAATTTCTCCATTTAGCTACAAGTTCTTCGGGCTCTTTTTCGGTCCTCGGCAGAAGATCCATTACCACCCAGCGCTCGCGCTCCACCAGGGCACCACGCTTACTACTTCTTCTTACAACCGGCACTGGCGGCAGGACCTTGAAAACCTCTTCGAGATAACTGGAAACATGCGCCGCCCATGAGTAATTGATCCGCACCTCGCGGTGTCCGGTTTCGGAAAGTTTCTTCTGCTTCGCGGGATCGGAAAGGATCGCCTCGATGGCATCTCCCATTTCGGTATCGTTGCAGGGATCGACCAGTGTTCCGTTCTTGCAGTCGGCGATGATATCCTTGGGGCCGCCGTCTTGGGTGGCGACCAACGGTAGACCGGCCGCAGCCGCCTCCAGCAGAGTCAGGCCGAAAGGCTCGGTGAAAGCAGGGTTCACAAACACCCCGCCTCGCTCCGCGCACCAACGGTAGAGTCCCGCCACCTCGGGCGCCTTGTGGGTTTTCGGATACGCGATGGAACCGTAGAGATCTCCGTCGTCGATGGTCCGCAGCAGTTCCATCCAGACTTTTCGCGCAGGAGGCGGGAGCTTATCAAGCTTCTCACGGTTGCCTCCGATCACGATCAGATTCGCGTTTTCCCGCAGCCATTTGTTTCCGGAAAACGCCCGAACAAGACCCGGCAGATTCTTCCGCTCGTCGGCGCGGGCAATGGTGAACACCGGTGGTTTCGAGGGGTTTTCGAAAAATGGCGTGAGCTTCGCGTCGATCGCGGCCGCCATAGCGGGATCACCCGGTCCATCGAAACGGGACAGATCCACACCCGGCGGGATCACGCGCATCCTGTTTTCTGAGTGCTGATCATAGAGCGCATATTGCTCGTCCACTTCCTGCTGGGTACTCGTGCAAACTATACTTGCCGCATCCAAGCTAAGTTCTTCAGCTTCAATACGTGCCGCGAGATTATACCGTATTTCCATATCCACGGGTTCGACCCCACCTTCCACCAGGCGTTGGCGTTTCACCCGACCCAACGAGTGCCCGGTAAAGATAAACGGGCAACCAAGCACGGCGGCGATCTGCCTGCCGACATATCCGGCATCCGCATAGTGTGCGTGGATCACATCCGGCACGCGTTTCTCGCTGCGCAGATACGCCAGCGTCCCATCGATGAACGCGTCCAGATACCTCCAGACGATTTCCTTCCGCAGGTAGCGTTTTGGCCCTGCCTCGATGCGTATGATGTCCGAATTCTCGCTGAGGATCTCCCTCTTCTGCGCGTAGTCATCGGAAAGCTTGGAATCGATCACCTTCCGTGTCAGCAGGGAAACTTTCCGTATCCTTTCGTCTTTCGCCAGCGCTTTCACAAGCTCAAGAACGTAAAGGCACTGCCCCCCTGTATCCGGATCCCTGCCCAGCTCCATATGCTCGCCACGGATCAGCCCGTGGATGGAAATGTGAAGCATGTCCAACTTCCTCGGCTTCGCTTGGTTATTGTTCGCACTCATGATTTAAAAACTCCGTAATGTTTCAGCCCCTTGATGACACCCGCTGCGGCGAATCCGTCGCCCTTGTAAACTTTTTCAGCATCCACAACCTCTATAAGCTCAGGCTCCGCGTTTTTCGGAACGATCCCCCTAGCCCCCTCGATCAGGAACATCGCCGAGTCATTGCCCGTATCCCCGGCCACAACCATTTCATCAGCCCCGACGCCAAGATGCATGCACAGCCAGTTGATCGCGTTGGCCTTGTTCGCCTTCAGGGGAAGTATGTCCAGATCCCTTGCGGATGAGTAAACCACTTGGGCGGAAATCCCCTCTGCCGCCAGCGCCCCCCTCAAGGCTTCAATGTCCGCCTTGCTTCGGTCATGCCAAAACCAACTGCATTTCCAGTCGTGCTGTTGCTCCTGGGGTTGCTCCGCTATCCCCTCCAATGCCAGCATCAGCTCTTTAACCGCTGCACGATCCCATCCTTCATTGAGCGCCTGGGTGTAACCATCCATCAGGGCACCTTTGGAAACATCAAAAACCATCGTCCCCACTCCCGTGATGTAAAAGTTCGGCTCCGGCATTCCAGAAATCGAAATCATCCGCTTCGCATCCCCGTCCAACCTTCCGGTATTATAAACTAGATACGGCCGGTCTTTTCCTTCCGCCGCAAGCGTCCCCCATTCCTTGGCGAACTCCGCCGTCGAGGCATCATCACCAAGGAGCGTCCCATCCAGATCCGAGCAAAACAGCCGGACGTTCTTTTCTTCTGACATTTACCGGAAGTCTAACACCCACACCGCCCCTCTCAAGTGAATACACGAAAAGCCCACCTCACCCGCCGCAAGCCCTGGACTGCTACAGCCTGCTGTAGCTTTCCCCAATGCAGGCTGCTGCGAGGGGGACAACCCTTGGATTCATCGTGTTTCCACCGCACCAATGCCGTCCGGTCGCAGCAGAATTGCTTACCCCAAAGCTACAGCCCGCAGTAGCAAGCCTAGGGGGAAGTATTTCATTCCCCGTCTTTCCTAGCTATTTCATCATACCGGAAGCTCGCCACCGTCTTCACCCATGCCGGTGTGACAGCTTTCTTAAAGCGCAGAGCACTGCACCATTTCCAGTCCGATCCTTTTAAAACCAACCCATGGTGAACGGCGTTCTGGTGCACATAGTTCAGCCGGGCAAGGTAGCTTTCCTGATGGGTGAGATGCGTTTCCCGAAAGTTCTGCCAGAGCCTTGTCCTTCCCGACATGCCCTCCCTCCGGTTCAGCTCCTTCGTGGTAAAACTGTGAAGCTTCGTGACCGCAGAGCGCAAAGATGCAGCCTCCTCCCCATTGGTTTTACTCTTCGGAATATGAGCGATAAAATGATAATGATTCGATAGAACAGCCCATGCCTCTAGCTTCCAGTCACTGTCCGCGGCGATGGAGAAAAACGTATCTTGGAACCAGTCTTTCATGGAATCCTCTGCAAGGAGATGGCACCCGTCCGCCGCTCTGGCTGTGAGAAAATACACCCCCGCCCGGCCAAGCCTGTGCGGCGGCGCATGCGGCCAGTCTCGGGTGCCCTTCGCCAATCGCTACAAGTCCAAACTCTCTTCCATATCTTCTTATATAAAAAGTCGCCAGCGGATGTCGAGCGCAAGCTCCCTGGACTGCTACAGCCTGCTGTAGCGTTCCCCAATGCAGCCTACTACGAGGGGGGGCAACCCTTGGATTCATCGTGTTTCCACCGCGCCAATGCCGTCCGGTCGCAGCAGGCTGCCTGACCGAAAGCAACAGCAGGCTGTAGCAGTCCAAGGAAGAACCGCAGACTTCCCCCTATCACACCGGCCTGCACAGCACGAACGGCGAGACCACCAGCGCCTCGAACTCCGTCTTGTCCCCCTCCTTCTCCCACTGCTCCGCATGCAGCGCCACGATCTTTACGATATCCCCCGCCTTCAGCCACGCCTCCACGCGATCCTTGTGGTTTTCCGTGAAAGCACATCCCACCTCCGCCAGCTTCAGCACAGTATCCACGAAATATAGCACCCCGCTCTGGTAGTGCGGGCGAAGATACGTCCAGTCCACCGTCCCCGCGTAATTCGCGAGCTTCTCCTCGGTCGTGGAATTATCCTCGCCTAGCATCGTATATTTCAGCGGCTGTGGGTCGTTCGGATTCGGTGAAACCATGGAACACACCTACCCCGTCCCTCCCCGCCAATCAAGCCCCTTGATATCACTATAGTCGCCCCCCCCATGCGCGCCGCCCTTCCCCCCTACCAGTGCACCCGCCAGCGGCAACTGTCACCTAGCACACTTCACTTCTCCAGCTCTTTCAGAAGGTGTTCAGCAATATCGGGACGAAAAAGTAGCAACGTCTTCAACTGCGGAGCCGTAAGGAACTTCACCTGATCCAGAACCAATGTTTTGCTCAATCTCCTAGTCTCCATATCCCAACCCGATATACAGGCGGCACGAATCCGATCTACCTGCCACATGCTCAGGGGGAGAAGGAAACCAGAGGGGTAAGTAATGCTTGTCCGCCCTTCGAGAGAATTTCCTAGATCATTATATCGTTTCTCTGACGTAAAATCCTTCGTCGCCATCCCCCAGGGCAGCCATTCCCATTCGCCGTCCTCATCCTTGAACCGAAAGATATCCTTCTGAGCTTCACTGAGTTCACAGATTCCCCATGGCTCGAGTTCTTCCGATCCGATCCATAGGGAAGCGGAGAACATCTGCTCGGCCGGGTTGACTTCAGGACCGTCATGATGCGGTCAAAAACGCCTAATTGAATCACCAGATAATCCCACTATCCACCGCTTCCTGAAAGGCCTTGAAATCCAACTCTAACCCTTCACGCATCTTCCCTTCCGCGTCCTCTCTCTGAAGCGTTGTCAGTCCTAATCCTTCGGCCAGTATTTCCAGATACCATTCCTGCTGCCTCACCCTCCCTACAAAGAGCTTCTTCCCTGTACGGTCACTCGTATCCAATATGGTTATGCCGGATTCCAGATATTCCACGGCGATACTTCGGATCTCGCCTTCCGTCAGCCCCCGCTTCCTCGCGGCCTCGAACTCCTCCCTCGGGTTTTTAGTCCTACCCGCCCGCCCCTTTCGCCGGTTGGAATCCCTTGGAAAAGGCTTTGCCCCAAAAACAGTTTCCCGTGCTGAGACCACGAAATCCTCGTCCCCATTTTCACGCAAAGCGAAAAAATCAGCGACAGCGCCAATACAGCGCACACGCATCCACCGAGCTTCAGGGCAGACGAATTCATCTTTCTAACGGTGATTCATAGGTTTCACCCCCGCTTCATGGTCATCATGAACTCATTGCCCTCAGTATCGATGCACATGGCGAGGTGGAGAGGATCTTCTTCGGTATCGGTGGGCTCGCAGGTGAGATCACCTCCGCACTCTTTGAGTTTCACAATACCCTCACGCAGATCGTCTAACTGGAAGGAAAGGCCCGTCCATGTTCGTTTCCCCTCTCCGCCGCCGTGGACGCCGATGGTCGCCCCGGCGATGACGATCTCGCTCCAGACTTCCATTTCAAAACTCACCACCCCACCGAACATCTCGCGGTAAAATTTCAAGCAACGCTGCCAGTCCGATGCCCACAAAACGTATTTTACCTTTTCAACTTTCATACGGGGGATACTTCGCATTTCCGGGAACGAATCAATGTCCAATGCTTGTGGTTCCTCTTAAATTTCCCACTACCAAGAGGCTCGGCTTGTAATCGCTTTTTGTGCGGGTAGAGTCCCCGCCCTCACATGATTCCCGGCCAGCGCTATATTACTACATCGGAACCGACCCTTGGGCTCGGACACGTCCTTTCAGAAGAGAACGGACTGATTGAAATTTGTTTCCCCGCAGCGGAAGACACCAGAACCTATGCGGTATCTTCCGCTCCCTTGGTGCGTGTCCGTTTCAGCCCCGGCGATGAAATCTCCGATCACAATGGAATGAACCTCACGGTGGAAAAGGTGACCGAGGAAAACCACCTCCTCACCTACCATGGTGAGGACAAGCAAATCCACGAAAGCGATCTCCTCGACTCCCTCTCTTTCATCCGCCCGGATAAACGCCTACTTGCAGGACTGACCGACAAAAGCCGCGACTTCGACCAACGCCTCGACGCCCTCCGCTGGAACGCCCTCATCCGCCGCTCCCCCGCACGAGGCTTCACCGGCGCACGCATCGATCTGATCCCTCACCAGCTAGCCATCGTCGCAGAAGTATCCAACCGTCTCCATCCCCGAGTGCTCCTCGCGGACGAAGTAGGCTTGGGAAAAACCATCGAGGCCTGCCTCATCCTCCACCGCCTTCACCTGACCGGCCGCGCCGTTCGCATCCTCATCCTCGTCCCGGAACCACTCGTCCACCAGTGGTTCGTAGAACTACTGCGCCGCTTCAACCTGCTATTTTCGATTTTCGATGACGAGCGCTGCCTCTCGGTCACAGCGCAGGACGCACATACCAATCCCTTCTCAGACTCCCAACTCATCCTCTGCGCCACGGATTTCCTCTCGGAAAACAAAGACCGCGCCGCCCAGGCTCGCGAAGCGGGCTTCGACCTGCTTATCGTCGATGAGGCGCATCACCTCGAATGGTCTGAGGAAGGGACTTCCCCTGCCTACGATATCGTCGAGTCCCTAGCGAAGATTACACCCTCCCTCCTTCTGCTAACCGCCACCCCGCAGCAACTAGGACCTGCAGGACACTTCGCCAGACTTCGGCTGCTCGATCCTGCACGCTATTCGGATCTCGACGATTTCCTCGATGAAACGGAATCCTATACCCCACTCGCCGAGGCAGTGGAGGCAGTCTCCAACGGAGAAATCCCGAAGAATATCACTGATTTCACACTCACTTCCCCGCGTGCCAACACACACCTAGCAGCACTACGCAAGGGAGATGAAAAGGCACGCGCTCTTCTCGTTTCCGAGCTGATTGATTCCTTCGGGACCGGCCGTATTCTGTTCCGAAATACCCGCGAACGCCTCACCGGCTTTCCGAAACGCCTTCCCATCCTGCATACTTTGGAAAAAGGCACCTCCCCCTATTCATGGCTTGCCGCGCTCGTCCGCGAGCTTCCGGAGACGGAGAAAATCCTCCTCATCACGAACTCGCCGGATGCTGCGATCACCATCCAGGAAAAGCTATTGGAGGAAATCCATGTGGAGACCTCCCTTTTCCACGAGGATCTCTCCATGCTACAGCGCGACCGCAACGCTGCGTATTTTTCGGAAGCAGAAGGCGCACGCATCCTGATCTGCTCGGAAATCGGCTCCGAGGGGCGGAACTTCCAGTTCGCCAGGCACCTAGTTCTCTTCGGCCTCCCGCGCGATCCCGAAGTCCTCGAACAACGAATCGGAAGACTAGACCGCATCGGCCAGACCGGAGATATCCACATCCACATCCCCTACGGGAAAGGTAGTAGATCAGAAACCCAAGCACGCTGGCTTCACGAAGGACTCGATGTCTTTTCTGAGCCTCTAAAAGGAGCTACCACACTCGCCACCACACTCCTCCCCGAGCTCGACGACCTCGCGGATGCCTTGCCATCATCGAAAAAATTCAAAGACTTCCTGAAACGCTCCCAGTTACTCAAGGCGGAAGTTACCCACAGCCTCGCCACCGGCCACGACAGGCTGCTCGAGCTCGGCGCCCCACCGGCATCGCAATCCGAGGCCTTATTAGAAGCAATCGAGACAGCAGACGGAGATGCCCGTTTCAAAAAGTTTACCCTCCACCTCTTCGATCACCTCGGGTTGGATGTTTCGGACCTCTCGGATCACGCCTTTGTTTTCAAACACGGCCAACGCCAGTCCGATGCCTTCGCGGACGTCCCCGACGAGGGACTGTCGGTCACATTCAACCGCTTCACCGCGCTCTCCCGCGAGGATCTCCAGTTCCTCACCTTTGACCACCCCGTCTTCCGGGATGCTCTAGGCCAGCTCTTGGACGGAAATTCCGGCAACGCCTCCTTTGCAAACCTCGCCACCGGAAAAGGAAAATCCGTCCTCCTCGAGTGCGCCTTCGTGGTGGAAGTCATTGCCCCCTCCCGCCTCCACCTAGACCGCTTCCTGCCGCCCACACTGCTACGTGTCATCGTCGATCACAACGGAACCGCTCAGACAAAAGCCCCGCCAGCCTCCCTTCTCCAACCCGGTGACCCGCGCCGCATCGTTTCCCAGGAAGCCTTCCGTC
Source organism: Akkermansiaceae bacterium (assembly GCA_905182475.1). Taxonomy (GTDB): domain Bacteria; phylum Verrucomicrobiota; class Verrucomicrobiia; order Verrucomicrobiales; family Akkermansiaceae; genus Luteolibacter. The sequence goes on along the minus strand of CAJJBR010000034.1, from coordinate 1,148 downwards.
GGGATCTCTTCCCGAAAATGCTGGAGGCAGCGAAAGGCGTGGCAACCCGCGCCAGCGCCAAGCCGACCACAGCAGCAAAAGAGCTCGCAAAGGAAACCATTTCGGCACAGATCGCTCGCCTCGAAGACTTAGCCACGCGAAACCCACAAGTTTCCGAGAATGAGGTCACTCATCTCAAGGATACTCTCAAGGAGACATTGGAGTCCCTAGGCCAGGCAAGAGTGCGACTGGATGCGCTAAGACTGATTATTTGCTCGTAGGCTCCTCGTCATTTTAAGCAAAAAACAGTCTTGGACTTCTACACCAAAGGTGTTTCGGGTTTTAGCAACTAGGGCATCGCCCCAGGGTGTAACTGTAAGTGGTGGGCAGAAACTTTAAACTCCAACGGAGTTACGTATTTCAGCCCGGGAGAGCAAAAACATTGATCCCGTTCTGGAGGTTCATTCAACAAAATCCACCAAGCAGGCGAAGCCCCAAGGAGGGGCTGCATTCTGCTGCCCAGCAACCCCGGCCACATCCTCAGCGATTTCCAGATTCTTATTTGAGGGCGGCTTCAGTTTTCGTCTCCCTCTATCTCCGCTGCGCTCCGGTTGGCGGCAGAATGACCGCCACTCCTTGGCCAGCACAGGTCGGTGTCTCAATTACTTCCCACTGAGGTCACCCAATTTCCACCGAGGTCAGGATGTCTGAGCCTAGGCGTTGCCTGTGGCTATCTCCGCTTTGCTCCGGCTCAGGCCCAGGCTTTGTGCTGTAGAAAATTCAGGGGGACAGGCTCCTAGAAAGGTAACGAGGCTCGCGCGTGGATCCGGCCAACCCTTCCGGGGGATGACGCCGCTAGGTTGATCTGAAAGGCTTTACGAGGACAGGCCAGGAAACGGCATTTTGATCTTTCGGTGATCAGAGTTTCCCGGAAACGGCGACACCAGCCCCACCCACCCCACAGGCCTGGCCGCTTCAGCGGCCATCTGACAAGCCACGGCATTTCCCCCGGGACCTCACTTCCGTGTGGGTAGGGCGGGTTGCTAGATTTTTAAAGTGGGCTGACCGAGCCGGATCAGCCCTACCGTGTGAGAAACATCGACCAAGCCATTCAATCATGGTAGGGCGGATCCGGCTCGGTCGGCACTCGGCACTCGGCACTCGGCACT
>CAJJBR010000033.1 GCA_905182475.1 Akkermansiaceae bacterium | reverse complement strand
CCGTGGTGGCGCATGGCTACCTCCGGGGTCTGGCGGAATCAGGTCACGACACCGTCACCCGGGGACTGCGTTTTTTTGTTCGAACCGATACTCGAACATGAGGGTGTAAGGAATTCTGTGTAAGTGCTTTTCTGGCGATGTCCTGAGAGAATCAATCAAAGGACACATCATGAAACCGAATATTAAAGACAAGCTGCTCGACGACGAGTTCACCCAATGGGTCGAAACCACCTACCACAACCGCGAGCACAGCACCCTCGGCATGAAACCCATCGACCGCTTCGGCCTTGCTCTGAGCGTCATCCGCCGCATCACGGACAATCTCTACGACAGCGAACTCTTCCTCTTGGAAAGCACCCGCAAAGTCCGCCCCGACAACAACAGAGCCTGGAAATCCCTGGATTGGGACATCACCGACCGACTCCACCAAAAAGGCCTGAAATATCGTCACTGTTTCCCGTGGTAGATCCGTCCGAATACAAAGAGGCAGAAGCTCCGGAAATTGCACCCCCCGCATCCATCTCGTAGCTGTAGGATACAGCATCACGATCCGCCGCCGTCAGATTTGGCGCGGTTAGGATCAGAGTTGAGGTATTATCAGTCGAATAGGTGAATTCAATTGCGACATTTTGAGCCAAAGAAGCCATGACCAGGCAGGTGAACGCTAGGGTAATCCAGAGGGGGCACTGGCTCTTTGTCATTGGGTCTCAGGGAATAAGATCTAAAGTAAGTAAAACTTAACTATATTTCAAGCTTGAAGGGAGTTTACCACTTTTAATGGGAAATTATACCCTAGCGCGGACAATCACCAGAATTTCGTGATTCAATGCACCGTTGGCTTCAGAACGAAAAGCCCGTGGGTCGCCTTATAGGCATCCGACATTTTCATCTTTTTGAACTCGTGTCCGTAACCCCATGAATCGGAGAAGATGATCTCTTCGGTGCTGTCGTTGTAGCCGATAATCATGCGCATGTGGCCGCCGGAAGTCTGAGGATTGAGCTGGGGGGTTTCAGGATATCTTCCCAGTTCCAGAGACCAGAGGAGGGGCAGCCCGATGTCAATATAGCTGTGGATTTTCTTGAGAAATTTCCGCTCATCGACCTCCTTCCCCACGAAGTATTCACCCTTCTTCACCTTCACATCGGTGAGTTTTCCGGGCGATCCCATCCCGATGATATCGAGGCGGGTTTTGAAGCGGTAGTCGATTTTGTCGAGTTGCTTGGCCATGAGAAGCGTGCTGGTGCCCTTCTCAGGATCGGACTCCGCGATCTGTGCGATCTGATGCATGTCCGCGCCAATTCCGTAGTATTCGAAGGCGCGCTGGGTGGTCGCGGCGACACAGTAACCCTTGGCGCCCTGATCTACCATGGGGAGGTTCGCGATGAAAACGTCTCCGTTGTCGGCCTTTTCCAGGTTATCCGGTAGATCGCGCAACCTTGTAGCGGCGCCGCCGCGGCGATGGAGCATGGACGCGGCGAGCGGACCGTTGGCATCCGGGCGAGCAAAACGAAGACGCAGGAATTCCCTATCGCCGCCATCAATTGCCTTCTCGTTGTGCTCGAGTACCGCGCTACCATTTTCCCGTGAATACCAAGTGTATCCGGCAGTGAGTAGTCCGCTGTTCGGATCCGCATCCTTGCGCCGGGGTTTCGTTCCAATTGTCTCACCAACCCCTTTCCCAGTCGTCTTGAAATGGTCTCCAAACTCTTCAACAGAGATATCCCCCGCATCGCCACGGTTGAAAATCGAGAGGGTAACCAAATTCAGTTTTCCATCGGAGAAATCCACGATGGCCTCCTCTACTGGCACTGCGCCCTCGAAAACAGTGAGATCAATCTCCGTGTTTGAATAGAGCTTCCGCCCGATCTTCGCACGGTTGCGGTCTTTCGTGAGCCAAGTGAAAAGTTTGTTCTCCCCGTCTTTGAAGTGGTTCTCAAATTCGTCTGGGGTCATCTGCCAGTTCGTAGGAATCTCGAGCAGCGGATCCAGCGGGCATGGTATCGGCTTGGCTGCAACAAAGAGTGGAATTAATCCGGCAAAAACGGCAAGCGAGGCGGCGAAAAATTTGGCAAACATTTCCTATAAGCTATACGCATCTTCTCCACGGACAAGTTCCGAGATCTCCAGCGCGGCAACGGGGATCACCTGGATCTGACGAAGGCTTTCCCCGGGCTTTGATTAATCCGATCTAAAAATCCCTCCGACCCTGAAGTGCGCGTATCAGGGTCAACTCGTCGGCGTATTCAAGTCCACCGCCTGCGGGGAGGCCTTGGGCGATGCGGGTCACCTTTGCGGATTTTCCACGCAGCATGTCGGCAAGATAGTTCGATGTAGCTTCCCCTTCCACATCGGCTCCCAGTGCGAGGATGATTTCGATTTCTCCGGCAGAATCTACCCGCCGCATGAGTTCCGGGATATTGAGATCTTCCGGGGAAACGCGATCCAGAGGTGAGAGCTTCCCGCCAAGGCAATGGTAGCGGCCTTTGAAAGCTCCCGAGCGCTCAAGAGGAAGAACATCGGTTGCTTGCTCGACTACACAGAGGATACTTTCGTCGCGCTTCGGGTCCGAGCAGATTTCACAAATCTTGCGGGTCGCAAAAAAGCCGCAAACCGGACAGGCGACGATCTTTTCATGTGCTTCCACCAGCGACTCTGCGAGAACCAGCGGCTCTGCCTTTTTGTGCTGGAGAAGCCATACCGCCATTCGCTCCGCACTGCGCGGGCCGATGCCGGGAAGTCGTTTCAGATCCGCCACGAGTTTTTTAACCGGAGCGGGAAAGTCAGCGCGTGCCATCGTTTTCTGAGGTTACAATTACAGGCGTCCTATCAACCGGCAGGACGTGGTTTATTGCGTAAATCATTGCACAGAAACCCGACCACAGAACGGCGACCACCGCCACCCCGATTTCAGGTTTGTAGGATGCAAGCAGCATCACCGGTCCCCAGGAAAGCGTGAGAGCAAGAGTCCCAGCCCAGACCACAGTTCGTCGCCAGCTTCCAGGAACATTCAGCATCACCGCCGGCAGGGCGAAAGCCAAAACCGCCGTTGCAATCCATAGCATCACCGGATCCAGCGAGCGCAGGGCGGCATCCATTCCTTTTGGTAAAAACACCGTTTCAAAAAAAACGTCCAAGCTACCCACCAGTTTCAGAAACCGCAACCCCACAGCCAAGCCAAGCGCCATCACTCCGGTGGCAAAAATCGCCAACCCGATGTGAGGAACCTCACCAGATTTCACATTCCCACTCATCCCACTCATCCCACTCATCCCACTCATCCCACTCATCCCAAAAGTTCCAGAAGCTTCTCAGTGTGGCTCAGAGGCGAGGCTTTTTCCAAAATACCTTTCAACCGACCGTCTTCACCAATGACAAAAGTGCTTCTCTCGATTCCCATGAATTTTTTTCCCATCATCGACTTCTGCACCCACACCCCGTATGCTTCTACGATCTTTTTGTCCACATCCGCGATAAGCGGGTAAGGCAGCCTTTTCTTCGAAATGAACTTTTTGTGGCTCGTCACCGAATCTCCACTCACACCGAACACCCGCGCCTTATCTTTGATATCGTCCCAGTTTTCCCGGAGGGAGCAGGCTTGGATCGTGCAGCCAGGGGTATTGTCTTTCGGGTAAAACACCAGCACCACCACCTCCCCACGAAGTCTTTCCAAGGAAATCTCCGATTCTGTTTCCCCATCCACGACTGTTGCCGTGAAATCTGGTGCCATCTCTCCAACCTTTGGTTTCATGCGCGCAGCATCGCCCCCCTGCACGGCCAAATCAACACTTGGTATTGTTTATGACATTCCGATTGTCTCACAGCCTGTGGTGGCTATTCTGCCAGCGATTTCAAACCTCTTAGGAAAATTTGAACCTGCGCCTATCCATCCTCTTCCTTTCCGCCCCCCTGCTATATGCCCAGGAGCCGGGAACTGTGATAAAAAAGTCACCCATCGCTCTTTTGCCGAACGGCAGCGTCCTGCACGGTGTTTTACTACCCCGTTATGATGCGCAGCGCCGCCTCGTCGGCGATCTCAAGGCGGAAACCATGACCCTGATCGACGGCGACCGCATCCAAGGCGAGGATGTGCTGATCCGCTTTTACAATCCCGACCGAACCCCTAGCGGCAGGGTCGAACTCACCCGCGCCCTTTTCGATCAGGAAAAGTCCAGTCTGACCGCAAAGCAGGAAGTCAAACTCACCCGCGCCCCCCTCACAGCAACCGGCGGCGGCTTGGTTTACTCTTTTGATTCCGGGAAAGGCTTTCTCCTCGGGCCGGTCTCCACCCGCCTCAGCCCGCCACCTACAGCCACCTCCATGAACACAAACCCACTCACCTTCCCAGTAGTTGCCCTCCTCGCATTCGCTCCGGCCATCCTTCCTGCCGCGCCACCGGCATTCGTTTCCCCGGAGGAACTCGCGGAAATCAAGGCCGATGCGAAGACAGCGAAACCCAAGGTCGACGCCGCAAATCAATCCACTTCCTCAGAACTTACCACAGACCGCAAAGCTGGGAATAAAGCGACCGAAGCCGCCAACGCTTTCATGCACAAAAACGATATCAACACCATCGCGGTGGATGGCGTAAATGAAGATCCAAAGCCGCTTGATATCGTTCCAGGCAAAAACGACACCGTGATCGACTGCGACGGCGGAATGTATTTCGATGCCGATGAGGGAGTGCTGGTCTATTTGGAAAACGTCAGAGTGACCGATCCCCGCTTCAACCTCAGTGGAGCCAACGAACTGAAAATCTTTTTCGACAAGAAGCCGGCAGCGAAAAAGGCAGCGAAAAAGGGCGCGCAAAAGGGCGATCCCAAAAAGGCTGTCGGCCCGACCGCAAACTTCGGCGATGTGAAAAAACTTCTCGCTACAGGAGCCGTAAAAATCCTTCAGAAAAGTGTTGTCGGAAAAGCTCCTGTCGAAGCAAGCGGTGCCATCCTCACTTACAGCGTCCAGAGCGGTGAAATCATCATTAGCGGCGGCTTCCCGTGGGTAAAACAAGGTAACTTCTTCGCCCGCGCCAAAGAACCCAACCTCACCCTCCGACTCCTCAACAACGGCTCCTTCTCTACCCAGGGCAACTGGCAGATGGGCGGCAACCTCAATCTCAACGGCCAATAACCTCTTTCTTCTCTTCATCTTCCTTGAGAGTTAAATTTTGAAACTTGAATTTTAAATCAGTGCACGATCCCGGCTCCACCTGCAAAAACACCAAGAACGCCGTTCTCTCCGCCCAAGGACTCCGTAAAACCTACAATGGCCGCGCAGTCGTTGATGGGGTTTGCATCACCGTCAAGCCGCGTGAAATCGTCGGATTACTCGGCCCCAATGGCGCGGGGAAAACCACTTCCTTCTACATGATCGCCGGTCTCATCCCGGCGGAAAGCGGCTCTGTTCAGCTTCTTGGGCGGGACATCTCCAAGCTCCCCATGCACCGCCGTGCTAGGCTCGGCCTCGGCTACCTCCCTCAGGAGGAATCCATTTTCAGAAAGCTCACGGTTCGGGAAAACCTGCTCGCCATCCTCGAGACACGCCCCGGCCTCTCACGCGCGAACCAACGGGAACGCGCCGACGACCTACTGGATCGCTTCGGTATCACCAAGCTTTCCAAATCCCAGGCCATCACCCTTTCCGGCGGTGAGAAACGCCGCCTCGCCATCGCACGTTCCCTCTGCTCGGATCCGAAAGTCCTCATGCTCGACGAGCCATTCGCAGGTATCGACCCGATCGCAGTGGAAGATATCCAGCGCATCGTCCGCGACCTTCGGGAAAAGGACGGCATCGCCATTCTCATCACCGACCACTCTGTCCGTGAGACCCTTTCCATCACCGACCGCGCCTTCCTTATCCACGATGGCAAAGTCATCCTCGAAGGGCCTTCCGACGAACTCGTCAACGATCCCATCGCCAAGAAATACTACCTCGGCGAGGATTTCAAAATGTAGGTGCGATCTTCGATCGCCCCTTTCATCCGCGATTCGACGTCCACAGCCCGACATTAAATCCGAGCGAATACGGAAGCCTTCACAGACCATGGCTCGGCAATGGCCGGAGAAACGGAAGGCTACCTCGCTGCTGGTGGAGCAGATCCCCGATTGACTGAACTGGAACCCCACCAAAAACCTGGGACCATCCAACCTCGCGGACGCCCCGGTTATCCTCTGCCTGGGGCCGAACGATTCTCGCCAAGGAGGGGCTCACACCGTGCAGATCCCCACGCCCTGCTTCAGGCTGGCGAGCTTGTCCGGGTTTTTAGGAATAAATTCCTGGCCGACGTAACCGGTGTATCCGGTGTCCACGATGGCTCTCATGATGGCCGGGTAATACAGCTCCTGGGTCTCGTCGATCTCGTTGCGACCTGGCACCCCACCGGTATGGTAATGAGAGAAATATTCGTGCTTGGCGAGTATGGTCGCGATGACGTCACCCTCCATGACTTGCATGTGGTAAATGTCGTAGAGCAGCTTGAAATTCGGGCTTGCGGTCCTGTCCACAAGCGCCGTGCCCCATGAGCTTCGGTCGCACATGTAGTCGGGGTGATCGACACGGGAGTTGAGCAGTTCCATCGACAGGGTGATCCCCAGCTTTTCCGCAAGCGGCAGAATTCGCTTGAGCCCGTTCGAGCAATTCTCCAAGCCTTGCTCGTCATCCATCCCTTCGCGGTTCCCGGCAAAGCAGATAAGCTGCTTCGCACCGACGGCTGCACAGTCGTTCAAGGTCTTTTCATAAACCTCCACCAAAGCATCGTGATGCTCAGTCCGGTTGAAAGCTTTCTCGATCATGCCGCACTTCACCCCGTCCTTCGTGGTCGTCGTCGGAAATGTAACCATGGCACAGGTGAGTCCAAATTTTTCTAGGGTCGCGAAGTCCGATGTTTCTAGTAGTTCGATGGATTGCAACCCGATCTCTTTCGCAGCCGCGCAGAAAACCTCGAGAGGAATATCGTCGTAGCACCAGCGGCATACGGAGTGGTTGATCCCGGCATTCCCAGCGGCTCCTTCAGATGCGGAGATTCTCTCCCCGAGCGAGGCGGCGGTTGCGGCGATGGCGTTGTTGTTTGCTGATTCTTCCATAAAATTTTCTCCTTGGAATCCCGCTCCCGGGATTCCCTTTGGTGCCCGCAAAACCTGAAGCCGTGAGCGATTCGATGCAAGAGGCAAGGCCCATCCAAATCATTGCCTGAAAATTTATTTCACATATCTTTACAATTTGAGTTGCCAAGGCGACTCAGGCTTTGGTAAACGCGTAGCTATATTGGAAGCATGGATAGCTACAAGCCGTGATCGGTTCACCGGAGCCGACTTCAATTTCCTCACCGAAGTGCTCGCTGGAGGCGAGAAACGGCTGTGCATGGCAAAGCTATGGGACGACCCCGATGCGTTGCGCGAAATGCTGGATCTCAAGCGGGTTCTGCGCGGAATTCTTGACTCTCCGTCCGCCCTTCGCGTCTCACCCGATTTCTATTTTTACGTATTGATCCGGCATGCGTTCAAGCAGGCCGGCATATCCGATCCCGAAATGGCGGACTACGTTTCACGGGTGATGGCGCAGAGGCTAGCAGTTCAAAAGAATGATCCCATGCACGACATCGCCAACGGCTACACGCATGCCTCCGATTTCCTTGCCGTCATATCATCGGCTCAGGGCAGGATGAAATTCCACCTCCAGGTCGCCGCCGGAAACCAGTTCATGGTTCTCACCGGCCTTTTCCCGGCCTTTATCAACCGCCGGAACCAACGCCACGGAGCACCCGATCTTGCGTTTTACGAATCATTCGCCCGCCGCTCGTTCCAAGGCGCTGCCGACAGTTCGTGTGGCTACGGAAAAGTCCCACGTCATCTTCTAGGCAGCCTTGCAGAAGCATTACCAGATGCGCGGAAGTCACTCAACCGGGTGGCAGAGGAGTTCGTTTTCCTCGGAGATTAAAGACTTTTCCAAAGCACCTTCTCGAACCTCCAGCCATCGCCGCCTTTGATCCAATCGATGGAAACATCAAAAGCTCCGTCTGCCGGGCGATAAGCTGGTAACTCCATATACCCCTCGACATTGACCCTGACTTTTGCCCGATCGCCGTCCATCTCCACCTTCCGGAATTCAGTCACCCTGAAACTTGAGCTCTTCGCATTCTGGCAGATCCAGTAAAACGCGGATTCCACTTCCTGCTTATCGAACGTTCCATTCGCATCCGAGATCTCCGGCGTTTCCATTACCACTTCCGGAGCAAGCATCGCGTTCATCGAAAATACCTTAGCTTTGCGCAAAGCTCCCCCGGTGCCATCAGTGATGGAAGCCACCTCCATCAGGTGCTTCGTCCGCCGCATCAGCACCTGCTCCGGTGAAAACCACCAGATACCCACTGGGATGAGAATGACGAGGGCGGCAAGGGCGATCCATAGTTTCTTCATAGGGTTTTACTAGTTCTCGGAGAATAGGCACATCTCGGCCATTTGTCCTGCTCTGTTTCAACAGATGTCCGGCTCCGCCCGGGCAAACCTCGATCCCGCAGTAGCCGAGGACACAAAACTTTTCCTCAGCCAAGGCTGCGCGGCATGCCATCAAGCCGGTGCCGCGCAGATCGCGCCAAACCAGCAAGGCTTACTCGGCTCAACACGGGTTTTTGCAGACGGATCCGAATTGATCGCAGACGAAGCCTACATCAAATCGCTGAAGTAGCGCCAATCACCCGGAAGTGTGTGAAGCTAGTGGAATGATAGAGCATTACTCCGGCAGGGTTGCAGGAAAATTCCTCGCCGCGGTAGGCCTTGCTGTAATTCGTCTCCTCACCAAGCGCATCGCCTCTAGCTCCAGGTGTGCCACGATGACGAATTGTTCGTCCACACCCACAAAGCGCTCTGGGACACCGTCACGAAACCCGAGTGAACCACGGTTTTCTTCCGTAGCCTCTCAACGGAATTCGACTTCGCCCCACCTCAATGGGAGGTGCATATTCACCGCGCCCTGCGGGCTCCAGACCCAGTTATCTTCCGGATGTTCCTGCTCTTCCGGGTTGAGGCTTTCTGCGAGTGGGGTTCCATGGGGCGGAATGCGGATGTATTCCCCGCTGACTACTTCGTGCTCCCACTGCACCCGCGAAAAATTCACCTTCCACACATCCCCGATGCTAGGCGGCATCGGGCGTTCTGGATTGTATCCGGCCATCGCCTTCCACAGGAAGGCAACCTCTACCGACCAGCCCTCGTCACAGTCGGAGGGATCATTCAAAGTCCCACGGACGTGCACGGCGCTTTTCAGACCCGGCAAGTTGCACCCTAAAATCGGGACACCGCCTTCCCCGTAAGGCTTGGGAAGACTCAGCTCCCAGATCGTCCCGAGAGCGTTGATCTCGAACTCGTAGTAGTTCAACCCATCCCCATCGGGATCGATGAAAACCTCGAAATCGTTGTCGTTAAACATGATGGCGTTCCTCTCGGTAAGAGTTCCCCACACATGCGGCTCCTCCATCTCGGCACCGACATAGAAATACGTGTCGTCCCAGCCCATTTTGACCCTCGTCCGGAAGCGTGGGCGCAGCGATTCGTCCCCGGTGATATCTACGAAATCCTCGGACCACGGTAGAGACGCCCAACCTGCATCGCGCATGGATCCATCGATCTCCATAGGCGCGGCAACGCGCTGGCAGAAATATGACCGCGGAACCGTTGTGTTATCCATCATCAGAAGGTCAAAAATTTAGTTCCACCGTTGCTGTTGCCACCGATTTCGGATCCGCTCGCTCGTTCAGGGAATTCCAAATTGCCTGCACTGATCGCGTCACCTTTCCCGAAAACTGCTCTTTCCCATTTACGGTCACCACGACCGGCTGATCAAGATCGAGTAAGACATCGCTTAGCCGCAAGGTAAGTTGCTCGATACCCTCTGCCTCGATCTCGATAGTTTGACCTTTTACCTGCGCCCGGACAACCTGTCCACCGCGCATGGCAACCTTTGGCACCGAGAGCCAGTAGAAGCGATCGTGGGTCCGATTGCTTTGGCTCCAGACCACCTTCTTCGGCCACGGGTCGCGCATGTGGTCGGTCATCCATGGGAGCGCTTCGGCATCCTTACCATCCATCCAGTGCCCGAGGCCCTCATAGATCGTCACTTTGTGCTCGTAGCCACCAGCATCACCATTCTGAAGCGCCACCAGTTTCTCCCCCCATTCTGCAGCCACCTTGTTACGGCTGTAGGCTCGGTCATTGCCTCCCATGAAGATCATAAATGGCAAGTTACGGAGGCCGAGCGGACTCGCGCCATTGGGATGTCCTGCCATCATTGAAGCCGCAGCGAACCGATCCGCCATCCGCGGTGCCAGCTGGTAAACTCCATCACCCCCTGCCGAATAGCCCATCAGATAAACCCGATCCGGGTTCACGCCGCGCCCCAGCACGTAGTTTTCGATGAGGCGGTCGAAGAGTCCATCGATATGCCCTTCGTGCCAGAGGTTCCAGGTATTGGTGGGCGCCCGCGGAGCGATCACGATGCCCTCCTCCGGCGCGTAGAGCATGATCTGATTCTTCCATTGCTGGTCATTCACCCTGGCAGGCGCTCCACCCCCACCGTGCATCGAGATCCACAAACTGTATCCACCCTCCGGAGCAGCTCCAAAGGTCTTCTCCAGCAGCTTCATTTCCTTCCCGCCCGCCTTCACCACTCCATACTGAATGGATCCGTCCTGCGTTACATCACGACGACCCAATTCCTCTTTCCGGGCTTCCTTTTCTTCCTCCCGCAGCTTGGCAAATACCAGCCCGGTCACCGCCCTCGCATCTTCCTCTGACAGCGCCCGCTCCGGCACCGACAGATGCCGCTCCTCGGGCAGCAATGCCAACCAGGACTGCACCTCGGGAAGACTCGCTTCCTCCTCCAATCCGCCCCAATTCAAATCCAGAGTGATCTCGCCATCCGCCGATGTCTCCGTGGTCCGCACTTCCTCCCCATGCCTCAGACGCAATCGAAACTTCTCCCCGGCCACCACGTTGAGGGTGGCCATGTCGTTCATGTCTGCCGTGCCCGCCTTCGTCTTCACTGACTGCTTCTCGCCTTCATCCGCTCCCAGCAGATCCACCTGCACGACCATCCGCTTCCCGCCCACTTTGTCAAAAATCCGCACGTGCACCGGTACGAGCTTCTGTTTCTTCTTCGCACCCTTCGTATAGCGGGCCGTCACATTCACCGCGCCGACCTGCTTATTCTTCAGATCCCACACCATCGGAAAGTGTCCATCGCCCTTCTTCCAAGAGGTCGCCCAGATCGCGTGCTTCCAATCCTCCGCAGTCGCCTTCGCGGCATCGCCGGTAAACCACGCCCTGTTGAGTCCGCCGGCGCTATACTCGTCCGCGCCGGCAAAAAACCACTCGCCCCCGTCGTAGATTTCGACCCAAGTGTGGTTTCCCCGCTTGTTTGACCACAGGGCGGTCCCCGCCACCCGCGCCGGAACGCCTACCGAACGACAGGCGTTCGCCAAGATAATCGAAAGACCGGTACAGGTCGCCATACCGAGCTTCTTTGATTCGGAAGGGCTTTGGTTCGGTGCTTTTCGCCCCGTGTTGTAATGCACGTTGATGAGATCAAAGAACTCCCTGTTAATTTTCTGCGCCGCCTCTGTCGCCGTTTTGCTATTCACCACCAGCTCCTGGCATTGTGCGTGAAACTCCTCCCTCCAGCTCTCCCGCGTCTCATCCAGCGAGGCATAGGGAAGGACATCGTTTAGAAAAACTTCCTCCGGCAACTCCTTCGCCCATGGGAATTGCTCGCGCGCGGTCATGGCCAGACCGAGATTCTCCATCAGGAAGTCTTTTTTCAGCGACTTGAGGTCTGCATCCGGCATCCATTTCACAAGGAAAACCGCGGCTTTTTCACCGAACACCCCATGCTCATTCTCCGCTGTTTCGACAAACCCTTCGATCTCCCTCCGGTTGTCTCCCGCCGTGGCCAGCTGTTCCGAAAGTTCGGCGCGAGCAAGCGCAAGTGGGGCCGCCGCCAAAAACGCCAGAATCCATATGAACAATTTCATACTGCGAACCCTACCCTCAGGCCTCCAGGCAGCAAGAACATACGCCGGGAATTCAGCTCGGAGAAAGGGGGGTGATATGGAAGACCCGCGTCCGCTTTCCCCGGAGCTGTAGCATCCCTGCACCTTTACGAATGCCTCTGAGTAATTGCCCGGATGGCTCCGAACCGGGAGGCACTTTCCTCACGACTACTTACTCGGATCATAGAAGATACGCACATCCGCCTCTTTTGTCCCGAGGAGTTGTTGTGCGCGACGCAGGGCGTCTCGGGTGGAGATGTTCGGGTTGGAAGGCATGGTGAGGAAAATATTGCTCTCTCCCTGTTTGCGATCCGCGCCTTTCTGAAGCGTTTCGAGGATGCCCGAGCGTTTCAGAACCTTGTAAACGTCCTTGGTCGCTCCGGAAATTAGCAGGAACAGCCCTTTGCGGCGCATGAATTTGTTCAGATCTTCCAGCGCCATCACGCTGGTAGCATCGAGGTGCCTCGCGTTTTTCAGGCGAAGAATGATCACCTTGATCGCCGGATCCGCCACAGTATGCTGGATTTGGGTGCGGAAAATTTCCGATGCACCGAAGAACAGGTCGCCCTCGACGTGGACGATGGAAATCGCCGGAATGACCCGGGCTTGTTTCCCTTCCTTTTCGCGCAGCTCTCCGGTCTCATTGAACTCGTATTCCGTCAGATGCGGCTTGCTGGCTTTTCTCAGAAACAAGGTGATGGAGATAGCGACGCCGATGAAGATAGCAACGTGCAACGGCGCCAGAAGGGTGGAGAGAAAGGTGAACCCTATCACCACCGCGTCATCACTGGTGGAGCGCAGGCAGATTCGAATTTGGTGGACGTTAAACAGGGAAAAAGAGATCGCGATTACCAAAACGGCGAGTGCGGCTTTGGGGATGTAGTCGATCAGGTTCAGACCGGTTTCCCTGGACCATGCGATCAGGATGACCAGAATGAGAGTGAAAATCCCGGTGAAAACGGGAGCAGCTTTCGTCTTCGCCCCGGAGCGAAAATTCAGGATCGATCTTGTGAGCGAACCAGAGGCCGGCATGCCACCTGCAAGGGCGGAGCCAAGATTTGAGAAACCGACGGAAAGCATGTCTTGGTTCACATCGACCTTGTCGCCAGTCTGGGATGAGATGGACTTCGCCATCAGGGTATTTTCTAGGGAAGCGAGAAAGGCGATAGCTAATGCCAGTCCAAGCATGACCGAAATATCGTTGAAAATCTCACTATGGAAGAGATTCGGTGCTGTCGGGATCAGTTCGGTGAAACCGAAGGTATTGAAGGTCGCCTGACCAGCGAAAGGCTCGACCCCGAACTGGATGAGCGAACCAAAAATCGCGGAACCAAGGAGCAGAGCGATGGAGAAGGCTGGCCAATTCTTCTTCCATTTCCGGAAGGCTAGGTAAATTACAAGTGTCCCAGCACCGATGAGCACCGGCACCCAGTTAATGTTCCCAAGGTTCTTAAGAAGCTCCCCGATCAGGCCGAAAAATGTGGCGGTCTTATTCGGATCGACGAAGGGGCTGAGTCCGAGCAGCGGTTTCAGCTGGTTTGCAATGATCAATACCGCCGCGCCCGCCATGTAGCCGACAAGAACACTGCGTGAAACATACTGGAGCAGATCCGCGACTTTCAGGATGGCGCCCACCATCGAAATAACGGCAATCAGAATCACCAGCAAGGGCAGCAACTCGGGAATCCGCACTTTCAACTCGGGATTCATCGCGAAGAAACTGAAAAGCATGAACGCCGTCGCGTTGGTCGGACCCTGGACATTGAATCTCGAACTGGAGAAAAAAGGCGCGACGATGGCTGCGATCGCCGAACAGATAACTCCGTAAATGATATCCAGCCCTGCGATGGCCGCGTAAGCGATAGCCTGGGGGAGGGCGAGCAAGGTCACGTTCATCGCAGCCCGCAGATCAGACCCGAAAAATGCCTTTGAGTAATCGCGGGGTGAACTGATTCTCGGAAGGAAACTGATCTTCTCGGAGGCGAAAAAATCGCGGGTCTGCCTAAAAGCCTTCCTTGTGAAATTTCCGAAACCCATAGCTATCCTAGCACACTAACGGAACCGAACGCGTCTGAACAGAAACAAGCCGAGCAATACGCAAAAAACATTCGGAGCCCATAGCACGAGGGTCGCGCCGAGATCTGTCTCGAATTCATCGGCCAGCACCGTGAAGAGGAAATACGCCGTTCCAATTATCAGACTAACGATGAGGCCGCTGGAGGTATCTTTCCTCCGGCTCTTCAAGCCCAGCGGAACCGCCACGCAGGCGAAAGAGAGGCAGGCGAGGGAAAATGAATAGCGCTTTGTAATCTCCGCGCGGAACTCGACCTTTTTGACTTGGGGCAGATCCGGATTTGCATCGATGTAGCGGAGAATCGCCCCGTTGGTCATCGCGCTGGAGCGGGCTTTCTTATTCTGGTCGGAACCGAAGTCGAATAACCACGGCTCGGCTTCCCCGGCGAAGGCCAGTTCGGAAAGTCCGTTTTCCTGTTTCGTCTCGATGAACGCATCGATCAGCTTGAGGCGGAGCTGCTTCTTTTCCTCATCCACCACCAGCGAAACCTTACCGGCATGGACATAGGCATCCGCGCGGACAGGAGTTCCGTTTTCGCCGTTAGAAACCTGGTAGAGGTGGAAACCGACAAGCGAATCTCCTTCCCTCGCCTCCACGAAAACCTTCTGGTTCTTAAACTTCGACTGCACGATACCGGGATCTAGCAGCGACCTCGGATCCCGCTTCACCTGTTCATAGATCATTTCCGTGAGCGATGCTTTCGCGTGGGGAACCACATTCACATTGATCCACAAGCAAATCCCCGAAAAAACCGCACCAATCACGAAGACCGGCAAAGATAGCCTCCACAAACTCAGCCCCGCGACACGTAAACTAGTGATTTCGTTATCGCTGGACATCCGTCCGAACACCAGCAGCACGGCGGAAAGGAAACCCCATGGGATGGTGAACATCAGTGAAAAGGGAAGGACATTGATGACGAAGCGGAGAACCAGCCCAAGCGGGGCATGCTGTTCTACCAGCAATGGCCTCGCTTGCTTGAAAAGGTTTCCCATCACCAGCACCAGACTAAGCACCACGATCGCATACAGAGTCCCAAGTAGGATCTGTCTGGCGATATAGCGGTCTGCAAGGAGCATGGCTGAGACTCATGATTCCTAACGGAAGTTGCAAGTTCCAAGAAACTGAATGAAAGAGATTGGGGATTTGAGATTTGAGATTTAGTGTCCGGGCGTGACCGCTGTCCTGATCATAGAAACCTCTACACCCACTGCCTCCATCGCCTTGGCGAACGAAGGGAAAATCGTTGCGCAAAAGTCATTTTCCAGCGACCGCCGTCACAATGCGGCTCTCTTCGAGCCTCTCGGGGAAATTATCGAAGCGAACGGATCGCGATCATTCGAGGCGATTTTCGTTGGAAGCGGGCCGGGCAGCTACAGCGGGACGCGGGTCGGGATCGCCGCAGGACAAGGTGCGGCACTTGTCGCAGGGTGCAAAGCCATCTCTATCCCGTCCATTCTCGCTGTTCCGGAAGCGCTCACCGGCGAGCCCTGTATTGCCGTCGGCGACGCGCGGAGAGGTTCCTACTGGGTGGCGAAAATCTCCGAAGGGCAGCTCGTCACCGAACCTGAACTGACCGACGAGATCGGCCTCGATTCTGCCGTTCGCCAGGCAAAAGAAAGCCAGACCCCGGTTTTCTGCATGGAGCTGATCAAGGAAAAGGAAATCCCGCTTGCAAAACCTTCCGCCAGCGGCCTGTGGCAGGCGTGGCAAAGCGCAACACCCCAGACCCGCGCTTTGTGGGCAGGAAAACTCCCCCAACCCATTTACCTCAAGCCACCCCACATCACGCCTTCGAAGAAAAAAGTGTTCGGTTAAGAACCGGTTACAACTTCTTCGCGTTCCGGCCTTCGTCGATGAGCTTCCAAAAATGCTTGGAGCTGGCGAGGGCTTCATCCTCGCCCAAGGGCATTTTCGAACGGAACAGGAAATCGGAAAATGTTCCCTTGTGCAGGACGCGGTGGACGATAACGGAGCCGTCCTTCACCTCGAAATAGAAACGGTATTCCTTCGCCCGAAATCGATGGAAGACGTGGCCATCCCTCTCGATGCGCCCGAATTTATCGCTGCCCAGACCGTTGAGATCCTGCTCCGTGACGCGGAATTCTTCGAGCAACTCGAGCTGCTCCAAGGTCCCCAAAGCGGAAATTTCGGCGGCACTGATTTCATTGAAAACGATTTGGAACACATTGGCAGTCTAAGCAGTTCGGCACCCTTCGGAAAAGAGGAAAAATTCGCCCAATCTACGCGAAAAAGTCCCAGATGCGGTTTGAAAGCGAGTATCACTGCCGCGACTCCCGACGTTGCGATCAGACCGGTAAGTTCGAGTCCGTAGCCCCATTTTAAAATCGAAGAGGCAGCGATCAGCACAACGATGGCACCGCAGAGCTGCCGGAGAATGATCGGCATTCCAGCACGCTCCTTTTTTGCCAACCATCCGTAGCTCACCAGCCTGTCGAAAAGCACCCAACCGAAGATCGTCCCAAACAGGATCAGGAGCGCACCGATGTGCCCCATCCATTCCTCGCCAGAATAAAAAACGGTTCCTGCTATCCACAATCCGAGGGTGATCGCGAACAGTTGGAGAGAAATTCCGGGAGGCTTCTCAGCCTTTCTCCAGATAAAACGTAAGCCCAGCCAGACCGCGATCGCCGCAAACACGGGAGTCAGCGAGAGAAAACCCAGCCCCATCGCAAGAATCGCAAGAATGGAAAGCGGTAGCAGCGGGAGGAACAATAATCCGTA
The DNA here is from genome assembly GCA_905182475.1 of Akkermansiaceae bacterium. Classification (GTDB taxonomy): domain Bacteria; phylum Verrucomicrobiota; class Verrucomicrobiia; order Verrucomicrobiales; family Akkermansiaceae; genus Luteolibacter. Next base: position 72,088 of record CAJJBR010000033.1, on the reverse strand, counting down.
GAATATGGCAACCACCACCGAAATACCCGCCGCAATCCCCTGTGCCATGGCCCCGGCAGCACGACCTTTGGTCAGCAGCCACCAGTTCACTAGCGGCACGGAAAGCACCAGCAGCGAGTGCCAGACGGTCGGCACCGGATCGAAAAACACTCCCCCGCAGAAGCCGGATAGGATTTCAATAATTGCCACCAGAAGCGGCATGATCACTCCAAATACCAGCGCCCAGCTCCAACCCTTTTTCCGCGTCACGAGAGCAACCTGATCCGCACTTCTACTTTCCAATCCGGCGATAATTTTCTCCACATCCACCGAGCCGATTCGCTCCACTTTCAGCCCCTCCGCCTCCTCATAAACGTGGGCGGAAAGATCCTCCCTCAGCTCCCGGATATCGCTGCCTACCAAATTGTCCCGCCGCGCCCTCGCTTCGATGTATTCTTCCAATCGCCCTTCAGCCTGCTTCGTCCACGTTTTCATAATTTCGTTTCGTTGGTTTTCTCATCCCGCATGAAATCGCCTTCGTTGAGCGACTGCATACCTTTCATCATCATCCCGAAATAGTCCGACATCCTCCCCGCCTCCACGCGTCCCGTCTCGGTGAGGGAGTAATATTTCCGCGCAGGCCCCTCACTCGATTCCTCCAGCCGTGTTGTCACCAGTCCCTGTTTTTCAGCCTGGAAAGCAATGGGTATATCGACCTTTCAGCAACCCCCACCCTAGGAACCGCGACCAAAGACTTAACCCGCGCATACCCGTATTTCTCACCGTTCTACAACGCCGACAGGATGCACAGATCCAGCACGCCCTTGCGCATCTGCACCGTCCAATTACCAAACCAATCTGACTTTCCCTGTGACAATCTTCACCAGCTACCTTGCATTAAAAGGTATCAGGCAAGGGAAATTATCTTAACTTGGTGGAATCGTGGATTCTCCAATTCCATTAGATCCCGCGCATCATCCCCGCCATCGACCTTGTCATCAGCTTGCGAGCAAACGGAATGCGCTGAGAAACACGGAAGCCGGCGTGGCGGAAAGGCGCGATGAACTGGTAGTCCGACTGGAAAACGGGCGTCAGCCAGCGGGTAGCAAACTGGTAATAGCGCAACACAGGGCCGCGTCTTCGGGAGTATTCGGGCAGGGCTTTTTCCAAAGGCATTTCCGAAAGACACGCGACTAGGCAGCTTGCATCCGCCAGCGCGAGGTTCACTCCTTGGCCAAGCTGGGGGCTCATGGCATGACCGGCGTCGCCGAGGAAGACGAGCTTATCTCCGTGCCATTTCCGCATCCGGACATCGCCATACCTCGCGGTGAGAACCTGCTCCCAGCTATCGATCTGGCCTAACAGATTCTCCGCTCGCGGACAAAGATCGAGAATACCTTCCTTCCATTTTTCCAAGGGCTGACTGCGGATCTTTGCATCATCCGCGATCCGCAGGCTCCAGAAGAGGCTCAGCAGCTCTTCATTTCCGCCGCGTTCCCTCCCGGTCGGCAGAAATCCCGCAAGCAATCTTGTCCCGTCCACCACCTGATGGAGATCTCCGGAGGGAAACACCCCGTTATTTTTCCCGATGAACCAATGTGCTCCCCAGCCATACCCGCGGTCGTATCCGTCCCCGAGAATGGCCCGCCGCATCGCAGAGCGCGCACCGTCAGCCACCACCAGCAGGCCGAACCTTTCACCCTCCACTTCCCAACCGTCCGCCAGCTTCCGCGCATCTTTCACCCGGCAGCCCCAGCGAATTTCTATCCCCTCCTTCTCCACCAACGCAATCAATGCACCCATGACCACCGGCCGGTGCAATCCCGCTCCGAAAAGTTCTCCGCCTAGCTCGCCGTAGCGAAGCTCCATCAGGTCGCGCCCGTCCTTCTCCAGCACATGCAAGCGCTTCACCTTTGAGGAATGGGAAACGACCTCTTCATAAATCCCCAGCTCACGCAAAACATCCATCCCACTCGGCTGCATGAGGAAACCGGCACCCACCGCCCGGCACTCCGGAGCTTGCTCGAATACCACCACATCATGCCCCGCACGTTTCAGAAAAACCGCCGCAGCCGCGCCCGCCGCACCGCATCCCACCACTGCTACGTTCATCCGCCAATCCTGGTAACCGTATAGCCCGCTTTTTCGAGATGACTGCGAATACTCGTTTTCGAGGAAAAGTGCCCGGCTCCTGCTGCGAAGAAATGGACACTGCCTGGCTCTTTCGAAAGTATCTCGGCAATCGTCGCCGCCATGGTCACGTCCCGGTCGGCGAGGAGGCGTTTCATGAATTTTTCACCAAGATCCTTGTGCTCGCTCTCCGCCATTTCCTTCATACTCCTTTGCATCTGCGCCTCGATTTTATCGACATCACCAGTGACATAGGCGGCGGTCAAATCCCCCACCGAGTTCCGGTCTTTTTCCCTATCCTCCTTGAGAAGCCTCATCGTCTCAGAAAGCATGATCACCTGTTCCTCTTCGGCCATTTCCGTAAAAATCGCAAGCTGACTGGCTAGCGTCTCGATGGCACCTGTCTTCTTTCCTGCCGCGGCAGCCTCTTCCCATAGTACAATATCCAGCGCTTTCCTGCCCGCCAACTGATCGGGCAAAAGCGGAAGGCTCATCCCCACAACCCATGTCGCAAGCGGCTGGAAAGCTGTAGAATCAAGAGCTGGATTGATGAGTTTCAGTTCCTCGTCGAGACGGGCGGAAATTTCCTCCCCAAGCGCATCATTGAGCGCCTGCCCGTCCTTCCGCATCATCATCGGAGCTGCGGCCAATTGCGATGCAGCATCCATCGGAACCTCCGTGTAAACTGCATCTGCGGACTCGAACGCCTTCCGCGCCTCCGGGTGCAGGGTCGTCACTTCCTCAGCACCCAGGTGGATCGTCCCGAAAAGATACGAGGGCCTTTCAAGGCCTTTCCCATCGACCTTCCAAAGGAGGGGCTTCTCGGGATGTTTCGCATCCTGTGCGAATAATCCCCCGCCAGCCAACAGCAGGCACGTAAATGATTTCAATAAAGTGGAAGCGACGAGAAAACGTTTCATAATAGCGAAAACTGCACGGCTTACCCCGCCCTGTCATCCGAAACCTTCAATCGTCCGATCACCCCGGACTCTTGCTTGAAGTTTAAAGTTTAGAATTTAAGGTTTCTTCCATGCGTTGCTTTTACTCACAGGATTTTGAACTCGATCTACCTAGCGGTCACCCGTTTCCCATGGACAAGTTCCGTGTCTCCAAGGAAATGCTGCTTCAGGAAAATATTCTCCGCCCGGAAGAGGTCACTGAGGTCAAGGCCACCGATTTCCACCACATTCTCCGTGTCCACGACCGTTCCTACATCGAGAAAATCCAGTCCGCTGCCCTCGACCGCAAGGAACAACTCCTCCTCGGCCTCCCCGCATCTTCAAGCCTCTTTTCACGCTCCGCAACCGAAGTCGAAGCCACACGCCTCGCCTGCAACGCAGCCTTGGAAGAAGGGGTCGGAGTTTGCCTCGCAGGCGGCACCCACCACGCCTTCCGCCAGCACGGCGAGGGCTACTGCGTCTTTAACGACATCGCCATCGCCATCCGTGACCTCCAAGATAAGCGCCCGGGAATCAAGGTCATGGTCGTCGATACGGATGCCCATCAAGGCAATGGCACCGCCTCCATCCTTGGCGATGACCCGCAGGTTTTCACCTACTCCATCCACGTCGGGAAAAACTATCCCACGCAGAAAATCGCCTCCACCCTGGATGTCGAAACTGTCCGCTACGTGGAGGGGGAAATGTATCTTCAGCAGCTGTTCAAAACACTCGCCGACGCCCTCGATAAATTCTCTCCGGATCTGGTGATCTGGATCTCAGGAGCCGACAACCACCGCAACGACCGATTCGGCCAGATGCACCTTTCCCTCAAGGAAATCCAACGCCGCGACGAAGTCCTCCTGCGCGCGATGATCAAAAACCACATCCCCGTAGCAATCCTCTATGGTGGAGGCTACAATCGCCAACCGGAGTTCACCGCCAAACTCCACCGCAACACCATCGCCACCGCAAAGCGCCTCGCTGCGGAATACCGCGGACTTTGAAGAGCATCCAATAAGGAATGCAGGAATACAGGAATTTCTTTGCCAGTTTCCCACCCCTTTCCGCAGTTCTGATCCCTTCCTGCTTTCCTGCCTTCCTCATTAAAACTACATTCTCCCATGTCTCTAGAATCCCGCCGTAAAATGCGCAACCGAATACGCTATCCAGCGCGGCTACGATCCCTTTGTCGTTTGTGACGGACTCAAAGGTCTCATTGACAACAAGATTGTTCCGGCAACCAAGGAACTATTTTCCGGAATCACACACAAGGGCGGCACCTACAGCCACCTCCCCATCAATCAGGTAGCCGATGCGAAATACAAGATGCATCCTGCCATCCTGAAACTCGTCACGCAGCTCTGGCATTGAAGGATTTCCATTAGAAACTTGACACCGGAGCGGTTTCCGCCATTTTCCCCGCCCCGCGCGTTGGTACGTGCGGCAAACCAACCACTCCCATGAAAAAGGATCTCCATCCCAAATACAATCCCGTCATCTTCGTTGATATGACGACGGGCGCACGTTTCATCACGAAATCCACCGCTTCCTCCGAGAAAAAGGAAACCGTCGACGGTGTTGAATATTCCGTGATTTCCTCCGGCATCACTTCCGATTCCCATCCCTTCTTCACCGGACTCGCGCAGTTCGTCGATACCGAAGGCCGCATCGACAAGTTCCAAAAGCGTTTTGGCGCAGTTCGCCGCGTCGGCAAGCCGAAGCCCAGCGAGGCCTGAGGCAACGAACGGATCAAATTCCGTTCCTCTCAAAAACGGCTACCCTTACGGGTTGCCGTTTTTTTGTGTCATCTCGGGACATCCGATTTCACTGGAGCCTCGTCATCGACAGGAAATTTCACGTTCCGGTAAACTTCTTCAATTGGCACCTCACAACCCACCGATTCCAACTCCAAGCATTCATCATCCCCTCTCAGGAGCTGGTAGATCCAACGGTCACCATCCTTTCGATACAACTCCACGGCAACCATCTTTTGGGAAACCAAAACATATTCCTTCAGGCTAGAAAGCATCTGATAGTTGAAAAATTTCTTTCCCTTATCATACGATTCGGTGCTGTCCGAGAGAATCTCGATGATGAACTGCGGGTTCTTGTAGGTATCCTGCCTGTCGTCATGGAACTCAAACTCCCCACATAAACCGGAAATATCCGGATAAAAATAGGCATCCGCAACATCCACCTGCACCCTCATATCAGAACCTAGAACCAAGCGCGGGCGACCTTCCAATCTATTTCCAATAGCCCGATTCAAATTCGAAGCGATGATATTGTGGTTCAGCCCCGCACCGGACATCGCGTAAATCTCCCCGCGCAGATATTCGCTCTTAAAATCAGCCTCCCGCTCCCATGCGAGATACTCCTCATCAGTCACAAATCTTTTTTCAGCAACGGACATAAGGTATCCATAGACGCTCCCACTCATAGAAACAACTTCCTAATCCATCTTCTCTTCTTTGAAGTTTGTATTTTGAGTTTTGAAATTTAGAGTCACTCCGTGCTCGCAAAACGAATCATCCCCTGCCTCGACGTAACCAACGGACGCGTGGTCAAAGGCGTCAACTTCGTCGATCTCATCGATGCGGGCGATCCCGTCGAATGCGCCATCGCTTACAACGAGCAGGAAGCGGACGAACTCGTCTTCCTCGACATCACCGCCTCCTCGGACGCCCGCGAGACCATGGTCGATGTCGTCCGCCGCACTGCGGAAAAATGCTTTATCCCTCTCACCGTCGGCGGTGGCATCCGTTCCGTAGACAACATGCGCACCATGCTGCTCGCCGGTGCCGACAAAGTAGGCATCAACACCTCCGCCGTCACCAATCCCGGTCTCGTCGATGAAGGTGCGAAGGCCTTCGGCAGCCAGTGCATCGTCGTCGCCATCGATGCGAAACGCGAAGCCCCCGGAAAATGGGGTGTCTATACTCACGGCGGCAGGACTCCCGTCCACCTCGATGCAGTCGAGTGGGCAAAAGAAGTCTGGCGCAGGGGTGCAGGCGAGATCCTCCTCACCTCCATGGACTCCGACGGCACCCAGGCAGGCTACGATTGCGAACTCACTGCAGCTATCTCCTCTGCCATCGGCATCCCCGTCATTGCCTCGGGCGGAGCCGGAAACCTAGACCACATGGTTGAGGTATTGGAAAAAGGCAAAGCAGACGCCGTCCTCGCCGCCTCCATCTTCCACTTCGGCATGCACACCGTCGGCGAAGCGAAAGAGCATTTCGAGAAACACGGCGTGCCGGTGAGGCCGAGTTTCAAACGATAGGGACGGTCCGGCTCGGACGTCCCAAATCAATAATCTCACAGCCCGCCTCCTGGTTTCGAGAGCGAACCCTTCAAACCAGCTACAGTAAGAAAAATCAGGGTCAACCGAGCCGGATTGATCCTACTCAGCTGTTTCAAAGAAAACGAAGAACTCGCCGACAGCGTGAATCATCTGCTCCTCGTCGGTTTCTATCTGGTGAATCTCGGTTTCGTGACCCTCTACCTGAAACTGGACAACATGGTGGAAGGCACCACCGGTATCTTCGAAGCGCTCAGCACCAAGATCGGAGTCGTCCTCCTCGTCCTCGGGTTCATGCATTTCTTCAACATGCTAATCTTCGCCAAACTCCGCGAACGCGCGGAAAATAGAAACCACAACCCCTATCCACCCGCACTCCCCGCGAACGCACCCCGCGAGGCATGGAGGGATGAGCTGAGGAAATGAGATTAGAGATTAGGGGTACTGAGCGCAGGGAGCTGGCGCAGGATTCGTCAGCTACGTCGAAGACTCGCGGCGAGACGCCGCATGCACGGCCTGCCGCGAGACGCGGCAGCTACGTTCGGTCTTTCGACCTGCAACTCCCTCTATCCCTCTTCTCAAACTTGCCCCATCCCCATTTCCCTGTAGTTTCCCCGCGTGAGAACTCTGGACGCCTGCCCGAAGCCTGCCCTGCTACTTTCCTTCGACTTCGATGGGACACTCCATGATCCTGCGGACAAACCTCCTGTCCCCACCGATTTCTTCACCACCATCCGCCGCTTGCGCGAGACGAAGGGAGCCGTTTGGGGGATCAATACGGGGCGTTCGATGCCGCAGGTGATGGAAGGATTCATTGAAAGCAGTTTCCCATTTCTCCCGGACTGGGTCATCGCCCGTGAGCGAGAGATCTATTTTCCAAATGCCTTCGGTCGTTTTCTTGCCCACAAGGACTGGAACGATCGCTGTGAAAAAGACATCGCAAAGCTCTTCAAAAAGTCGAAGAAAACTTTGAAGAAAGTTCGCTACGAAATAGAGGAGCACACCGGTGCGCAATACATCGAGATGAAAGGCGAACCCGCCGGCCTGATTTCGCGGACAGAAGAGGAGATGGAATGGATCGCCGCCCACATCGCCCCACTCATGGCAGAGGTTCCCGGGCTCGGCTGGCAGCGGAACTCCATCTACTTGCGCTTCGGCCACAAGGATTACCAGAAAGGCAGCACCTTGACCGAGATGGCTAGACTTTACGATATACCCACCTCGCATGTTTTCGCGATGGGCGACAGCCATAACGATATCGAGATGCTCTCCGAAGCCCACTCCGGCGGTGCAGCCTGCCCGGCCAATGCGGTGGAAGCGATCCGTCAGATTATCACGGAACGTGGCGGTCTAGTTGCCTCAAAAAACGCCGGGCACGGGGTCGTAGAGGCACTTCAGACGATTTTCCCTGATAACGTGTAACAAATTCTGCGCATTCCTTCTGCATATGGTATGGACGGCACGCCAACGCCGTCGCCCCGATCCGCGAACTGGTCGCCGCACGCGGCGGACTGGTCACCACCGCCGCCCACGGGCACGGCATTGTCGAAGCGCTGAGGAAAACCTTTCCGTGAAATATGTAACGGTGTTAGGTGACGGAAAACGGAGCGTGTCCATCATCTTGCAAGTTGCTTCCTCCGGTAAATCCAGAAAGCCGCCAGCAGGAATAGCCCGGCAAGGATCGCTCCTATGACTGGCGGGGAAACCCCTCCCTCCCCGGCTGACTCATCCCTGTCCTCCGCACCGTCATCTCCTGCCGCCCGTTTGCCGCTCCTCGTCCTGTTCGGCTCCAGCGCGCCCCTTTTCGAAGGACCACGCAGGTCATAATCCACCGGATCGCCAATGAAACGGAAGGTACGGCGACCCTCCTTCACTTCCGCATACCAATGCTTCCATCCCTCCAGTTTACGATCCATGTCCTCTGAAACCCGGATAGCTGGAGTTGGGGCGTTCGCGATGCCAAGCTGTGAAATGGCAGTCATAGCAAGCACGTCATTCGAAGTTTCCCCGGTATTTATTTGCTCGAGCAGCGGAATCCCCGCTCCACGGTCATCCGACAGAAACTCGCCGAGAACGCGCACGGTTTCAACGCTCGGGAGATTCTCTAATATCCGGAATCCAGACCTCTGCTCTCTTCCCAGAAGGCTTAGCCCTCCTCCCGCACCATCATACTTGCCATGCGGCGACCCATGCTCAGCCCTATACTTGTCAACCTTCGAACGCATACGGTTGATCCGATCCCGGTAATATTCAGCGTGGCCGGGGATGGAAAGCAGGCGTTCCCTGAGCAACCAATAAGCTTCATTCCGTTCGGTTCCTTTATTTGCTTTTGAACTGGAAGCAGCCCAGACGGCTAAACCAAGTTTGTTTATGTATTCATCAAGATTTTTCTCAGGCAAGGGCTGGGTCGCCATTTTCTTCCAGCCTTCCACCAAAAGCCGCTTATCTTCAAGTTCTCTGGGAGAATATTCCCAAGTGGGCGATGTTGCCGCTAAGAAAACGATGTAGATGAGTAATTTCACTGCTGATTATCGATTAGTTGTTGCACGAGAATATCCGCCTTATCCCACTCACCCTTCACGATCAGGACACCAGGTTTGGGACCTGCACCGCTACCGGAAACCATCAACCGCCTCTGGTGAGCTGTGCCGGGTAGCAACGCCGACCCCCCTTTTTCGTCAGGGTGTCCTTCATCAAAAAAGAAATGACCGATCTCGTGGGTGATGATATGCGGTTGATCCTCAAGTTTCAAACCCCGGAAAGAATCTGCGGTGATCCATATCGTGCTGCTGTTCAAATGGGCGTATCCCGCTACCTTACCGAGCACCAGAACGCCTCCCCCCATGAGGAAAATAGAGAGGTGGGGGGCGGGATCCGTTTCTGTGACAAGATCCATGATCATCTGTTGCTCAGGACCTGGAAAATTATTTGGCCCCGTACAATCCAGATAATTGTTCCCGTTCACGTCCCAAGGGGCTGCAATGGTTTGGTAATTGGGGTTCACAACGATATCCACATTGATTTGCGGCTTGAATACCGAGTTGAGGTAATTCTGAAGGTTTTCAGCGGTGGTGACGAGATCAGGTTCATAGACATTGGAACTTCCAGGTATCTCTCTATTTACCAAGTAAACGGCTACACGAACGGCTCTCTGCTTCATCACCTTGAAGCCTATGGGCGTGGAGAGGGATGTGAGTCCTCCCATTCTGATTTCCGCAAGAACTTCTTGACCACTCGATGGCACAGCTTACTCGACTGCTATTGGAGTTGGTTCCGATGTGAGCTGGTGCATGGCATTGCCGTTAAGTCTGATACCCGTTGCGGTGATCCAGACTGGTGCTGAGGAATGTACGGGAGTATCTATTGTTATCGTGGTCTCCCCCGAGATGGCGGGAGCCATTACCCATATCCTGTCCTGCACGTGATCAATGCCGTCTAAGGAAGCGGCCGGATCGCTGCTGCCGATGGAAAAATCGTCAACGCCGGCCGCCTCTTCTACGATTTTATTTGCGGAGTTGGTATAACGCCCAGTCACGCGCAAGGGCAGAAGTGCGGCTGCGACTCGCGGCACGGCACGGTCGTGAGCCAGTATCCAGCCGCCGGGGCTGGTGTCGGAGAGCCATGCGGCAGTGGTGGTTTTCCAGCGCTCCGGGATGCCCGGGATGGCGCGGGCGAGCGAAGTCCACTTGCCGTTTAGAAGGATCACCCTGTCAAGCGGTTCGCCAAAGTAGGCATTTTTCCTGATGGCGGTGCCGTTATCGGCGATGTCACGGACATCCGCAAGCAGCGGACTCACTCCCCATTCCTCGCCTTTCCTCACCATGGCCGGCATGCCTGCGTATCGGTTGAAGGCGAGTATGTTCCCGCTGGCTCCCTGTGCGATGACATTCTCCGGATCGGTGACCGGGATTTCCGCTGAGAACGGCGATGTGATGTCGCTATGCAGCCATTCCCCATTCTCGCCGTATGTGCTGCCCCACACGATGCCGCCAGCTGCGGTTCCCTTGGTAGCCTCTGGCGCGGGGGCGTGGACGATCGGCCCGCCGCCGGGGGGAAGCGTCCATTTCTTCCAGCCGTCGTCCTCGTGCTTCGGGCCGGGAGCCGGGCGCGTGAGATCCCATGTCACGGCCGGGCTGAAAAAGCTCCCGCTGTTGTCGAGGTGCCTGCCGGCGTAGTAGTTTCCCAAGTGAGTCCGGTTCGAATAGGTGATTGTAGTGCCAGCGGTGGACGCCACGACCGCAGGGACGGCCTGGGGCACGGACCAGTATATGATGGGGTATATCCGCCTGCGGTTGGCTCCGACTAGGGGATCCTCGAGGTCGGCGATCCCGGCACCGATGATCTGGTCGTTGTCGTTGATGGCGCGGGCATGGATGTCGGCTCCCTCGTTCGCTTCGGAAAGGGGGTAGCCGGGGATTTGCTGCTCGTCGGTTATGAGGTTATGGGTTACTCCGCCTTTCCAATAGCCGAGGAGAGCAAGTGCGGTGCCGCGGTCGTTGATTGCGAAAGTGTGGTGGGGAGAGTCAGCGACCGTAAACATCGCGTAGCGCGGCAGGGCAACGATTTCATAGGCGACGAGGCCGTCATCCGGCGCTACGTCGAGGGCGTCCGGAATGGAATCGCCGTCGGAATCGAGTTGCTAGCCGTCGGGGATGCCGTCGTTGTTCGTGTCGGCGTTGTGTGGATTGCCGACGAGGCCGTCGCCCGCTGCGGCCTGTGCGGCGGCGAGCGCGAACTCGGCATGGTCGAGGATGCCGTCGCTATCGCTGTCCAGCGACCAGTCCGCCTTGATGCGCCAGAAACCTCTTGAATCGGTTGCCGGGGGCGGGGGCGGCGGGGTGTTCTGGGCGGCTGCGGAAAAAGTTGTAATCGCGGCATTGAAATCCGCCCACGCCGCTTCGAGATCCGCGATCATCGCGGCGTCCGCCGTGTCGAGGAAGTCGTTTTCGGTAGGCGGTGCGGTGCTTCCTCCGCCGGAAGTGATGAAGAACTGGTGCCCACCGTGGCTGTCAGCGAAGATCGGAACCGTGCTCCATGCCGCGTCCATGCTACCGGCGATCAGGTGGCGGACGGAATTCCCGTGATCAAGCGATGGCCACGCGACAACAGTGCCGCCCGCAGCACCGGAGGAGGGCTGGATGGTGACGCTGGCGTTCCCAAGAACAGGGCGCCGGCCGGCGGTGGGTTCTGCGGGTCTGGCGGTGCTGGCGCGGGAGCCGTCTGGAACATCGCCGCGCTGAACTGCTGGCCGAGGCCGTAGGTTTTTCCTATCGCCGTCCATGTTTCGAACGTATTGGAATGTTGGAAGGTGTATTCCACGCCGGGAATCGTGGTAAAAATGATGCACTGCTGGGTCGAGCCGTCCGTGGCGGTGATTTCCTGAGACCAAGTGGACGGAATGAGCGGGTTCTCCGGCGTGGCGGAAAGCGTGATAACAACGAACGGAAGGAAAAGAAGACGTTTAATTCTATTTCAATTACAGACTACCGTGGAGGAGGTGTAAAGCACATTCCCAAACATATAGATTGAAATCTTTCGATGGAAGAGATTGTTCTCAAATGCTTGCTCTGGCAAGGCTTAAAGCCTTGCGGAACGAGCGTGGCTGGACACAGGAAAAATTCGCCGAAGTGGCCGGGATGTCCTACAAATACTATCAGGCCATTGAGGCTGGGCGGAAAAGGGATCTAAGACTTTCCACCTTGGAGCGATTGGCGAAAGGACATGACATGGAAGTCTGGCGACTGTTGGCACCGGTTGATCTAGGACCGTGGGGCAACTCACAAATTCATTGAGTGTATATATGAATTCAGGATTCGACGGCAGGCTACTTTTCGTCGATGGAGGGCTTACCGCCCGGATACCTCCACCAGACCCACGCCTTACCGAGGTGGACGCGAATTTCTTCTGCTGCGAGGTAAGAGCAAGGGATGAGGAAGAGGGTGATTGCTGTGGCAAATAAAATTCCGAAGGCCAGGGAGACTGCCATGGGGATGAGGAACTGCGCCTGGAGGGAGCGGTCGAAGATCAGAGGCATGAGCCCCGCGAAGGTTGTGGCGGAGGTGAGGAAAATAGGGCGAAAACGGCGGGTGCCGGAGGAGATGACGGATTCGAAGAGATCTCCCCCGGCGCGGGTCTTCTGGTTGATAAAATCAACCATGACGAGGGAATCGTTCACCACCACACCTGCGAGGGCGAGGATACCAAAGACGGAAAGGTAGGACGGAGTGATATCCATGATCAGGTGACCGAAGAGTGCCCCGATGGCTCCGAAGGGCACGGCGAGCATCACGAACAACGGCTGGTAAAGGGAGCGGAACGGAATGGCTAGCAGGGCGTATAGGGTGAAAAACAAGGCAAGGCCGCCGTAGATGGAGCGTTTCTTCGTATCCTCGTGGTCGGCGACGTAGCCGGTGTAGCGCCAGGAGAGGTCGCGGTGTTTGTTGAGAATACGGTCAAGCTCTCCGGCCAGGTTTTTGGAAATGGCGACGACATCGATGGACTCATCGACCGGTTTCGCGGAGATCTCTATGACCTGGGAGCCGTCAACACGCTCGATCCTTGAGCGGGCTTTCACATAAGTGGCAGTGGCAATGGTATGGAAAGGAGCCTGCCCCCCTGAGGGAGTGCGAATGCGGAGACTATCCAATGTAGCGAGCGATTCCCGCTGAGCACGAGGTAGGCGAATCATCACGCGGATATCGTCCCTCTCCCGCTGCACCCGTTGCGCCTGTTCTCCGAAAAATGCGCTGCGCACCTGGCGGGAAAGTGCCTGCTGGGTGAGGCCAAGCGCCTCGCCCTCGGGACGGATGGTGATAAGCAGTTCATCGCTTGTCCCCCCGGAGCGACTCCAGGCGCTTTCGATCCCGTCGTAGGATTCCAGCATTTCCTCGATTTCGCGGACGACTTCATCTTTTTCCTCGGAATCGCGGCCACGAATCTCCAGGGAAATCGATTCGAGGTCGTCGTCACCGCCCATGCCCCGTCCACGATCACCGGAAATCCAGAAATTCTGCACGTCGGGCATCTCCCCGATCAACTCGGTCCAGCGGGCGGCGATTTCGGAATTTTTCGGCCCCGGCTCGGAGCGTTTCCCCGGATCGGTCACGCCGATGACTACGAAACCGGTGTGCGGTTCCACGCTCTTGCGACCGGACCATCCACCTGCGGAAGTGAGGGTATCGGTTATGAGAGAATCGCCAGTGGCGGGATCGGTGAACTCCCTTTTTACTTGGCTAAGCGCATCGGCGACCTGTTGGGTTCTTGCCTCGGTGATGTCCACTTTCGTATCTCTCGTCATCCGAACCATGGCAACGATACGGTTCCGATCAATAGAGGGCATGTTCACAAAGCCCATTTTCCCGGAGGAGAAATAGCCGATGGAAGCCATTCCGAGCGCGAGGAAGAGCGAGAGCGTGATATACCGGTGGTTGGCAGCAAGGCGGAGAACAGGCTCATAAACCTTTACAACAAAAGTCTCCAAGCTATCTGCGATCCGTTTCTGAAAACGCTCCGCCGCGTTGAGCTTCTTGCGGTTAACTTTTACGTACTTCAGGTGGCATGGCAGGCCGAGTTTTGACTCGATCAGGGAAAAAACGAGGACAGCGGCAACGATGGGTGGAATCTGTTTCGTGAAAGCCCCGTAGAATCCTTCGAAAAACATCAGCGGAACGAAGGCGACGATAGTGGTGATAACCCCGAAGGTGACCGGCGTCGCAACCTCGGAGGCGCCCTCTGTCGCCGCCTCCAGGGGATCCATGCCCGTCTTGAGTTTTGTATAAACGTTTTCCGCAGTCACGATGGCGTCATCCACAACCAGGCCGATGACGATGATGAAGCCGAAGATGGACATCACGTTCGCCGTGAGATCGAAGTAGGGCATGACGATAAACCCGCCAGCAAAGGCGACTGGGATACCGAGCGTCACCCAGAAAGCGAGCATGGGACGAAGGAAAAGCCCGAGCACCACAAGAACAAGCACGCCACCCTGGAGCATGGAAGTCAGCAGGGTGCCGAGCCGGCCTTCCAATTCCTCTGAAGAATCGTCCCACACGGAAAGGCTGACCCCTTCTGGAAAGCGCTGATCCGAAGACGCAACGTATTCTTTCACCTTCGAGGCGATCTCCAATGCGTTCTCATTCCCCAGCCTAAGCACCTCCACCAGCAGGCATGGTTTGCCATTGAAGCGCATGATCTTTTTGCTCTCCTCGCTGCCGTCAATAACCTTTGCCACGGTGGACAGCCTCACCTCAGAGCCCTTGCTATTGCTGATGACGATCTTTTCGAAATCCTCCCGGGTGTATGCCTGCCCCTTCGAGCGAATGGTAAGCCTACCCTCGTCCGTCTGGATTCGGCCGGCAGGAAGGTCGATCGAAGATTTGCGAATGGCATTGCCGAGGTCAGCAAAAGTAAGGTCGTAAGCACGCAAGAGCCTTGGATCCGCCTCTACAGAAATTTCCAAAGGCGAAGCCCCCAGCACGGAAGCTTGTGAAATCCCTTTCATCGCGATGAGATCATCCCGCACCGTGCGCGCCGCATGGAGCAGATCCGCCTCGTCCATATCGCCCTGGATGGCGATTTTTATCACATCATACCACTGGCTGGTGTCCGGGATGTAAACACGCGGAGGGTCGACCTCGTCGGGAAAGCTGTTGATGCGATCCACCCGGGTTTTCACCTCCTCCAGCAGAGGCTTGAGATTCCGTTTCGACTCGGAAACAACGATGATCCGAGCATTCCCATCATTAGCCCGAGACTCGATCGTTTTCACCCCTGGGAGCCCCTCCAGTGCCGACTCGACCGGCAGGACGACGGCTTTCTCAACATCAGCCGGGCTGGCGCCACGGTAGTCAATATTGATGTAAATCTTCTCCGGAGAGTAAGCCGGCTGCACCTCCAGAGCCACTTTTTCCACAGCAGACCAAATGCCCCACGCAAGGATCCCGAAGAGCAGGAAATTGGCGGCGATATCGTTTTTTGCGAACCAGCGGATCATAGGGATACTTTAAATTCTAAATCACAACAGATGCTCATTCACCTGAGAGTAAGAGGAAATCCTGCCGGGTCGATGGAGCTAGGCGAAAGCCCACTTTCTCCAGACCGATTACATATGTAGATACGGCATCTATCAGACCGGCCTGTTTCGCCTTGAGTAGAAGTCCGATCTGGTGCAGATACTGGAGCGGGGTGGTATTGGAGACGTCCTCAGGCATTCCCAATTTCTTCACGAAGTTCTTCCCCGTTTTGACGGAAATGAGATGCGCCAAGATCCTTCAGCCGTTCGACAAAGGTAGGCTTGGAGATTCCGGCCAACTCGGCAGCCGCACCAGTCGAGAGCTTTCCACTTTCAAACCATTGCACCGCTGCGGCCAACAAAATGGCATCACCCACGTTTTCCGAATCAAGCCCGAGGGCAACCGGCGTGGTTTCTGGGATTTGCAGATGCACTTGGGTCATGCTGGAATATTAGCTGGAATGGAACTCCAGTCAATTCCTACCGCTGGCAGGATACCGGTGATTTTCCATCGCCTAAATGTAAAACATCGGGTCAGAAGGCGGGCTAGCGAGGGACTCGAGGGTTACCGTATCGAGGTCGGCGGCGAGCTTGGTGGAGACGCTTTCCCAGGCGCGGCGGACTGCAGAGCCGGAATCGCCTTGATCGACGGCGGTATTCTGGAGCTGGGAGGGCTCCACCGCATCGACGATCTGTCGCAGAGTAATGTTTTGCGCAGGGCGGGAGAGGACGTAGCCGCCGTTGGCACCGCGGCGGGAGTCGATGAGACCGGCGCGGCGGAGGTCGTTTAGGATTTGTACTAAAAAGTTCGAAGAGACAGCTTCGCGTTGCGCAAGCTCGTCAAGACGGGTAAGACTCTTGCCGTCATAGGTCTTCGCGAGTTGTACAAGAGCCCGGCAGGCGTATTCTAATTTTTGGGAAATTTTCATGAGCTACATGAGTGCAAAGGAAACAAAGGCGGTAACAGAGGGTGGAATGAAGTTGTGCAGGGGGGAAGCCGCGAATTTGGAAAACCTGTGGGCGCAACTACGCTCGGAGGCGGAAAAATTGTGCGAAGAAGAGGAAGGCTTGCGACATCTTGTGGATGACGTGGTGCTCTCACGTGGAAGTTTTGCAGAATCATTGGCGGTGCGCCTAGCACGCAGACTGGCGCGCGAGGACATGCCACGCAAGATGATCGAGCCGCTTTTCACTGAAATCATCGCTGGGGATGCGGAGATCGCACGTGCCTGCGGGCGCGACCTGCTTGCAATGTTCGAGCGGGATCCTGCGTGCTTTTCACCTCTCGAGCCGCTGTTATTCCTCAAAGGCTTCATGGCGCTCTCCACCTATCGAGTGAGCCACCGCCTGTGGCACGATGGCCGGCGCTGGTTGGCGCTCTATCTGCAGAGTATTTCCTCGGAAACTTTCGCCACAGACATCCATCCTGCGGCGAAAATCGGCTGCGGTATTTTACTAGATCACGCGACTTCCTTCGTGGTCGGTGAAACTGCGATCATCGAAGACGATGTCTCAATTCTTCACGAGGTCACTCTTGGCGGCACAGGTAAGGCGTCCGGTGACAGGCACCCGATTATTCGCTCCGGAGTCCTCATCGGGGCGGGTGCGAAAATCCTCGGACGTGTGGAAATCGGCACCCAGTCGAAGGTCGGCGCTGGCAGCGTGGTGCTGAGCGACGTACCTCCTCACACTACCGTGGCCGGAGTCCCGGCAATCGTAGTAGGTCAGGCGCGGGAAAAAAATCCTGCCATGGAGATGGATCAACATCTGACCTGCACCGATTGGATCTGCAACATCTGATCACAAATGGCCATGCAAGAACCGGTAGGCGAGCCGAACAAACGGCAGTGGGCGGGCTACTGGAGCATGATTGTCCAGCAGACGCAGAACGCGTTCAACGACAAGGCGGCGCAGTTCATTCTCATTCCACTGGGTGGGGCTGTTGGCTACGCGGTGGAGTCCGCCGCCGGTCTGATGATCGCGATCCCCTTCGTGCTCTTCGCTCCGCTGGCGGGTTGGTTCAGCGACCGCTTTTCAAAAAGAAACGTTATCCTGGGTGCGGCGATCGCGCAGGTATGCATCCTTACGCTGATTTGTTTCGCGGTATTCCACCGGAACATGCCGCTCGCGCTGGTAGGCTTTTTCCTGCTAGCCATGCAGTCGGCGTTTTTCAGCCCAGCGAAGATCGGGATTAACAAGGAACTCGTTGGCTCCAAGCACCTTGGATTCGCGGCGGGGGTGCAACAGATGATGGCGATGCTGGCGATACTTGCTGGCCAAATCGTTGCGGGCTGGTGGTATGACAAGCGTTACGTCGCGATGGGTTCCGTTTCAGAAAAAGCATGGGACGCGGCGCTCTTCCCGCTGATCCTGCTCGCCTGCATTTCGGTTCCCGCAGTGGTGATGGCGATTTCGATCCCCAAAGTTCCGGCTCATGGCAGGGAGAAACTTTCCGGAAAACTTCTCTTCAGCCACTTCCGCGATCTCGGAGAACTATGGTCAGACAAAGGACTGCGACATACCTCGTTTGGCGTGGCCTATTTCTGGGGATTCGCGGCGTTCATCAACCTGTGGTCAGTGAAAGTGGCGAAATCGATGACTGCCGGGGGCGAGGGCTTCGGAACTCAGTCCTCCATATTCATGGCCTCCGCCTCACTTGGTATGGCGATCGGATTCGGGTTCGCATCATGGCTTTTACGGAAACGAATCGAGCTTGGGTGGGTGCCGCTTTCCGGGATCGCGATGACCGTGAGCGCGTTGGTGCTGGCTTTCCTGACCCCGGATGATTGGCCTTTCTTGATCGCTCTCGGACTACTGGCTTTCTTCTCAGCCCTTTTCCTAGCCCCGCTGAATGCATGGATGCAGGATCGCTATCCAGCGGACAAGCGCGGCGAACTGCAATCTGCAGTGAACCTGCAGGACTGCTTCGGAGGCATCATCGCAGTGGCTGCCATCGAGGGGATGATCCAACTGGCGCATATGCTAGGCATGACGGTGCTTGCTGGCTTCCGGATGCAGATGGTAGTCGTCGGAATTTCCTGCGGACTGATGAGCTGGTTCATCATCCGTATCCTGCCGGCGGATTTCATCCGGCTTGTCTGCCTCGCGGCTGTGAAAACGCTCTACCGAATCAAATTTTCCGGTACGGAGAGGATTCCGAAAACAGGCGGGGTGCTTCTTCTGCCAAACCACGTTACCTTCGCCGACTCATTCTACATTTCCGCAGTAACCGATAGGACGGTGCGTTTCGTGATGGACGAGACGTTCATGAAAAGCGGGATGATCCGCTTTGCCGCTCGCTTATTCGGTGCGGTTACGATACGCCGCGACCAGCCGTTGGAGGCGATCCGAAAAACCATTGAGGCACTGGAGGAAGGTCATGTTGTCGCCCTTTTCCCGGAGGGACAACTCACACGAACAGGTGGATTGTGCGAGCTTGAGCGAGGCTTCGAGCTGATCGTAAAAAAGGCGAAGTCACCGATCTTCCCGCTGTGGGTGGATGGCTCGTGGGGTTCGCTATTTTCCTTTGAGCGAGGCAAGTTTTTCAAGAAATCTCCTTATAAAATTCCTTACGGACTGAGCATAGCTGTGGGCGAAGAGATTTCGGGAAAACCTAATAGAAAGCTGGTTCAAGCAGCCTTGATGAAAACCTCTGCCCAAGCGATCGCGAGGCGTTTCACGAAAGGCGGCACTCCGGCGCAAACCAACGGCTACCAGCTCACCCAGCTAGATGCACTGCCGCGTGGAACCGAACTTCACCTATTCGAAGGAGATCTCAATGGGCTGCAGTCGCTAGGTGAGTTCGCAAGACAAACAAAAGGGAAACTCATTCGATCCGCTAATTTTAATCCAGCCGCCGGGCAAACCTGGATCGGTGGGAGAGCGCTGCGGGAGGCCATCAAAGAGGCAAAGTCATCTGAAATACCTGTCAGATTTTTTGATTTCAGCGAGACCGCATTGGAGCCTTTGGAAAAAGAAAACGTCACCCATCTGCCATGCCTCGCGATTCATGACCAAGTCATCGCGATGTCCATGCCTCATCCGCCAAAGCCAAAGGAAAGCAGCCTTATACAAAACGGACACAAACCCGGATCATGGGGAAAACTCCTTCCAGGATGGCATATTGAAAATGGTGCGGTGTTTCCTGGAAACCTCCCGCTGCCTGATGAAACGATAGTGGATGGCGAAGGATTCGTCGTGAAAAGTTAGACCGAGAATCCCTCAATTCCTAATGCGTATCCTTACAAATACGGAATCCGAGATCTGGGCGACGGAGGGAACGGTCTTCCACCCACTCGCGTGTGGCGGCACCTTTGCCGGGCTTCAAGTAGGAACCCCCGACAATAACCCATAGCGAGTCTCCAAGAGGATTCGATGGCAGAGGGCGTGCTTCGAGTGTCCATTCGGATACGGAGCCTGCCATTCCGAGAATTCCGTTCGTGGTGCGATCCTCGCTTTTTGAGGTCACCGGGATCCACTCGCTCACGGGGATGGCGGAAGGGACTTCCGCTCCGGATACCAGCGCAGCAAGCCAGCGTTCCTGGGTTGGTAGGGTGCTACGTTTCCACTTTGCATACGCAAAGGCATCCCACCAATCGACGCCCACAATCGGCATATTCACTTCCACCTCTCGCTCGTTCCATTCCTCCGCAGCTTTTGCTGCAGAGTAAAGCGCTACCCAATCATCAGGATCGTGACCTACCTTTTCCTGAGGCTGGTCGGGATGGTCGAAGGTTCGGTCTTCCCCTTCATCGGAGAGAACTTCAAGAGTTCCTAGGAACTCGGCATACTCACCGATTGTGACTTCATAGGCGGAAATCCGGAAACCACCGACCTTGATTGAAGCGCCGCCTGGAGTCGTGTATCTCCCGCCCTCCACGCTCACCAGACCGGGCTTTGGCGCATTCGCCTTGGCCGGCTTTTCCTTTTTTGTAAGCACTAGGACGCTAGCGATCAGGACAACCAGAAGAATCGCGACAATCCACACAAAGCCGCTCTTCTTTTCCGGACGCATCGCTGCAGTCGGTGGAGCGACGACTTCGGAAGGCTCGGCTAGTTGTTGTTCGATCTGCTCGCAGTAGTCGCGGATCTGCTCCCACCTGAGCGGCTTGGCCACCTCCTCGCCTCGCATCCACGCCAGCAATGTAAGGCAACGGGTGGCACCCGGCTGGTCGCGGTCGAGCATGGCTTCAAAATCCGCGCCTAGCTTCAGTACGTCGCGCAGGGAATGGTCTGGCAAACGATTTCCGGAAATGACCAGATTCTTCACCCGGATCACCCCATGGCCGTCCACGTAAACCGCATCGAGATCCAGCGGTGAGCTCGCGTTATCATGTGATTCGTGGTAAATATTCGCTTCTGCAATCCTCCTCAAGATGTGGACAAATCGCTGAGCACGGACTTTTTCACCTACGGCACGCCGTTCGAGTAGGCTCTCGCCTGGCAGGAGTTCGTGGGCAAAAAAGCATTGCCCGTTTTCCGTGGAGGCCTCGTAGATAGAACCGACCAACGGGTGCTCAACAGCGGCCTTAGCTCTTACATCGGCGAGAAAACTGTCTTTCTCTTGGCCTGCTTCAGGCTTCAGTTCCTCGATCAGCACCATACGCCCGACCGATGCTTGCTCGGCAAGCCATGAGCGAGTGGACTTGTCTTCAGCGAGGCATTTTTTCGCCACATAGTCCCCAAATACTTTATCCCCGTTTTCGCTATTTTGATCCAACATTTCCATACCCGTTTCTGCGGCGGGCTATTTCACTCCGGCGGGAGCGGAATGAGAAGCGGAATAGCAGGATCAAAATTTGGAGGTAAAATATCCTGATCAAGGAACTCCGGAAAATCGTTCCCGTGGCCACCTATCGGAGCCACCTGCCCGATCCGCGCAGCGAGATCCCGCGGCCATGCCTGCACATCGAGAACTTCTCCCTTGAAAGTCAGCGTGACGACCTGCCCGTAGTAGGAAAGCTCGCCGAAGAGATGAGCCGTCTGGGTATCGCGCTTTGGGATCATGTAGTTCATCCGCAGCATTTCCTCCCCGCCCTGCCAATCGAAAGGCAGAGAAACCCACTGCGGAACCGCCCATGAACTATCCTCAAGTTGAACGATCTTGCCTTGGTTCGTCTTGTTGAAAAACCTAACCGCCACCTCGATTTCATCCGCATCGACGTCCTCGCCGGGAGCTTTCTGAACGGGCACACTCAACACCACCCGTTGCCCTCCACGGGCGTTCGGATCGTTAAAAATCCTGACCCGCCCGAGTGCCACTCTTCCGAGCATATCGGTGGGTTGCTCAAAGCCATCGCGCAGTTTCGCGGCAGCGGCCTCGTAAAGATCCCCTGCCCCAGTCACGCCAAGACGGAATACTTCCTCATAATAACGGGAGGCCTTGCCGTAAACTCCCATGGTTTCATGCACGATACCAAGCTCGAAAAGCACGGTGGGATGCTCTGGAGAATCTGCCAGGGCTTCCTCCAGCTTGACGATTGCCAGCCCCATATCCCCCGCGATACGCGCGGTGCGCCCTTCCTTCACGAGACGCTCGGAGCGCGGGTCGGCGATGGCCGGAACGCCGTGTTCCTGCGGCTTTGGCACTGGGGGAAGCTCGGGCGGCTTGCTTTCCACAGGCTTATCCTGCGGGGCAGTTGGCACAGAAATCCGAATCGGAACAAGTTTCTCAACCTCGCGCTCCACCACGCGCACCTCCCTGCCCTCTTCAATACGCACCGCCAGCGCCATGCCAGCGATCAGAAGCTGGGAAAAAGCCACCAGACCAAGCGCACAACAAGCTCCCACAAACAGACGGTTTCCTTTCATCGTTCCGACACTGTGTTGAAAATATCCCTCCGCGTCAAATTTGATGTTCGACAGCAACCCCACCGAGGGTTTCGGGGAAAATGAGATGAATTTAACCACCGATTTCTCAGATGATCACAGATATCGGGAAATAGTGCTGATCACGGATTTACAGCCGGAGCTATATTCTTATCCGTGTCAATCCGTGCAATCGGTGGTTTGAAATTTCTAAATGTATTCGCCCCGACCGCCCGCCATGCCATTAGATACACCAATGAAGATTGCCATCAGCATCGCGCTGCTTCTCCTCATCGCCTTTTTCCTTCCGCTATCCGAAGGTAGTCCGGCTCTGGAGGGACTTGATCCGGGAACGATACGGCTGGGACTCGCGTTCTTCGCCTGCATCGCATGCCTATGGATGACGGAAGCCCTGCCCCTTGCGATAACGGCTCTACTCGTGCCCGTACTCGGTGCCGCAATGGGTCTGTCCGATGTGAAAACTTCGCTCGCCTCCTTCGCCGCCCCTCCCATTTTCCTGTTCTTCGGGGGCTTCGCGATTGCATCCGCACTTTCCGCGCAGGGGATCGACCGCTGGCTTGCGGAAAAGCTCGCGAAACTTGGGAAAGGAAAGTTCGTCCCCGTCGCCCTGTTGCTTTTCCTCGGCACCGCAGTGCTCTCCATGTGGATGAGCAATACCGCGACCACCGCGATGATGATTCCCCTCGCCCTCGGCATACTCAACCAGTTTGGCGAAGGAAAAAAGAAGCTGAACAACCGTTGGTTCCTCCTTCTCGGGTTGGCCTACTCCGCGAGTATCGGCGGACTCGGCACCATCGTCGGCAGCCCGCCAAACGGCATAGCCGCGAAGCAACTCGACGTCACTTTTTCCGAATGGATGGCCTTCGGGATCCCGGCGGTCATACTGCTACTCCCCATAATGGTTATTGCCCTTTATCTGATGCTGCGCCCGTCGAATCCGGACGAAAAAAAGCTCATGATCGAAGGTGAAACGGAAGATTTCCAGTTCACCATGCAACGCAAGGTCACCTTGGGAATCTTCGCCCTCACCGCAGTATCCTGGATCTTTAGCTCGAAAATCGGGGCGTGGTTCTCCATTTCCAGCATGGATACGTGGATCGCACTCACGGCGGTCGTAGCGCTCGCGGTGGCAAAGGTCGTGACGTGGAAACAGATTGAGCACGGCACCGAATGGGGCGTCCTCCTCCTCTTCGGCGGTGGGCTCGCTCTTAGCGGCATCCTCGGATCCTCCGGCACCAGCCTGTTCCTCGCAAGGCTGCTCGGCGGGGCAATGGATGCATGGCCGCTTTGGGCAATCGTAGGCGCCGTCGTTTGCTTCGTCATTTTCCTCACCGAGCTGTCCAGCAATACCGCCAGCGCCGCCCTTCTCGTCCCGATCTTTTTCACGATGGCAACTGAGTTCGATCTGGCTCCGGCGAAGCTCATCCTACCCCTCGCACTCGCCGCCTCCTGCGCCTTCATGCTCCCGGTAGGCACTCCTCCAAACGCCATCGTCTTCGGCACCGGCCTCGTTCCGCAGCGGGAAATGATCCGAGTTGGCGTGGTGCTGAACATGCTCTTCGTCCTGCTGATCACAGGACTTTCAATGGTATTTTTCTAAAGAACCCAATTCTATGCTAAACCCGCGCCACTCCCAGCGACTTACGATCCATTCCGTGCCATCCAAGATAGCTCTTGATATCCATAGGCCTGCTAGACAGCTTTTACGGTTGGCAAGCCTTCCCAGCGAGCCTATTGGATCACATTCTCAGGCCACACCTCCAAACAAGCTTATGAAACTACCGCATCTCCTTTCGCTTCTCGCCATCA
This sequence comes from Akkermansiaceae bacterium, assembly GCA_905182475.1. GTDB lineage: Bacteria > Verrucomicrobiota > Verrucomicrobiia > Verrucomicrobiales > Akkermansiaceae > Luteolibacter. The sequence goes on along the minus strand of CAJJBR010000033.1, from coordinate 48,090 downwards.
CGGCTCTTACCAGCTCCACCCATGCCGCATTCCAATCCTTCGAAGGAGACGGCTTTGGCGACTGGAAGACGATTGGTTCCGCATTCGGCCTATCCCCCGTCCACGGGAAGCTCGATGAAATGAAGAATCCTTTCACCGCCTATTCGAACAACGCCTTCGCCACTTCCGCGCATGGCGGTGACGAAGCTACCGGAGCCTTGGTCTCTCAGGAGTTCACGATCAAAACCAACTTCATCTCATTCCTCATCGCCGGTGGCAATCATCCGGGAAAAACGGCGGTGCAACTACTGTTGGACGGCAAAGTGGAATTTGAAAGCACTGGTGACAACAGCCTCCGTTTCTCCCCTTCGCAATGGGACGTAACCAAACTCAAGGGTAGCAGAGCCGTCATCCGAGTGATCGATGAGCAAAAGGGGCGGTGGGGCATTATTGCCGTGGATGAAATCCTTTTCGGCAACTACGCGAACCCGAAGTTCCCGGCAACCACCAAGGGCGGAAAATTGTTTACGGAGAAACTCGTCACCACGGACGCCCTCGCTGGAGCCACCATTCCGGAAGGAAGCATTCTTAAAATCGAGGCAGACTACGAAAACCAGAAAATCAAATCCCCTACCGCGCTCACCTTTGACGATCAGGGCAATGTATTCGTTGCTGAAACTCACCGTTTCCGCCACGGGGTCGAGGACAACCGCAATCACCTCTACTGGTATCTCGACGACCTCCAGTCACAGACTACCGATGACAGGCGTGCCCTCCACAAGAAGTGGAAAGGAAAAGTTTCCGAGAAATATATGACTGAGGTTTCCGAGGTGATACGCCGCCTTTCCGATACCAATGGTGACGGGACTTTCGATGAATCCAAAGTCTTCGCCGATGGTTTCAACAACCTCCTCGATGGCACCGCAGCAGGGATATTCTATTACGACGAGGCGCTGTACTTCGCGTGTATCCCGAAGATCTACAAACTCCGCGACACCAATGACGACGGCGTTTCCGACGAGCGGAAAGTGGTGAAGGAAGGCTTTGGCGTCCGCATCTCCCTTTCCGGCCACGACATGAATGGCTTCACACTCGGCCCCGACGGACGGATCTACGGCACGATCGGCGATCGTGGTTTTTCAATGGTAACGAAGGCTGGCAAGGAACTCCACTACCCCAACGAAGGGGCGGTCTTCCGCTTCGAACCCGATGGCAGCGGCTTCGAGCTCATGCACACCGGCCTTCGCAACCCCAAGGAAATCGCTTTCGATGAATTTGGAAATGCATTCTCCGTCGATAACAACTCGGATCAGGGGGATGCCTCGCGCATCGTTTATCTTGTCGAAGGCGGAGAATCCGGTTGGCAAATGGAGCACCAAGCCATGCACACCTTCCACCGCCAGATCGACCTCGAAGAGCGCCCACCTAGCCGGTGGATGAATGAAAAAATGTGGGAATTGGAAAACGACTCGCAACCCGCCTACATCCTTCCTCCCTCAGCCCACCTCTCCGCAGGGCCATCAGGGCTCACCTACCACCCTGGCACCGGCTTCCTAGAAAGCGAAAAAGGCCGTTTCCTGATCTGTGATTATAAGGGTGGAGCAAACAGATCCGGCATCTGGTCTTTCGCCATGGAATCGAAGGGAGCCGGGATGAAAATGACCGATGCCCGCAAGCTTACTTGGGGCATCGCGGCGACCGACGTGGAATACTCCTTCGATGGCCGAGTGTTTATCACCGATTTTGTCACAGGCTGGAAGTCACATAACGCAGGACGCCTAATCTCGCTCGATGCAGGTAAAAACACCTACTTGACTGCCGAGACAAAGCACGCAGCCGAACTCATTTCCGAAGGCTTCGACCAACGCGACTCCGAAGAACTCAGCAAGCTCCTCGGACACGCGGATTCACGTGTCCGCCTCCGCGCCCAAATGGCTCTCACCCGGAAGATCGATGCTCTCCCAACTTTCGTGGAAGCGACTAAATCGGAAGACAAACTCAAACGTATTCATGCCATCTGGGGACTGGGAATCATCACCCGCCGCGGCTCCGTTCCACGGCCTACGAATGAATTTGTAGACGTCCCGATAAAAGATCTCCGGGAAAACGCCGCGAAAGCCCTCATCGTAATCCTCAATGATCCCGATCCGGAAATCCGCGTCCAGGCACTCCGCGCCATCGGCGACGCTCCCGTTGACGGCAATAGCCTTCCGCTCGCCGCCCTGCTCTTCGACAAGAACCCACGTGTTGCCTTCGCCGCAGGAATCGCAATCGGAAAGATGAAAGCGATCGGCCATTCCTCCGCTATTCTCGATTTCATTGGGAGAAATAACAACCAGGACGTGTATCTCCGCCACGCAGGAATCTACGCCCTCGAACACATCACCGCCAAGCCAGCTCAGATCAGCGCACTGCACGCCCATCCTTCTGCCGCCCTGCGCCTCGCCGCCGTCGTCGCCCTACGTCGTCTCAATAGCCCGGAAGTTGCTTACTTCGTACGGGATGCAGACCCGAAAGTTCAGGACGAGGCAATCCGCGCCATCTGCGACAAGGACATGAGCGATGTCCGCCCGGCCGTCGCCGCCCTGCTCGACGAACTCGATGGCCGTAAATGGACCGCCTTTATGCTACACCGCCTGATCCACAACGCATACCGCGTTGGCACTGAGGAGAACGCAACCCGACTTCTGAAAGTCATAGCAAACGCATCACTACCGCAAGAAGTCCGCGAAGAAGCTCTCCGTCTCGTCATGGAATGGGAGAAACCTTTTCCCGTCGATCAGCTCACCGGTCACTGGCGCCCCCTCGATCCACGCCCACTAGAGACGATCAAACCCGCCCTCAGCGCCGCCCTCCCGGATCTCCTGAAATTGGACGGATTCGTCCTCACCAGCGCTCTGAATCTTGTGAAAAAATTCAAGATTGGCCTCGCATCACTCGACGATGAAACGCTTAGCAAACTCATCAATAATTCCAAACTACCGGACGATGCACGTGAAAAGGCACTCACCCTCTTCATCGAGCGCGATGGAAGCAGCCTGAACCAATATCTTGCCAAACTCGTCAGTGACAAGACTGACGCTCTCGCTCTTACCGCCCTGAAAAGTTTGTCCGAACGCGACCCGGAGTCAGCCATCGCCATTTCAGAAAAAACCATCGATTCCGACAACACCTCCCGTGCCCAGAAATCATGGAGCATCCTCGCCTCAATCCCCAGCGACAAGGCTGCGAAATTCATCGCGAGCCACCTAGTCAAACTCAAGGATGCCAACGGCATCTCCGCATGTGCTATTGAACTCATCGCCGCGGCAAAGACCAGAAAGGAACCCCTCGTCGCCAGCGCCCTCACCGCTTTTGAAAAAGCAATGAAGGCGAGCGATGATCCTCTCGCCCGCTTCAACATCTCCCTCGAAGGTGGGAACGCGAAAAACGGATTCTCCCTTTTCACCTCCCACCCCGTCGGCCAATGCATGCGCTGCCACAAAGCCAATGACGACGCACGCTCCGCCGGTGGTGATGCTGGTCCGAATCTCGCAGGAATCGCCAAACACCACGAGCGCCGCTACCTCCTCGAATCAGTCGTGAACCCCACTGCAGTGGTTGCACCTGGATTCGGAATCACCTCCCTCACCTTCAAAAACGGAGGCACCCTCGCCGGGAACCTCGTCGAGGAAACCCCGGATCACATCGACGTAGCCACCCCAGACAAACTCCTCCGAGCCAAGCGCTCCGACGTAGAATCTTTCACACCTCCCATTTCCGCCATGCCTCCCATCGGGCATCTCCTCAAACCAGAGGAAATCCGAGACCTAGTCGCATGGCTCGCCAGCTTAACCAAGGAGGCAAAGGCGACCAAAGCAGCGGAACCGGAATTGGTCGATCCAGCGAAACTCCCCGGCGCAAAATAACAGGCCGGGACGGAGCCGCGTTCTGGAGAAAGCTACTCCTCATCCACTACCTCACCAGATCCTCTTCATACATCAGCTTGAAGCCGCTGCGGTTGAGGACGGAGATCGCGAACTCGTAGTCCTCCACGTGCATCGCGAGCATCGCCTGCTGGTGGGAACCAGGGAGTAGCGCGTATGCGAAATCAATGTTCGTTTCCGCAACCATGAGAATATCCAGACACTGGAGAAGTCCCGGCCCCGCTTCTTTCAGCGCAATCACAACCAGCTCGCAGCTCGTGTGCGCAATCCCTTTTTCACAGAAAATCGACTCAGCCGCATCCGGATCGGAAACTACTAACCTAGCAACCGTCGCATCCCGCGAGTCTTGAACACTCAGGCCGATCACCTCAATGGATGACGCCCGCAATAGCTTCACAAGCGACGCCAACGCCCCAACCCGGTTCGGGAGCATCACTGAAAATTGCCTGACCGGAGAGCCGTTCTCGGCAACCGTGTCACCTCCATCCTGAAATTGCTGACCCATGGTATTTTTTCGGGTTCAGCCTTTAGGGCCGCGCAGGCGCAGTGTGCGAACTTCGCCGCTGCTTGTATCTTCGATCACCAGTTGGCTAGGGCGAACGTCATTCACAATAAACTCGCGCCCGTCTTCCGAAGTGAACCTCTGTCCCGGCTTTGCGACATATCTTTGGCCTGTGGCTGCGTCTTCCACCAGCGCCACGGGATCATGACCGGATGCCGGCCTTCCGGCTATCCATTCCCTTCGCTGACCACTACTTTTGTCCTCCACTTCGACGACACCCACTTCGATTGGAGCGTTGTTGTTGAGTTTCCCCTGTTCGGTTCTGCTGAAAACTTTCACCACCACCAGATTCGATTGGGGAATGTTCTCGCCCGCCTGCACTTGCACTTCTTTCGGCTCCGCCCCTGCAATTCGTAAGGAAGCGACACCACCGGATACCTCCCGGACTTCCACCGGAAGCTCCCGCTGGCGGAAGTGGCGCATGACTAGGGGGATTTCAGCACCGGATACCGGAGCATCAATCCCGCCGCCAGCCGGAGCGAATTTCACTTTCCCAATACGGGCACCAGCTAGCGTTTTCGGAACCCGCGGCCTAGTGGACGTCCTTTCTGAAGGGCTAGTTTGATTCGAACCGACCTCACCGGAGATCACTCCCACGGCTGCACCGAGAAGCGCCCCGTCGGCCGAGGTTCGATTTGAAGCGTTCTCGGATAAATCATCGGAAGATTCAGGAGTAAAATCCCTTGGAGCATCTCCACTATCGCCCGAACGATCCAAAGGAGCAAAATCCTGACCTCCATCTTCATTTAATGCCAGCGAGCCTACTTCAGCAGGCTCTTCTAGCCCCGGATCAAAATCCTCCAAATACTCCTCCATCGCCTCAGCGACTTCCTCGTCAGTTTCGAATGCCAGGCTGTCGCCAGAAAAACCGCTATCAATCATCGCTGCAATCTCACTATGACCAGCAGCAACCGCCAGGCTCTGAGCAGTATCACCTGCCTCAGTCGTGGAAAACCGACTCGCGCCGATATCGATCAGTAGCGCCGCCGCTTGCTTGTGGCCATTTTGTGCGGAAAGCATCAGCGGTGTCCGCCCGTCCTCCATCCGGGCATAGACCGAAGCACCGTAGTTAGTCAGGACATCGATCACCTCCGCCTGGCCTACCAGTGCCGCCAGCAGCAGCGCCGAATCAAGATCCGCCCGGTGGTAAGGCGCAAGTTCTTCGACAGCTGCGCTTTTACCTTCCATGCTTGCCAGCATAAGCGCCATGAAACCTCCGTTGTCTTTCGCATTGGGATCTGCTCCCTGTCTGAGTAGCCATTTTACCATCTCTGGACGGTCGGCAAAAACAGCCTCCATCAGCGGTGTCCTCCCCTCAGACCCTGCAATATCGATGGTATGTCCTTTATTTAGAAGATATTCGCCAGCCTCCTTACTTCCCGCTGCCGCCACCACGTGCAGTCCGCTTTTCCCATCAATATCCTTGGTTTTATGATCGAAATCACCGTCTACCATCTTCCTCATCACCGAGACATCATTCCCCTCGATGGCTTTAAACCAGCCTTCCGCCGTCATCTCATAACCAGCTTCATGAACCTCTTTTTCCACCGGGTTCGATTTCTTCCGGCATTGGGAAAGTCCCAGAACCAACACGCAAATACCCAAAATTTTAAGGAAGTCCATGCCCGTCAAATACTTCAGGAAAGTTAATCATTCAATCTCCAAATCCTTCTTTCATTGGAAATCTGAACAAATCGCTGCAAACGTGCCGCTACTACTACACCTCCTAAAACCATGTCAGCAATCGAAGCTCCGACACAGAGTTCCCCAGCAGCCAGCGCATGGCGCGTCTGGCTGGACGAACACGCCCCGAAACTTTTCCTCTTCGCACGCCAACAAACCCGATCCCATGAAGATGCACAGGATGTCCTTCAGGACGCAGTCGTCAAACTCGTCGAAAAGATTCGCGCGGGTGAATTCGTCGGCGGGCAGCAAGCTTGGCAGCCTTATCTTTACACCACGATCCGCCGGCTCGCGATCGACCTTTCCCGCAAGAACGACAGGCGCACGAAGCGAGAAAACAACGTCTCCGCAGACACCGAGTCACTCCAACAGGATGCGTTCCATCCTTGGTTCGACAACGAGGGCGGAGATGAAGAAACCCGCTCCCAGCTTGAAGACGCACTCAAGGCTCTCCCTGAAAAATTTTCCGAAGTCATCATTATGAAAGTTTGGGGTGAGCGCACGTTTGCCGAGATCGGGAAAGCCCTCGAAATCTCACAAAACACCGCCGCATCCCGCTACCGTTACGGGCTCGAAGCACTGAAACGTGAACTCGGCACCGCCCGCATGAAGGGTGACCTCTCCATTTGAAAATATCCAGACCAAGAATATCCAGACCAAGACGAACCGGCGCTACGCTAAACCAACTGAACATGTCCAAGATCCCATCCATCACCGAGCAAGAGCTCCAAGGTCTCAACCCCTGCGGCCTCGACGAGGAATTCCTCTCGCGTCTCGCAGCTTCCGCCGAAGAAACGTTCACCGAACTTTCCTCCCAAGAACTCGAGTTCGAGAACAAGCTCCGCGACATTCGCCCGCGCAAGATTCAGTCCGCCCTAGTGGCAGATCTTCAAGGGAAAATCGGCGACACTCCGTTTTCCGTAGATAAAAAGATCGTCCTTTTCAACAAGTCCAGCAAAGGAAACCACGCCGCGTCAAAAAACCGCAAGGCCTCGAACATTTTCCGTTTCAACATCGCCGCAGCGGCGGCCGTGGCGATTCTCGGATCCGTCGCCGCACTCATGCTTCCGAACAATACCCCTGCGGAAACTTCAACTGCAGCGGCAACCACGGAGACAGAAAACATAGCTCCTACCGCTTTCGTGCCAAACCAGTTACCACAAACGAATTTTGTTCCAACGAGCTACGATCGTAACCTCAGCAATACCAGAGACCAAAGCGTCATCTGGAAAGACAACAACCAACCATACCGGGTATTGCTCCACACGTTCACCGACAGGATCAGTAAGGATAACGAAAATGGCGAAACCATCCAAGTTGAGCAACCCAGCTTCGAATACTCGCTAATCCCTGAGAAAGTGGACTGAACAAAGTCGAAACAGATTCGCGTTACTACTACGCTTCCAGTATGTAAAAGTTAGCTATGAAAACGAAACTAACCATCATATCTGCAAGCGGTTTTATCGGAGGAATAGCCGTTATCACCTTCAGCCAGGCACTGGCGATCGAGCCTCCGCCGGACACTGCGGGCCTCCGGCTGCACTTCTGAACCAGATCAAAAATTCGCAAGTTCAACGCAACCAAACAAAGGTCGAACAAAACATTCCCTTCATAGTGCTGGCAACCGCTACCGTGCCAGACATGGTCGCCGATCACCTTGATCTGGATCAAGGCTCCGGAGTCATCTTACCCACCGTCTGCGCGGACAGTCCTGCGGAAAAATGCCGGACTCTCCGTAAATGACATTATCCTTTCCGTAGATGACACCGCAGCAGGAAATCCCGAGACTCTAAGTTCCTCCATCCAAGAGCGCGAACCGAAAGACATCCGCGAACGGATTGAAAAAGTGTATTCCGAAAACGGAACAGGCTTCTCCTTCCGCTTCGGCAAACCACCCAACTCGGAGCCCGATACTCTCGACAACTGATCCGAATAAATTTTTCCAGGGAGGCAAAGCCCCCCCCCGCAATGGCTCCGACCGTTGCGGGGGGTGTTGATTTCAGAGACTAGTGTTCTGTCACACTTCGATTGAAGGATAGAGGCGTTGGAGTTTTATGCGGACGACAACGCCGGCCAGTTCAAAAATAATCCTGCCCACCACTTTCAGTTACGCCCGGAATCAGAACTACGGAAATGGGTGGGAAACTGGCAAAGAAATTCCTGCATTCCTTATTGGATCCTCTTCGGCTGCGCATTTTACGGCGGGATTCTAGAGACATGGGAGAATGTAGTTTTAATGAGGAAGGCAGGAAAGCAGGAAGGAATCAGAGGGTGTAACTGAAAGTGGTGGGTGCTCAGGTTGTCATTTTTTGAAAAGGCTCAGAAAATATTAATCATCTTTTTTCGTGTGACGCAGCACTAGCGATGGCCGAGCTGGACTTTGACCGCGTTGATGATCACTTCCAGATCAGAGGTCTTGCTAACAAAAGGCAGTCCTCCCTTCATCTGCAATTCACCCGGGTCGTCCGGGTTTTCTTCGACAAGCGCGGTGAGCATTAGAACCGGGGTTTTCGAAAGGGCGAAATCGTCCTTCAATGCACTCACAACATCCCCGCCGTCCATGCGCGGCATCACCAGATCAATGATACAGATATCCGGATGAAACGAGCGTGCCTCAGCCAGCGCCTTGGTCGGGTCATTGATTTGGTGCACCTCGTAGCCGGACTCTTCAAGGTTGGCTGCAAGCAACTCGGTGAAATCGACCTCATCATCAATCAGCAGGATTTTTGGCTTAGTATTCATCTTTCCTATTCTCTCCATTAACGGGATCCTAGCAAGGCAGAAGAACTATGTTTTCATTACACGCAATGTAAGGGTAGCCATCGCGCCCCCTCCGCCCTCGCGGTTTGCCAGAACGAGTTCTCCACCGTGGAGCTCGGCAATTTTCCGGGAAACCGTCAGACCGAGACCGGTTCCTTTGCCTGTCGCCTTGGTGGTGAAAAACGGATCGAAGAGCTTGGAAAGAACCTCCTCGGGGATTCCTTTGCCCGTATCTGTGACGATAATCCTTACCATCTCGTCGCCCTCATGAGCGCGATCCCTCAAGCGCGATCCTTCATCGTGAACCACATTTGATCGGCTTACACGCTCCGACCGGATCGCTAGAGTTCCACCGTCTTCCATGGAATGCATTGCATTGATGAAAAGGTTCACAAGCACCTGTTCAATTTTCGTCTGATCCGCATCAACCCAGGGAAGTTCCTTGTCCGGTGTAAATTCGATCGTGATCCCTCCTTCAATCAATTGATATTCCACCAACTCCAGGGCTTCCAGAACTAGCCTATTTGGATCGTGCGAGTGAAATTCAAGCCGCCTGTCCGAAGAATAATCTACCAATCCACGAACGATTTTTTTTGCACGGTCGATACCGCGCTTCATGCGCTCAATGGTCTCCTTGCTTTTCGTATCCCCTTCGGGAAGCCGCCGCGTGAGAAGTTCCAATCCCATCCCTATCATTGCCAGCGGGTTTTTTACTTCATGCGCAACTCCTGCGGCCAGCCTGCCGACCGATTCCATTTTCTCCGCCTGGATGAGCTGCTCGTGGGCACTTGTCAGGTTCTCGTGTGTCTGCATCAACTCTTGGTTCAGTTCCTGGAGCGCCCTTTCCGCCTTCTTGCGCTCGGTGATATCCGTGGAAATTCCGCCCATCGCGTAGATTTCTCCATCAAGATCGCGCATGGGAAACTTCATCGAGACGTAAGCGTGCTGCCCGTCCTTAAAAGTCAAAGTCTCTTCGAACTGAATAGGCTCTCTCCTCTCTAGCACTAGCTTGTCGTTTTTCTGAAGTTCCTTCACTACCGCCTCGTCACCAATAATCTCCATGTCAGTCTTACCGACGACATCTTCTGATTTCAGACCAAAGAGTTCTTCATAACGCCGGTTCACCATCAGATAACGGCCGGTCACCGACTTCGCATACATCGGAGAGGGGCTGTTATCTACAATCTCCTGTATCCTGTGCTCCGTCTGCCTTACCGCCTTCCGCGCTTTTTCCTGTTCGGTGATGTCTCGGTTGATCCCGAGGATTCCGAAAACGTTTCCGTCACGATCTCGCATCGGCACCTTCGTAGTAAGCAAATGCCGCGTATCTCCGTCTTGGGCGCTTACAATGCTGCTTTGATTGATCACAGTTTCGCCCACATCCATCACCTTTGCATCCTCGACGATTAAGATCTGAGCCTTGTCGTCGGGGAAAAAATCATACGGTGTCTTCCCAGTAACGCCCTGCGGATCATCCGCGCCAACGAGATCCGCCAGAGCACGGTTCACAACGATATATTTTCCACCCCGATCCCGAATGTAGATGCTGTCCGGGATGCTGTCCAAAAGCGTCCGGAGCGTGTTACGTTCCTTCTCAAGCGTCTGCTGGGTTTCGATCAATTCCGTCACGTCGCTCGATACCCCGAAGGTTCCGATGATGCGCCCCTGTTTGTCGCGTAGCGGAAGCTTGGAAGTGATTACCCACGCTATACCGCCATCCGGTGTGCTTTCCTTTTCAATGAAACGCTCACGACCCACGCCGCTTGCAAGAATCTCAATTTCGTCTTCGCGGTTCTTGCGGGTGCTTTCCTCATCGAGGAACGCACTATCGGATTCCCCTTTAATATCCTCGGGTTTCAATCCGGAATAATCCGCAAGCGCCTTATTTACCTGGAGGAACTTCGAGTCCCTATCCTTGAAGAAGATCCACGCCGGCATGGTATCCATCAGTGCGCTGAAATAGCGCTCGATCTCATCCCGCTCCCTACGGGTCTTGCGGAGCCGCATCTGGCTCTCGAAAAGCTCTAACCGAGCCGAGCCGGAAACGCTCACCATCAGCATCGACAGCCCCAACCCGAGACAAACCCACCGCATCATTCCCGGGATATCATGACCTACTGCCAGGACGGTGAGAAGCATCCCAAGGATCGCCCCCATCAGGGCAAACATACGTTCTTTTCCGAGTATCACCCTAGCATTCAATCAGAGCCGGGTGATCTGGCGAGATCTTTCGCTCCCACAGAAAACGAACTACCTACCTCGCCAGTTCTTCTCGGGCACTTCGATGGTATCATGCACCTCTGAAACCACCATTTTACCGGCTGATTTTTCAAGATCGATAATTTGCATCTTACCTTCTCTAAGCAATTTGACGCGATTCATGGCTCAGAACTTATCGGGACCACCCCCGGCCTGAATTGCTTGGAATATCGTCAAACCTTTTTTAAAGGGGCGTGGCCCAGGGGCTCTTACATGCCCAGCTAGGTGAACCTGTTGTTCCTGCGGCTCAATATCAATTTTGTTCGCGATCACTTGAATGACGGCATTATTATAATAGCCGCCGTCTTTATAGGCTTTCTGGATCGATTTCGCAAGCTGACCAGCCTCAAGTCCAGCCGCCGGGAGCTCATTTACAAACGGGAGATTGATGAATCCAGCTTTTGAAATCGGATAGACCTCGTCGATTTTTGCCTTCTCTTCTGCAGGAACCCCCATAATTTTTACGATGACGGATTGCCCAGCTTCGATCTGCCCCATGGCGTACGAAAACATGGAGACGAATGCGAGGATGGATGCGATTAGCTTTCTCATCCCTGATGAGAGCATTTTCCCATGTATGGCAAGCCTCCAGATCGCGTCAAAGCGCGAATACCAGTCAGTTTGCCGATTGTTCGTGCTTTCCTCTCTGCCAGTTTCCCAAACGAAATATGAGAATCCCATCGCCCTGTTCGCCGCCGCCCTCTGGATCTCACCGATCCAGATTTCCCAAGCCCAGACCGGCACCCCGGAGTTCGATCCGCACGGTGAGTACGACGACCTGCCCAAGCTGATCCGCGTGCAGGTCGAGTTCATCGATGTTCCGTATCCGGTGCTGACGGAAAAGATCATCTGCTCCATGGCGTATTCCAGGTAGCCACGACTCGCGGATCACGGCTGAGGATTCGCCGGCTGTTCCTTCCGAGGTGACACGCCGGCGAAAACCAGCACTTCATCAGCTCGCAAATCATTGCAGGATGATAGTTTCGGTGCCGCCGGGGAGGGTTTCGCTGACTCGGAGGAGGACTCCCTTTTTGTTGAAATGGATTTTCAGGATTTTGGCTCCATCGGGATATTCCAGGGGATTTGCAGCCGGATCGGCGGGCTTGGGAAGGATGGCTAGCACCTGATCGCGGGTCATCCCGGGGCGGAGGTTTCCCGCCTCGGCTGCCGGTTCGCTGCGGCTAAATGTGATGGTGCCGATGTCGATTTTCTCTTTCGCCTTGTCGAGGCGTATCGTGAGAACGCGGCGCTCCTCGTTGGCGCGGCCCCAGTTGGTGAAGACGGTGGCGGTGACGGTGGCCGGCCCCACGACGGTCTGTTGTCTCGATCCGTAGTAGTTGGTGGCGATCGTGTAGCCACCGGTTGGAGCTTTACGGATGAGGTATTCCTCCGGGCCGTAGCCGTCGGTGATGTCCTGCGAAACAAGCCCGCCGCGGGCGGTGCGGTTGTGGGCGTAGTTGGCTTCCTCGCCGCCGGGTTCGATGACATGCAGATCCATGTCGGTGGAATCTGCATCCCATGACATGACGATGCGGATGTCGGTGTCGAGATTTGCGCGCAGGCGTTTGTCGAATTTGGGGATCTTCGGTTGTTTGGCTTTCGGCCAATCCTGCCGTTTCACCCAAGCGATGAGGCCGTTCATTTCCTCCAGCGCGAAGAGCGGGATGCTCTCACCATGGCGCCCCCAGTTTCCGAGAGCGACTTTCAGGAAAAGTCCCAGCGCTTCCTCAAGATCGGCTTTTGATGCAGTGACGCGCCCGCGCTCGGCTAGGGCGAGGGCAAGGTCGCGGAACGATTGGGGTTCCTCCGGGCGGAGCTTGACGACGCGGCGCAGGATGACGGTGGCGGGGTCGTGCTCACCAGCCTGCTGCAGGCGCCATGCGAGAACGCGTAAGAGGCCGGGTTCTTCGATGCGCAGCTCGGCGAGGTTGGTGAGGATACGGCGGGCGAGGGCTTTGTCACCGTCCTCATAAAACACCCCGGCGCAATCGAGGAAGAAGGCCGGGCTTTGCGCCCATTTTCCGCGCTCGCCGAGATAGGCTTTGTAACGCAGGCCGTCCTTGGCGGCGCGTATGACCTTGAGGTATGGCGTGTCCGGACTCCAGGGTTTGATATCGATGGAAGCGCTGGCGGGTCCGTCGCCCACATTGCCTTCTTTCTTGGCAGCATCCCTACCGAAGCCACCACCGCCGCCGCCACCACCGCCTCGGAGTGCCCTGCTTTGGTCATCGGATGAAAATGAGTCCAATTCGGCAGCCGATGCGGGGGAGTTTGGAGCTATCTCGGCTCGTTGGGAAAGCCTCGGAGCATTCTCGCCTTCCTCTGCACCCTTCCTCTGAGGCACCGCCTTGGCCTTCGAGAAATCGGTTTTCCACCACGCGACACGCTGCTTCCACAGCCCAGCGATCTGTTCGAGCCGCTGGGCGGGATCGGAATCGTTTTGATTGGCGCGGCCTTTCATCGCCTGTTTCCACTGGCGGCGCATATCCGGCAGGGAGGCCGGAGGTTCGAACTCGTAGCGCACCCATTGCTCGAGTCTTTCCAACACGATCAGTGAGGTAGCCGGGCTAACGAGGCCGTAAGTCCTGCCGAGCGCGAGCAGCTCGTCCGCGAATTCATCGGGGCGCGGGGCTAGCCGGTTGACGCGGGCGGCGGCCCAAGCCGTGGCGAGGACGCGTCCCTCGGCCGCATCCGCGCTGCGCAGCACGAAGGGTTCCGACTCCGAGCCATCGGCATAAAGGATACGCACGGTGGCCTCCGGCACGGTGAGCTCGCCTAGCAAACTGATGCGGCCATGGGCGGGCTGACCTATGCCCTGGACGTTTGCGATGCCGGTGCCTTTCACGCCGGTCACGCGGCTGGATGGACTTTCGATTTCCGAGCAAGCCGCTTCGGGGTCGGTGCTTTGCAGATCGATCAGCGCCCCGGCGCAGGCCTGCCGCAAAGCCTCACGATTGGCAACCGTCTGCGAGACGATGGCGACGGGGGTGATGCCACCGAACTCCAGAGTTTCTCCGGAGAGGGTGTCAAAGCCGTCGGTGAAAAGCAGGGTACGCGCGCCGGGATCCTGAGCTGGCTGTTTGCGCAGGGCGGCGGCGAGAGCGGCGATGTCCGTGCCGCCGTCGGAGGGCGCGTCCTTGATCGCGGCAATGAGTTCATCAACGGTTGCGAATTCGCGGGTGGTTTCCGGCACATCGCGGAAGACGGTAAGCATGTAGCCGGTGCCCTTGCTCTGTTTGAGGAGGGCGAATTCCTTGGTGAGATCAGCCCCGGCGCGGCTGCCGGAGGCGTCCCAGAGAACATGCATCGGCCCCCTTACTATTGTTTTTGCTTTCGGAAGCGGAGCAAGCGTCGTGATCATGAAACGGTCGGTGCCTAAGGCATCGCGCTCGATCCGATGAAACGAGGCTGGCAGTTTTGGTAACGCCACCAGGACGTCTTCGCCGGGCGTGGTGTCCTCGGCTGAGGATTCAACCCTCCAGATTTTTTCGGCTCTTTCAAAACGGGCGTCGCCGAGTCCGCCAACTTCCGGCGCAGTGCCGTCGGGGGCTGCGACCTCGATCGTCACATTCAATTTGGCGATTTTCTCGCGCGGCATGGGCAGCAGCAGGGCGGCATCGCCGTTAGCTGCGGTGACCAGCGGGGTGGTGTAGGTCAGGCGGATGCGGCGCTCGCCCTTCGCTGGCAGCGGGTAGATGCGGGTGCGGTAGAGGTTCCCTTGAATGTGTTCGACCAGCCCCGGATCGACGTTGCGGCGCGTTTCCGTCTCGAAGGCGACGCGGGCGCGTTCCTTGGTCACGACCACGCCATCCACCAGTAATCCCCCGATATCGAGTGCGTAGCCGCAGACTGCTGCGCCGTCGGGCAGGGGAAAAACCAGATCGCCCTCAAGATCGCGGGCGTTGGGATTATGGAAAATGATTGTGGTCTCGACCACGGCATGGAGTCCGTTGACTCGCACGTTGATCGATATCTCGCGGCTTTGCATCGCACCGACATCCGGCTCGCGGACTTCGATGCGTGGCGGCGGCATGGGCGGCATGATGACAATGGGTCTGTCCGTCTGAGCATTGGCTTCCGGCAGCGAGAGAAGGCAGCCGAAGGCCGCCACGAGCATGGTAATAATGGGGGTTTCCTTCATGATTTTCCGAGGTTGGATTACGGAGGATCGCAATCCCCTCTTTATATCAGACACGCGAAAGAGGAAAACCTTGGAAGTTTTCCGAAATTTCTTTTGCAGGAGGCTCCTGCATCTTGGTAACTCGGCATGAACTCCAGATCAAATCCGAACTTCCCATCCGCGCGCCATTGCTGAAACGCGAAAATTAAGCTATAGTCATTCTCATTAGAAATGATCTGCCGATACCGTTCTCACACCTTGTTACTTTTCAGAGTTACGCTGCTGTCTTTTACTTTTGCCATGGTAATTGAAGCCGAAGTCTACGATACAAAACCTGAGCCAGATGTATTCCGCACGGCCGTCATCTATGATGATGTTTTTCTCGAACACGATACAGGGTCAGGTTTTCCGGAAAATGCCGATCGGTTGCGTCGTTTGACCAAGCACCTCAAAGAGCATCCGGTTTCGAACCAATTGCTCTGGGCAGCGCCGGATGAAAAAATCGACCCGGTGCCGTGGATCAAAGCCATCCATGATCCCGGATATGTGGCGGACTTAAAACGTGCATGCGAGGCTGGGGAAAGACAGATGCATGGCAGTGCTGATACGCCGATCTCCAAGCGCACTTACGAAGTTGCCGCGAAAGCGGTGACTGGATCACTGACGGCAGTGGATCTTGTCATGGAAGGGCGCGTAAACAATGCCTTTGCCGCATTGCGCCCACCTGGCCACCACGCCATGCCCGCAAACGCGAAGGGTTTTTGTTTCTTCGCAAACGCAGCGATCGCCGCACGATACGCACAAAAACATCACAAATTGGAACGCGTGATGATCGTCGATTGGGACGTCCACCACGGCGATGGGACACAGTCAATTTTCCTAGAAGATCCATCAGTGTATTTTTTCTCCACGCACCAATACCCTTTCTATCCGGGGCCTAGCGGCTCGCCGGAAATCACTGGGACGGGCGCTGGTAAGGGATCGAATTTGAACGTGCCGCTGGCGGCAGGAGGCGGAGATAAATCTGTGGTTAAGGTGTATCAAATGCAGTTGACCGATGCTTTCCGGAAATTCAAACCCGAGCTTCTGATTATTTCGGCGGGTTTCGATGCTCACGAGGCCGATCCTCTGGGAGATCTCGGTTGGTCGAGTGATGTGTATGCCGAGCTTACGGAAATCCTTCGTGCGCTATGCCGCGAACAAGGACACGAGCGCATCGTTTCACTACTCGAAGGCGGCTATAGCCAGCGCGGGATCACGGAGGGAGTCCGTCGCCACATCGAGGCACTTGAAGCGCCTCCCAAGAAGCCCTGAATTTACTCGAAGAGCCGCCGATCGAGGGAGCGGAACTGGATCGCCTCGAGGATCTCGTTGCCGGTGATGTTTTGTTTTCCGGCGAGATCCGCGAGGGTGCGGGAGACTTTTAGGATACGATCGTGGGCTCGGGCGGAAAAGTTCATTTGCTCCATGGCGTGTTCGAGGTAGCCACGGCTCTCGGAATCGAGCTTGCAGCATTCGCGGACTTGCTTCGCGCCCATCGCTGCGTTTGTCGTGACGCCTTCGGATTTGAAACGCGCTACCTGAATGTTTCTTGCAGCTGCGACGCGCTCGCGGATCACGGCGGAGGATTCGCCGGCTGTTCCTTCCGAGGTGAGTTCGCGGAAATCTACGAGCGGGACTTCGACGTGGATGTCGATGCGGTCGAGCAGCGGCCCGCTGATCTTCTGACGATAGTTTTCGATCTGGCGGACGGAGCAACGGCACTGGCGCTTGGAATCACCGTAAAAACCACAAGGACAGGGGTTCATCGCCGTCACAAGCATGAACCTGGCGGGAAAGGTCAGGGAGCCAGCGGCTCGGGAAATGGTCACATGCCCATCCTCGAGAGGCTGCCGCAATACTTCGAGGGTTTGCCGCCGGAACTCGGGAAGCTCATCCAAAAAAAGGACTCCGTGGTGTGCGAGTGAAACTTCACCGGGTCCCGGGTTCGTTCCGCCGCCAAGCAAACCTGCATCGGAAATCGTGTGATGTGGCGCGCGGAAAGGGCGGGTGGTAAGAAAACCTTTTTTTGTATCCAGCATGCCGGTGATCGAGTGGATCTTAGTGGTCTCGATGGCGTCCTCCTCGGTCATGTTGGGCATGATCGTCGGGATGCGTTTCGCGAGCATGGATTTCCCCGTTCCAGGCGGCCCGACCATTAAGAGGTTGTGGCCACCGGCCGCAGCGACCTCCAAGGCACGCTTCACATGCTGCTGGCCTTTCACTTCGTTAAAATCGACCAAGTAGTTCCGGTGGTTTTCGAAAAAGGCACGGCGGTCGAGGACGAAGGGCGCAATACGCTTTTCGCCGCAAATGAAATCCCATGCCTGGCGGAGGTTGCGGACGGCGATGACCTCTATCCCTTCAATCACTGCAGCCTCGGCCGCATTCGCCTCCGGGACGATGAGGCTTTTTCGCCCGCGTTTCCTCGCCTCCAGAGCGATGGACAAAACCCCTTTCACCGGGCGCACGGTGCCATCCAGTCCCAATTCACCCACAACGCAGAAACTTTCCGTATCAAAAATCTTCGTCCCGCTCGCGCCGGCCATGGCAAGGGCGATGGGCAGGTCGAAGGAAGGGCCTTCCTTTTTCAAATCCGCCGGGGCGAGGTTCACGGTCTTGATGCCAACGTCGAGTTCAAGGGCGGAGGCGATGATAGCGGACGTCACACGCTGTGAACTTTCCCTTACAGCCGCATCCGGAAGACCAACGATGATAACTCCTGGCGTCTCCGATCCACGGGCATTCACCTCCACTTCCACCTCAAGGGCATCTACCCCCCGCAACGCCGCCGAATATAGCTTAGTAATCATCTGAACATCTGTATCAAACCAGATGAAATTATCCTAGCAAGCAAGAAAGCGCTTCAAGGATCCGTAAAAAGAATTCATAACATGACCATGAAAAGCCTGATAGCCGCCCTCGCCCTGATCCCGTGCCTCGCATCCGCCCAAGTGGAGGAGGGCTTCACCCCGCTGACCAACGGCAAGGATCTCACCGGATGGAAGACGGTCGGAGGAAACGGGGAATACAAGATGGAAGGCGGCGAAATCGTCGGCACCGGGCGCAAGGTAAAAGGGAACACGTTCCTGATCTCCGAGAAAACCTATGCGAACTACGATTTCCGCTTTGAGATGAAGTTCGACACGCTCAAAGGGAATTCCGGGATGATGTTCCGCGCCCTGCAGAAGGAATCGGAGGACGGCAACGGCCGAGTCTATGGATACCAGTGCGAGCACGACAACGGCAAGGGCCGCGCGTGGACGGCCGGACTCTACGATGAGGCACGGCGCGGCTGGCTTTTCCCGGACAAGAAAGACAAGGCTCAATGCGCCGCCTTCACCAAGCAGGGTGGTGAAGTCATCAAGTGGGAGGGGTGGAATGAGATCCGCATCCTCTGCGAGGGCAACCACGTGCAGATTTTCCTCAACGGCGAGAAGCGGGTCGATTTCACCGACACCGATGCCAAGGACGCGACCGCCAAGGGGTTCTTCGGCATGCAAGTCCATGCCGGTGGCGCAACCGACGTCCGTTGGAAAAATCTCCGTATCAAGGAACTTCCCTGATACCCGGGCAATTCGATAAGGCGGCTCAGAATGTTCAGGCGACCCAGAAAGCGTCGGTTGCCGCTTTTCCAGGTATTTCCGAGGAAGAAACGGGTGACGCGTGGCCATCGTGGAAGACAACGATCGCCTTGCCACCATGACGGTAAGCGATGTTCGTCTTGGATCCATGCTCCGCGCGGGGGGGGTATCCGCCGTGATGAAAGAAAGCTATGTAAAACGGGATCGAAGATGTTTGGCAATCATTCCGGTGGCGTCCGTCATTGTCACCGGAACGGACGATTCCGCCTCAAGGCAGGTCATCGAGACGCCGGCGAGGCCGCATGGGGTGATGGAGAGGAACGGCGGTAGGGACTCACGGGTTACATTGATCGCGAAGCCGTGCATGGAGATCCATTTTCGAACGCCGACACCGATGGATGCGAGTTTCCTATCCTCCACCCATACACCTGTCATTCCATCGCGGCGGCCCGCGCCCACCCCCAGATCCGCACATGCGGCGATGAGCGCGTCCTCGATGAGCCGGAGGTGCAGGTGCAGATCCCGCCCCCTCGGATTGAGGTCGAGTATCGGGTAGCCGACGAGTTGGCCCGGACCGTGGTAGGTAGCCTGTCCTCCGCGGTTCGTCTCGAAAACCGGATGCGGCAGGCTTGCGGCGGACTGAAGGGAGGATTGATCTCGGAGGCGGCCGATGGTGTAAACGGGTTCGTGTTCGAGGAGGAAAATCGTGTCCGTTTCCTGCCCCGCCAGTATATTCGCCACGGTGCGATTCTGAAGCTCTAGCCCGTCCGAGTAGGACACAAGGCCGTGAATCAAACGTGTATTCAGATTATCCATTTCAAGAAGAAGGAAGATTTCGGGAGCTTGCCCGGGTCACTGCGCTTTCGTCAGTCTCCGGCGCATGGCTCGGATCCAAGGGCATGCCCGGCCGGGCGGGCGAAGGGTCAGGCACTACCTGCGCGCATCCCATCAGAAGGACTGCGAGTAGAAACGGGGCGGTAATTTTCATTGGCAGCCCATTTGTCCGGGTTCCGGAGGCACGGGCAATCATTTTCTCCGATAGATCGCCAGCCACTCCTGCCCTTCACGACCCGGGTAAGCCCTTTCCGGCACCCATGAATCCACGCGGTAGAACCATGGATCGAAGCGGGCATCGAGCTCCTCAATATCGGAGCTAAAGGGCGGCCCTTGGTCTTCTTCTCCGGGTTTGTTTGGGGTTAGGAAAAATACTCCTATAAGATGCCCACCCGGCTCAACTAACGCGGCAGTAGCTTCTGCATAGTCCGGACGCCGGGTAGGATGGATGGCGCAGTAGCAGGTGTGCTCCCAGATGGCGGAGAAACTTTTTCCCTCCTGCCATTCCGGATCGAAAAAATCGCCGAGGGCATATTCTTCGTTGCCGACGGCGGGAAAAGATCGTGCTTTTTCGACCGCTTGCTGCGCGAGGTCGAGACCCAGCACTCCTTGCCCTTTTGAAGCAAGGGCGCGGACGTCATGCCCGGTTCCGCAGCCCGGCACCAGAATCGTTCCGCCGCCCCAGATATCATCACCGGTTTTCCCCAAAAGCTCAAGTAACGGTGGAGCGGGCGCTCCCTTTTCCCACGGAGTGTCACCTGAGAGATAGCGGTTGTTCCAATCGGTCATACAGGAGCCTATACGAATCTACCGAAAGATCAAACCAGTCGCCGCTCTAGAAGCTTTGCCCGAAGCGGATCAGATGCCTGGAGGTGAGCCATTCCAATCGCCAGTGCATCTGCCGCATCCGATGGCGGTGTCTCCGCGAGTCCGAGGATGGCTCGCACCATGAACGCGACCTGCGCCTTGTCCGCAGTCCCTTTCCCAACAACCGCCATTTTGATCTTTTTTGGCGAGTATTCGTAAATCGGTAGCCCGTGGTCGGCACCAGCGATAAGGGCGGCGGCACGGGCGGCTCCCATTGAGATCGCGGTGCGATGGGATTGCACGAAAATGATACCCTCAACTGCTATTTCATCCGGTTCATACTGCTTGATCAGATGTACCAGATGGGAGCGGATCGCGGAAAGGGCACCGGACTGGATGATTTTTTTCGGAACGCAAATCACATCGTATGTCAGCACGGTCGGCTTCGACGGCTCGCCCTCAAGGATAGCGTAGCCGGTGTTGCGGACGGCGGGATCGATTGCGAGAACGCGCATATGGGAAGTTAGCCGTGTGTGAAACCTTCTTGGAAGGGGAAACACGCAGCCCGCCACACGTTTTCGGTATTGTAACTCGCCCCGGGATTTGGAGAATAGGAGGCAGTGAGCCGTTTCTCCCTGAGTTTCGTCCTGTGTATTCTGCTGAGCAGCTTGCTTTCCGCCCAGCGGCTTCCGGATGCGGACGTCCCACCTCCACCTCTTACAAGGCTGTCCGATGAGGACGGGATTCTTTCCCAGAAACCAGAGGCTGCGCGACGGATCACCAAAATGCTTCAGAAGCTTGAGCGGGATCACGGATACCGGATGTTTGTCATCCTAGAAAGCGCTCTGATCTCGACCACAGCCTCCGATTACGCGTCTCAACTCCAACAAGAATGGCTTCCGGATGGCGGCGGGCTTGTAATCGTTTTCGAATCGGATACGAGAAAGCTGGGCTTTGGGCGCGAACTCGGAGCCAAAGAAGGTATGCAACCGGATCAAATTGGGGTTCCGGCGTTCAGTCTCGTGCAGATTATATCCGAGGCCCTGCACAAAATAGGTGAAGAGGAAACCACAGAGGACTACGTCGAGAAGCTCGTGACGGAGATCACCACCGGCCTGACCGCGTGGTTCAAACTCAGGGAGGCTCCTATGAACAGTGGCCACTCGCTACGGCTGGCACTCATCGCCATCGGATCCCTTGCCTTTCTCGCACTCTGTGGGATGGGGATTAGCTGGCTGATGGGAAATGCGGACAAAAAGCAATCCAGCGTCCGGATTTTCCCTGAGATCGATCTGCCCGAGCGGCTTGGAGCTTCCTATGGCGGCGGAACTGGGGCCACCAACGATTTCAGCATCGGGAAAAAGAATTAAAATACCCGTATGGTTTTGGCGCGGGTGCTGCTAATTCTCCTGCCAAGACTTCAAACCCTCACCTTATCAACATACTCAACTACATCTCGCCCCGCCGCGAAGGTGAATCTGTTTGTGTATTGCTCGCGCCGGGTTGCTATATACCACCCGGCTAATCCGCTTCTCCGACCTTTTCGGGAATATCTCCACGTTTACGAAATCGGCACGCAGCACAAGAGCATGGTGGTGGAGAGCCAGATCAGAGTACTCAACCTTCCGCTAACTATCTCCAACGAAGGCGATGCGGGTGGCATGGAGTTTTTCGATTCCCCGGAGATCCGCGACAGATGCTAGGAACACCTTCAGGAAAGTCGATGGATTTCCAGTCAGCCGGATATCTGGAAACAGGCCATCGATGTCACTCATTCGGAAAACGCCGTTTTTGGAAAAGCCGCCGCGATCATGCGTTGGATCAATTCCGAGTTCGCCTACGAGCCCCGGGTCACGGATGCAAAAAACCATTTAGAGCAAGCTTTCACCCTTAGCAAAGGATTCTGCCAGGATTTCGCCCACGTGATGCTTGGCATGTGCAGGAGCCTAGAAATCGCTGTCGGCAGGAACTACCAAGACGTCGAGCCAATCCATGGCTCGTTCAAAAGAAATGCCGAATGCTTTATGAACGTTGAAGTCGTGGTCAAACGTTTGTGAATACCATGTATGAATCGCGTTGACCGCTCTGCATTGCGGTGGCAACTTGCCTTCGTTATGAAATTCTCTTTATTTACCGTAGTTCCGGTAGCAATCGCCATGGCGGCTTGTAACTCGATGAACTCACCGGTGAGCAGTTCCAGTTTCGATCCGCTCCGCCCGCCCGGTACCGGCCTCCAGTCTGCAAGCAGCTTCGGCTCCGAGCTTTCCCCCGGCCAGTTCGTGAGCGCAAACATCCCGAACACCGCCTTTTATAAGAATAAACCAACCGGAACCGAAGATGCCGACAAGCTCATTTCCCTCGGCACCGAAATGAAAATCATCGAACTGGATTCGAACTACGTGAAAGTGGAGTTGGACAGCGGCGAGGTGGGTTACGTTCCAGCCGTGATGGTTTCATCTCCTGATAGAACTTCACCCGAGCTACTCCCCTTCGACGGAGCATACCAAGTGTATCCGCCACTTCCAGGTGGCGGCCCGATAGAACCTCTTCCCGTCATTGACCCGGGCGGTATCCCGCCGGATGGAGCGATCCCGGCGATCATTGATCCCGAAGCACACACTACAGGTGCCGCACCTACCTTGGATTCCATTCCGGAAATAAAAGTCGAGGATCCAATCAAGGAACCAGAAAAGGAACTCGATCCGGTAGCCGAAGCTGTCCGCAAAAAAATTGAGGCAGCGAAAGCGGAGGAAGAAAAACTCAAGAAAACGGCAACTCCCGTGGAGGCCGAGTAAGCTCAGCCCGAATTGTTTTACGACATGCCCGCTTCGGATCAATCCGTAGCGGGTATTTCTTTGTTGTCCGGAAGGTAACAGAAAGATAGATCGGGCTATGCAATTTGAAAAATTGTGCGAACTCGCCAGCTCTGAAGTAGCAATGATTTCAAAAGTCCTTCCCGCAGAAGTTGCCGGTCAGGCCGGAAATTGTACGGTTTCCTACGAGGATAAGCCAGACGATGGTGAAGAACTGGAGGAAGGAATACTCGGGCTGTTTGAAGGCGCTTCACTGATCGACGAACCTGACCCGGACGCCATGCCCCGCATCCGTATTTTCGTAACCAACCTCTGGGAATATAGCGAGGGCGACGAGCAGGATTTCCTAGACGAGATCGGCACTACCTACCTTCACGAACTCGGTCATTATCTCGGTTGGGACGAAGATGAAATCGAAGCAAGAGGTCTCGAATAACCATTATGAACGTCCAACAACCACCCCCGATGCCCGCCCTTCAGATCAATCTGCAGGATGAGTCGCATCTCAATATGCTCGCGATTTTTCACTATGTGCTAGGTGGGCTGTGCTTGCTTGGTCTTGGATTTATCATCTTGCACTTCTTGATGATGACTTTCTTTTTCGGGATGGCTTCCACAATTTCTCCCACATACTCAACACCCGCTCCTATTGCGGTGGTTGAAATACCCATCGAGGTGGAAGCAGATGTAGAGATACAAATGGAAACCGAAGCTATCGAGATCGGCGAAACTTCCACCACCACCGCACCTTCTGGGCACGTCTCTGCACCAGTCCCCTTCCCCGGATTTCCGAAAGAGATGATAGCAATCTTTGCGGTCTTCTACGTGGTCTTCGGAGTGATCATCTCCGCAATGGCTGCCGCGAATTTCATGTCCGGCAGGTTTATCAAGAAACGGAAAAACAAAACCTTCTCGATTGTCGTCGCCGCGATCAATTGCCTCCAGATGCCGTTCGGGACGGTGCTCGGAGTTTTCACCATCATCGTCCTGATGCGCCCCTCCGTCCAATCGGGCTACGAGGTAAACGAAAGGGGCTAAGGAATCTCGGTCTTGGAAAGCGCCATTCCGGTCAATTCCACCGGATCGAAATCCTGATCCGAAAGGATACGGTGGCGCATGACCGCTGGAAAAATCGCCTGCACATGGTCTGGATACACTGCCGGGGCGGACTCCAAAAATGCATTTGCCCGCGCAGCTTTCAATATCGCCAGTGAAGCGCGGACGGAAACGCTTTGATCCGATCCCGCAAGCTGGCGGAGCGTTTCACAAAGACCCGTGATGTAGTGGGCAATCGCCGCTGAAACCGGAACTTCGGAAGCCTGTTTCTGGAGGGCTAGGATGATTTCCGGGCTAAGATCGAATGCCGGAATCTCTTCCAGCCCGCCCGGCTTACTCGCGTGTGCGAGAATGATTTCCGCCTGGGTGGCAGCATCCGGCAGGGACATTTCGAGAGAAAGCAAGAAGCGGTCGAGCTGCGGCTCCGGCAATGGAAATGTACCGGTGCTGTGGATCGCATTTTGCGTTGCGATCACGATGAACGGCTGCGGCAATTCATGGGTAACACCATCAATGGTCACTCGACCCTCATTCATGCTTTCAAGAAGAGCAGACTGTACCCTTGGCGAAGTCCGATTAATTTCATCCGCAAGCAGGCAGTTCGCAAAAACGGGTCCGGGGATAAACTCGAACACACCGCGATCAGAGCGGAAGAGGTTATATCCGATGAGATCTGCAGGAAGGAGGTCGGGAGTAAACTGAACCCGCTTGAAGACACCTCCCATCGAGCTGGCGAGAGTATGCGCGAGGGTCGTTTTCCCGATACCCGGCGCACCTTCGACGAGCACGTGGCCGTTTGCCAGAAGTGCGGTAAGCAGCATCTCAGCAGGCTTCTCCGCTCCAATCACGGTGTTACTCAGGTGATGTAATAATGGTTCAAGGACGGAAGGCTTCATAATTCAAGTCGTTGGGCGTAAGTGGTAATTGCCTCAGGATACAGCTGGTGCTCGACGATCTGGATACGTTCGTGGAGGGATTGCGGAGTATCAGAAGGATCGATGGGCACGGATTTTTGAACGATCATCGGCCCAGTATCCATTCCCGAATCGACAACATGGACAGTAACCCCGGTCTCACTAGCGCCTGCGGCTATCGCTTGCTTCCATGCTTCGATGCCGGGAAAGGCAGGAAGTAGGGAGGGATGGATATTTAAAATCCTCGCGGGAAAGGCATCGAGCAACGGATTTTTCACCAACCTCATGAATCCAGCAAGACATACCAAATCGACACCTGCCCGCTTCAACTTGTCCGCCGTCTCTTTCTGGATCTCTTCAGCAAATTTCGTTTTGTGCGGGGAACAGTCGATCAGTTCCGCAGGAATCCCGTGGTTCTTCGCCCGCTCAAGGATGTAACCATCTGGATTATCGGAAAGAACCAGGGCGATACGGGCATGGAGTTTCCCACTTTGGATTGCATCCAAGATCGCCTGCATGTTCGATCCAGAGCCGGATCCGAGTATTCCTAGGGTGAGCATGGCCATGGTATAAACTCCCCCGAGATTCTGCCAAGATTCAAGTTCCACTGTTTTCAAACTCGGTAAGATCCCACGTTCTTCAAAATCGAATCAACGACAGGAGGCGGATTACAAATTCGATCCACCATCCCGTCCCAATATTCCTGACCCGAGAGGATTTGGACTTCGATGCGGAGGAAACAGATCGGCACGTTGATTTCCGTGGGTCTCGGAAAACGAACTGCATCCTTCTCGGTGGTCACGATCATCTCCATGTCTCGCTCGACGCAGCGCTGCATGAAATTGTCCACATCGCGGCGGTTGAAACGGTGATGATCGGAGAAGCGGCGTTTAATTTCCACCCTCGCTCCCAGCTTTGAAAGCGATCGCTCGAAATTCTCTGGAACTGCGATCGCACTGATCGCTCCCACCCATTTTCCCTCCAAAAAATCGAGCGATTTACGCTCACGTGTGTAGAGGTCTTCAAGATGGATGGGGCCGTGGGCACATTCGATGATGTCGGCCACGGGATTGTATTTTCTAATGCGGGTGATGAGTTCGGCATTCGAACTCCCGTCACACTTGGTGATGAGTATATAGCTGGCGCGGCGGAGGTTCCGTGGTGGCTCGCGCAAAGTTCCGCGAGGCAAAAGGGCTTCGGTTCCGAACGGCGAGCGGGAATCGATCAGCACGATGTCCATCGAGTGCGCCAGATCGAGATACTGCATCCCGTCGTCCAGAACAAGAGTCTCCGTTTCAAGCTGGCTGATTGCAAAGCGTGCTCCCTTGACCCTGTCCTTGTCCACGATCACCGCCACACCATCAAGGTTCCGCGCAAGCATGAACGGCTCGTCACCGGCGAATTTCGAATCGAGTAACAAGGCTGACCCAGTGGAGACAACTTTAGGCATTCTGTCCTCCGGCACCATCCGGCCATCCTTCCCTTCCCAATTCTGCGCGTAGCCAAGCCGCTTACTTTTGTAACCACGGGAGAGAATTGCAACGTTTCTACCACGATCCCTCAACGACTTCGCAAGAAGCTCCACGACAGGAGTCTTGCCGGTTCCTCCAACGGTGAGGTTACCTATCGATATCACTTGTGCGCCGGGGAACTCCTGGGGCTTCCAGCCCCGCCTGTAGAGGCCGATTCGGGTCTGGACGAGACAACGGAAGATCCCGGATAAGCCTAGCATGAGAACCCGCATCAGAGATGCCCGAAAGCCCTTGGCTCGGCCGAATATCACATCCGCCCCCCATTGCTCCAACTCGTCGATCCGTTCCTTCATGAATGCTACCTACAAGAAGGTGGTCGTTTCCTCGGATCGCGACAAGCCCTGCCTACGGAAACCTCATTACCAAAAAAAGAACCGCTTCTTCGATTTGCGGCGGTAGCTACCGTCACCCACGGAGAGAACCTCAATGCGGGTTTGGGTCAGCCCATCGCCGTGAAAACCGAGTTTTTTCGCGGCGCGCGGGGTAACATCCAGATGACGCCCTGCGATAAACGGGCCACGGTCGTTTATCCTGAGTTTGACCGATTTCCCGTTTTTTAGATTTGTCACTTTCACCAGACAGGGCAGTGGAAGCGTTTTGTGGGCACCGGTCAGATGCCACGGTTTGACTTTCTCCCCAAGTGAGGTGGTACCACGTTTCAATCCGAAGAAGCTCGATTCATCATACCATGAGCATCCGCCGGTCTCTGAATGTCCGAGAGCCTGTGAAACACTCATTGGATGATACGCCTGGCCGCGGATCGTGTAAGACCGGGTCATATATCCCGAATAGCCACCGGGTTTCGATGAACATGAGATACATATGAGTGCTGATGCCACTACCAGCAGAAGAGGTAGGTAGGTGGCACGGAATGAGATCATAACCAATTGAAAATCAAGGATTACGCTCGCGGATGACTTGGAGAGTGGTGGCCACCTTTTCCTTCATCTCTTTACCTGGCTTGAACTTCACTGCAGCTCGAGCCGGAATCGGCACGTCTTTCATGGGATCCTTTGGGTTCCGGCCGATCTTCGCTTTCATCTCGCGCACTTCGAAAGCTCCGAAGTTCCTCATAACAACGTTGTCACCATGAGCTAACGATTCGGTAATTTCATCGATCAGCGATTGAACAACCTCGTGCACGTTTTGTTGCGTAATATTGACTCCCTTGAGACCAAGTCTGTCGGTGATCTTAATAACGAGTTCTCGTTTGGTAATAGTGGGCATATAGTCGATAGTGAGAGGCGGTGTGTCTGACAAGTATTTAAAGCAGGTATTTGGTTTCTTGTCCCGATTAAAAAATCATACGTGAGCATACATTGCCTATGGAACCCTCCCAATCTTGCATCGTATTTCACAAATTTAACGTAACAATCACCATAGTCTCTTTACCAAAAACCACCAACCATGTTTCCCGCACAAACAACGGAGAACCGTGGGAAACTTCTCTGAATTGTATTTCAGAGATCCCAAGAAAGCAACCAATCCAAATATTCATATTTTTTGTGAAATTGAATTCAGCAGATGTCATTTCCTTTCTCTGCCCGTCTTGTAGCACGCGCCTGACTGTTCCCACTCAGCTTGCCGGAGTTACGGGTCCATGTCCCTATTGCCAGGTGCTTATCCAAGCGCCATATCCTGCTGCACCACAGCCACCGGTTCAAGCGACTCCAGTTCAGCAGCCTGCTGCAGTTCCATCCAATTACTACCAGCCACAGTATCAGCCCCCCCCAAACAGGCTCCAGACTACTACGCTCCGCCGAGAACTCAGCCTCAATACCAATATCGTGAACCCCAGCAACCGCTAGGGCAACCAACTATTTTGCGTCCTGCACCAAGGCAACTGCCAGATCGAACCGAGCAGATCGAGACCCCGACGCGCATCCGTAGGGATCCCAGTGGTGATATCCGCCAGAGGGGCGAACCTGCCGGTAGGCGATCCGGACATGCCGGATATTGGGGAAAACCGACCCGATCCACCTTCCCCTCCAATCGACAGCGGAATCGCCGCACTCAATCTGCTCGAAGAGTTTCTGGAAATGAAATCACTCGAAGAGCGGCTTCCACATCTTGAATCGAAGCGCGGAGAGGATGTGCTCGCCAGTTCCGTCCTGAACAGCCTACTCCCTGAAGCTTTAAAAATCACAGTGGACATCCGGGAAATTAATTCGATCGAGCAGGTTGTTGACCACTATTACTATGTGGATTTCGCGGATGATGAAGGTGGAATCAACGCACAGACCATGTTGGTCAGGACACGTGGAACGGAGGCACCCAAGGTGGTGGTGGATCCTTTCCTTGACCTGTTCGGAGGTAGATTTGAAAAATTCGCGGCGGAGCCGACTAAAGAAGCTGGCACGTTTCTGGTCATCATTTCTGCAGGCGGGCGTTGCTACAAGGATATAGATGCTGTCCCGGAGCCCGAGAAGAAATTCACGATGAAGATTCTCAGCCGGGAAGATACAAAGGAGATCGCAAAGGCGTATTTCGGGAAACAATCGGAGATCGGTAGGATGCTTGAAGACGAAGCTTCGGGCTTGAGCTACGGTCAGATAAAAGCCTGCACCGTATTCATGCGCTGGAACATGGATGATGATCCGGAAAGGCCGTTTCTTGAGGCACTCGCCATCAAAGCGCTCAATTGGAATCCCTAAACAGCAGGGCATCCCATCCCCCATACAAAACCTTGACCGAAGGACCAAGATTCAGAGTTCTGACGCGGTCGGCAATGATCTTGCTAGTCCCGCAAGCTTCGCTCCCGCAATAGACAACAACTAACGAGGCTCCTGATTCGAAAATACTCGCTGCCGCACCGGCCTCAAGTGCTTGGTTGTCTTCCTTCGGGTCGAGATTCCACAAAACCGAATCATCCAAGCCGTTTATCTCCCACTCGGATCGTGGTCGGGCATCGATCCAGAGGACGTCTTGCGGGACATCGGCGAGACAAATCTCGTCATCCTTGAGGAGGGAGCTATCGCATTCGACTACTTTTGGCTCGGGAACCGAAGGTCTTCCCTTGGCAAGCCATGTGACTCCTGCCGCTGCGAGCGAAAGCCCGCCCACCGCTACAAACTGGGCTACCGCATTCATTTCTTTTCGATATTCCGACTAATTGCTGCGAACGACTGCTGTATCCGGTGCTTTTTGATATCCAGATTGGTCTCAATTCTAAGGACCGAAAGCCCGGGGGAATCCGTTATCTTGGGAGTGACCTCCACGTGATATTTCTTCCCATTCACAATGGTGACAAGCTTGACCTCAAAATTTGAGTTGCTGCTGGAAACGGATGTCACATGGATCGCTTTTTCATGATCCATTTCGATTTCAACAATCTGCATGACGGGATCTGAACCCATTTTCCATTTGATCGTCCTAGGAGTGATTTTGATAACCTGAGGAATGTGCACCCGCATCGTGACGGTATTCGAAGGCTTTTCATCGGGATCACCCTCAAGCCATATGTTGATCTGCTTGTCCACCGCACCTTGGAAGCTACCCAGACTAAAATTCGCCCTCAGTGTGCCCGATTCACCCGGCGCATAGGCAAGTTTTCCGCCTGAAACCAGCACCGAAATACAGGAACACCCAGCATCCGCTTCACGAATCACCACCGCTGTGTCACCGATGTTGGTGAACTTAAAATCTTCGGTCACAGTTTCCGAATCAATAGGCGCATGTACTTCGATCAGGGTTTTATCGAATTTCAATGGGGCGGCGGCAAGCGAAGTCGCAATCGCCAGCCACGCAGTCAGAAGGAATTTCATAGACCTAATATGGAAGGCTTGTGGCTACTGCGCAAGTGCTACCGAGATGATCAGCCGACCTCCCCGCCACTCCGGGCCGAGAACATACAGGGGACGGCCGCTTTTTAAGAGGGCATCGGTTTTGAGTATCTTTTTCCTCGCTAGCCAAAGCTCCAGATCCAAGGAAATCGAGTCTTCTGCCGGTTGGCTCCGGGTTTCGAAGCGGACCAGGATTTCATCGGACGGCTTGAGCGGCTGTGCCCAGTTCTCGTAGCTCCGGAAGATCGCTTGTTTGTCCGCGCCCAGTGCCCGGTAGTGAGAAAATTTTAGCCGACTTTCCTTTTGCAATCTCTCTTGCGTGGAGGCGGCTACTTCCTCCGCGCGCGCTCCGGCTACTTTGGGATCACCATCCGTGGCGAAATAAACCGTAACTACCACCTCACCGACCTTTGCTTTGCCGGGATCCTCCTGGGCAAAAGCCTTATCGGCAAGAGAGCTGACAACGACAACCACCGCTAGCCAGAGATATGGAAGAAGTGGCGATTTCATTGCTTGCTGCTGTTGGTTTCCTCAGTGCCGCGATCGGCCGTGCGGTCGGATTCGCGGGCGGTCGGCACATAAACTGTTTCCGAAAAATCAGTGGAATCAGGGATTGCGGAAACCCCTTGGAGAACAATCACGGTCGCATGCGCATTGGCGCTCGAAAACCACTCCGCGTCCACGCCTTCTTCCGGAGTATACACAACCGGAGTGAGGCTGGGCACGATGGCCAGCTTCTGTGCGGGTTCCCTGGTCTGTTTTCCGATGCCGAATGCAAAAATCATCCCCGCACATGCTGCGGCAGGCATCAGCCAGGATTTCCAAAATGAACGCGACCGGGCGGGAGCTGCTGCAGGAGACATTTCTTTTTCCTCAGCAAGCTGAAGATCGCGGATTCCTTGGTTCACCCGGGTTAGGAAAAAATCGGGATACGGCGGTTCCACACTAGCGGGCACGTTCTCCTCCATCATCGCACGGTAGCTGCGCAGTTCCTCTCGGGCCGCTAGTTGGTCTGGCTTGTCAGCCGCCCATGCGTCCATCTCGGCGAGTTCCGTGCCTTCTATCTCATCATCGAGCCAGAGTGCTAGGCGTGTTTCATCGGGATTCGTATTCATCTTTCAGGAGGGCTTGGAGTTTCTGGCGGGCGTAAAAAAGTCTGCTCATCACGGTGCCGAGGGTGCAGTCCATTACCTCGGCGATTTCTTTGTAGGAAAGTCCTTGGACGTCTTTAAGCATCACGGACTCGCGGTGTTCCGGACTGAGCTTGGCTAGTGCTTCCTCGATCGTCTCGCGGAGTTCGGTATTCACCATCGCATCGTCTGGAGACTCGATAAAGGCTGGTGCGGTTTTGGCAGAAGCGTCGATCTTGTTGCGGTCAAAAATTTCGTCGTTCAATTCGCCGGCGCTTTCGATCTTCCGTTTCCGCACCCAGTCATAGACCACGTTGTGCGCGATCCGGAACAGCCATGTGGAGAAACGGGCACGAGCCTCGAAGCGCGGCAATGCCTTCCACGCTTTCACGAAAGCCTCTTGGGAGAGATCCCAGGCATCCGCATCGTTTTTGACCATGTTTCTTATCATTGCGTAAATTCTCCCTTGGTGGCGGATAACGAGCGCATCGTAAGCGCGCATATCACCTGTCTTCGCAAGACCGACGAGCCGGAAATCCTCTTCAGGATCGGCTGCCGAAGGATCCTTTCCAACGGCCCCGCTCGGGTCTTGCGCTGGTTTGGACGGATCGCCGGACGGTTTATTCATATGGTATGAAAGGAAATTCGCAGAAAAGGGAATGTGCTAGAAGTCTGGAGGCGGGATCAGGGTGACGCAATGTTAGAATGATTCCCGAAGGAAGCCCTAGAATTACTTTTTACTTTTCCCTGCAGATCTATAACGTCGAGATTTAATGGACAGCGGGATCAAGGAAAAACTTGACGAATTCATCAGGCGGAAAGGCCTTAGGAGAACCACGCAAAGGGAGCGGATCGTTGATGTTGTTTTCTCTCGGGATGAGCATTTCACTGCAGAAGAACTCTTCGACCGTGTGAGAAAAGTCGATGGAGACACCTCGCGTGCCACCGTTTACCGCACCCTCGGCATGTTGGTGGAAGCGGATCTGCTCCGCCAGATCGATCTCGGCGAGAGCCAGATCACTTACGATCCGAACTTCCACGACAAGCCCTCACACAACCACCTCGTCTGCATCGACTGCGGGCGCGTGGTAGAGTTCGAGGATGGGAACGTCGATATTCAAACAGATTGCGTAACGCGACGACTCGGTTTCAAAACCGTGCGGCAGTCGATCAAGGTCGAGGCGAGTTGCGAGCAACTCCGGCTAAACGGCGTGTGCCCGAACCTGATCGCAACCCGCCTTTCCGGGAAACGCCTGCGTAAAAAACGGTAAGCAATGAGTTTTCTGAAACCGCGTTTCCAGAAATCAGCACTCGAATCCACGGAAGATTTCCGCACAGCGCTGGGCAATTGGTTTGCCGTAACGGGAAAGGACTACCCGTGGCGCAGGACAAAGGAACCTTACGCAATCTTGGTTTCCGAAATGATGCTCCAACAGACGCGGATCGCGACGGTTTTGGGTCGGGGCTTTTATGCACGCTTCCTCGAAAAATTTCCGGATGTAGAGTCGCTCGCGAAAGCCGGTGACGAGGAACTGCTGAAAGCATGGGAAGGTCTCGGCTACTACCGGAGGGCACGAATGCTTCGCGATACTGCAAAAGTGGTTATCGAAAGACACGGCGGATGTTTTCCTGATGACGAAGCCATGCTAATGGACCTCCCCGGCATCGGCCCCTATACATGCGCCGCCCTTCTTGCCTTCGCTTTCGGGAAATCATCTTCCCTTGTGGATGGAAACGTTTCCCGCGTCCTGTCCCGGCTGATGGACGATACGGAAGCCATCGACTCAACGCCCACAATCAAACGGCACCGAGAGTGGGCTGGCACCTTATGCGATCCGGCAGATCCAGCCAGACACCACCACGCCATGATGGAGCTGGGACAAACGATCTGTAGCAACGGCGTTCCCGATTGCGTCTCCTGCCCGGTCGCCTCGTTTTGTAAAACATCCTCCCCGCAAGACCTTCCAGTAAAGAAACCAAGGGCAAAAACCACCGAAACCACCGAACATGCGGTCTGGTCCAAGGACAAGAAAGGACGCGTGCTACTCCATCATGAGACAGGAAGCCGACGCACCGGCTTGTGGAAACTACCACTGCGCTCCGCCATACAATGCGCTGGTCTAACGAAAATTTCCGAAACCATCTATCATATCACCCGCTACAAAGTATCACTTAACGTTTACCTCTGGGATACTGACGGGCTCGAATCCGGAGATGAATGGATCACCTTGGAACGCCTCGATACCCTTCCCATGGCTACACCTTTCCGAAAAGTGCTCGATCGATTGTTGGCCGATTTCTGAAATGGGATGTGACGTAAGCGAAACGCTGTGCTTTTCTTCGTGAGCATGTTTCGATTTTTTCTAAAACTCGCCCTAGCATTTCTGAGTATTTGCTCTTTCGCATGCTCGTCAATGGCTCCCGCTCCACCGGCGGATCCCGCAGTGCCAGGCGCAATGGCGAAACAAATTGTAAAGCAACGCTTGTCTGCCGTCGTCGTCACCCAACGCGACGGACTCGGAAGTTGGATCAATCAACGTTTCTCCATCGATGAAGCTCCTAGCGATGCTGATGGCGGCTCCGCTGCACCGATCACGGGTGATGGTTACTTCCTTACCGCCGATCACGTCCTCGCCCGCTCTACGAACAAGAACGTCTTCATCATCTACGGTAGCGGAGGTCGCATCATCACCGACAAAGCCCGGATCGTCTGGCGCTCATATGCCGATGACCTCGCGATCCTCCACATCCCCCGCAAAACCCCTTACTACTACAACTGGACACCGCCCGACCGATGGCTTTCCCCCGGCCACGGTCTCATCCACGGAGGCATGGCCACCGGCTTCCGTTATGTTCCGGGAAAACTGCGCACCCCTCTCGCACCTCAAGGCTCATTCACCAAGAACCGGATATTCAAAATCGACATCCCGCTCCAGCCCGGCGACAGCGGCGGACCGGTAGTGGACGCGCATGGCGACCTCGTCGGCATCAACTCCGCCGTGGAATTCCTGATCCCCTTGGAAACTGCAATCTTTATTGATTCCGAAGGCAACCGCCCGAACACCCGGAAAATCGCAGAAATCATCCAAAAAGATAGAAACCGGACAAATTCTCAGTAGATTAGCCCCAGATGGCTAGCTTCAGCAGTGTTTTTCACCTTTCAGTAGCTACCGCTGCGCTGCTAGCTAGTTCATGCACACCTGCTGGCAATGCCGGCTTCGTCAGACGCACCACTTCCGCCGCAAACGACCACATCATGTTCGTGCAGGAACAGCCGCAGACTTTCGGTCACAAGCGCCTCACCGCCATGTCCGAAATCTATCCCGATCTCCAAATTTTCCTCACCCAACAGGGATTTCCAGACTTCTTGGCCGAGACCAACAAAAGCGGAAACCGCTACCTCATCCTCTACTATCTAGGAGTCCGCAAGGCCTTTGCGTGCAGGAGCGGTGCAGGAAAATCACACCAGGTCGAATTTTCCGGGCCTTATCCCGTGACCGACCGCGAGTTCGCCACATTGGACGGGCTCCGAAAAAAGGCGGTTTCCGCCTCGATTGAGACGCGAAAAAACTTCGCTTGCATCTCAAACTAATTACTTGCGCCCCCCCTTGGCGGGTCGTACCTTTTTTGAACCACTGAAGAACTTTCTTCCTTGGGAATTAAAACGGGCGCTATTGCACACAATACTAAAACCAAACCATAAATAATACAATACAATGAAAACCAACCTACAAACAAGACGCGGCTTCACTCTCGTGGAGCTTCTCGTCGTTATCACTATTATTGCCTCGCTGGCAGCTCTCGTGTCTCCACAAGTACTGAGAGGATTGAAAAAAGCCGATCTGAATACAGCTATCTCGAACTCACGCCAAATCGGCCTCGCAATGTTCACCTTCCAAAACGACTATGGGAGCTTCCCTGATGGTGTTACTCAAACTGACGTTGAGGAGGATTTCCCAGACAGCTTGGTAACAGCCGATACCACTAGCTCCAACGGTTACTTCCGCCAGCTATTCGTTGCAGAGATCACCAATTCCGAGGATATTTTTTATGCTAAAACGGCCTCTTCAAAGAAGCCTGACGGGAGTTTCAATGGCGCTGATTGCTTGGAGGCGCGCGAAGTAGCCTTCGGCTATGTAATGAATCAGCTGGAGGGACTCACAACCGGCGGGAATGCGGCGCGCGTTATCGCCGTCTCCCCACTTAGAGAAGACGGGACTTTTGACCCCGATCCGTTTGACAAGAAAGCAACGGCTCTTCGCATTGATCAAAGTGTCCAGGTGCTAAATATCAATAGCAGCAACGAAGCGCTCTTGAGAGGAGGAAAAAAGCTGTTGGATACGGGTGTAGATACCATTTGGGGCACTTCCGTTACTCCTGTTGTCGTTAAGCCGTTGAACTAGTAATCCTAATTACCTTATGCCAACCGGGCGACTTTCGAGTCGTCCGGTTTTTTTATTTGCAGGGAAGCCTTTCCTAGCCGAAGCACAATGCATCCCCTAATACAACGATGCCCGAAGAAAAAATCTCGCCGGCTTTCATGCCTTACCCGGTCTCCACTCTGAGTCCAAAAATCATCCCAACCGACCTCAGCTCCTTCAAATCACGGGGCATTTCCGAGGTAGAACGGGGCCTCCAACAGAAGCTCACTGAGATCCGCGAGGAATACCTCGCAGCCATCGATCATTTCAATTGGAACAAACTGATCTACGAAGCGGATATCAACTTCGAGCCCATCATCGGCCAGACTTACCATCTTTACGAAGTCCGTGGGCGGAAACTCCTCTCAATGATAGCACCCGACCAGTGGCACCACAAGCACTTGGCGACAGTGCGACTGAACATAGACCGCCAGTGGAAGCTCGAAGAGTTGTCCGAGGATATTGATCAAAAAGCGCTCTTCCCCGTGTGAACGTAGCTGGGGGTTCCAGCCCCAGGCCGTTTCAGGAGGATTCCAGCCTCCTGAATCTTCCCGCTTTCAAAGCACGAAAAAGCCTCAGGAATGATCCTGAGGCTTTACTTGAAATCGTATGCGTCGAACCTCAGTTCGCTACTGCTGCTTCGATCACATTGACGCGGCGTCCTTCCTTATCGAAGAAAACCTGTCCGTCAGTCATCGCGAAGAGAGTGTGATCCTTACCACAACCAACTCCTTTTCCAGGATGCACCTTCGTGCCGCGCTGGCGGATGATGATGTTCCCGGCAATAACGACTTCTCCGCCGAATTTTTTCACGCCGAGGCGCTTGCTACGTGAGTCGCGTCCGTTCTTGACGGAACCTTGTCCTTTCTTATGGGCCATGAGATCTGGTAGTTAAAGTTTCTAAAATTAACCAATGGAGGTAATCTCCAGCTTGGTCATGTGGCGGCGATAGCCTTTGGTTTTGTGGAAGCCCTTGCGGCGCTTGAACTTGAAAGCGATTTCCTTCGCACAACGAAATTGTTCGACAATCTTCGCCCTCACCCCAGCACCTTCAATGAAGGGTGCGCCAACTGTGATGCTGTCGCCCTCCCCACGGAGGAGAACCTCGGTGAATTCAATTTCGGAATCGACATCCACGTCGAGCTTTTCGACTTCGAGGGTGTCGCCTTCTTGGACGCGGTATTGTTTACCGCCTGTTTTAATTACTGCGTAGGCCATATCCGTTTAGGGAACGTTTGGGGAAAAAAGTTTGTCCGCCAGCGGGCGGGCGCGGAATCCACCATGAAACGGGCGACCTTGCAAGGATTTTTTGACCCCTTTCCAAAAACTCCTAAAAATCTACCCTCGCGGAGCGCCAACTTCGGTCGGCGAGTCCCCGTATCTATCAACCCGCCCAACCCAGAAAAGCCACACAAAACCGAACAAGGTATCTACATCAGAGAAATCCAACCGCGAATGAACGGGCAACGGGAACTGCAAACGCCAATGGTCGCAAATTTCTCTAAAACGACGATCTGCGAAGGGAATATTATCCAAAAAATCTTCTGATTCATTGTGAAACGAATGCCAAGCACCATCGATTCGCGACAATTTTCGTTCATTCGCGGTTAAATCTTCTACTTCTGGCGGGGCGATCCAAATTTAGATACCATATAAAACCTAGGGAATCGCCTTATTACCGCCACAAAATCAGTAATATTTAGAATAGTTCTTGATACAAATAAGAATGGTTCTAATTTCCCTTTGAGATGACAACCCAAGAGCCACAACCCCAACCCATGCAGATCCCGGAGGAAATCAGCGGGCTCCGCATGACCCGCCAGCGGCAGGAAGTCTATCGCTTTTTGATGGAAGGCCGCTCCCATCCCACCGCAAACGAGGTTTTCATGCACATCAAAGAAGCGCTGCCCAACGTCTCCCTCGCAACTGTCTACAACTGCCTCGAAGCCCTCGTGCAACACAAGATCGTTCGCAAGGTCAATTTCGACCGCGAACCTTCCCGCTACTGCCCGAACCTTGACGAGCACGGCCATTTCCATGACGAAACCACCGGCACCATCCACGACATCAAATTCAAGCCCGGCATCAACCTCACCGATCTCCTCGACCTCCCAGCTAATACCGTGATCTCCGATATCGAAATCACCCTCCGC
This sequence comes from Akkermansiaceae bacterium, assembly GCA_905182475.1. Classification (GTDB taxonomy): domain Bacteria; phylum Verrucomicrobiota; class Verrucomicrobiia; order Verrucomicrobiales; family Akkermansiaceae; genus Luteolibacter. The sequence continues at coordinate 9,736 of CAJJBR010000033.1, read as the reverse complement.
GGCCAACTCGCCTAAAATCTCAATCCTCTCAATCCGCGATCATCTGTGGTTAAACTCTTTCCCACAACCCAAGCCTTCCACTCACGTTTGCATGCCCTTTCGCGTGCATTCGCTGTCAAATTTTTTACACATGAGCCTCCATATCCAAGACCTACACGCATCACTCGAAAACGGCACCGAAATCCTCAGAGGCGTAACCCTCGAGATCCCAGCCGGTGAAATCCACGCCATCATGGGACCGAACGGTTCCGGCAAATCGACCCTCTCCAAGGTCATCGCCAGCCACAAATCCTATTTACCTACCGCAGGTAAAATCACTATGGATGGCAAGGACATCTCCGAAATGTCTATCGACGAGCGTTCCCGCGCCGGAATTTTCCTCGCTTTTCAGTATCCTAACGAAGTCCCCGGCGTCTCTAATGCCAACTTCATCCGCGCCGCCCTCCAGTCGCGCCTCCCGAAAGGCCAGGACATCGACGCCGTCGGTTACTATAAATCGCTCTACGAGAAAATGGATCTCTTGGAAATGGATAGAAAATTTACCGCCCGCGCAGTCAACGAAGGCTTCTCCGGCGGTGAGAAAAAACGCAACGAGATCCTCCAAATGATGATGCTCGACCCGAAATACTGCATTATGGACGAGACCGACTCCGGCCTCGATATCGATGCGCTCAAGATCGTCGCGAAAGGCGTGAATGCCATGCGCTCCCCAGATCGTGGCATGCTCCTTATTACCCACTACCAACGCCTCCTCGATTACATCAAGCCAGACCACGTCCACGTGATGTCCGAAGGCCGCATCGTAAAATCCGGCGGACCTGAACTCGCCCTCGAACTCGAGGAAAAAGGCTACGACTTCCTCAAAGAGCCAGCCTTAGCGTAAGTAGTCTTTCACCGAACACTTCCCACCAGCAAACTTCCCATGTCATTTCAAGATACAGACTCCGCCGTCCTCGACGCGGATACCCAGAACGCCATCGACGTCGATCGCACCAAGGGGGATTTCAAATTTCCCGAAAACCACAAGTTCGACGCAGGATGGGGACTCACCTCCGCCACCGTCGATTACATCTCGGATGTGAAAGACGATCCCGATTGGGTGCGCGAGTTCCGCCACAAGGCGCTCGCTGTTTTCGAAAGTAAGAAAACACCAACCAACTGGGCGACCACTGACCTCGATAACATCGATTTCGACAAAATTCGCTACTACCTCTCCGACGGACAGAAGCCAAAGCGCAGCTGGGATGAAGTCCCGCCGGAAGTCCTAGAAACCTTCGAGCGCCTCGGCATCCCCCAGCAAGAACGCGCGTTCCTCGCAGGTGTGGAAGCACAGTATGACTCCGAGGCCACTTACTCGAACATGAAAGAGGAGCTTTCCAAACAAGGCGTCATCTTCGTTACCTCCGCGGAAGGACTCAAGGAGCACGAGGAAATCTTCCGTCCCTACTTCGGAAAAGTCATCCCCACCGGTGACAACAAATACTCAGCCCTCAACAGCGCGGTTTTCTCCGGCGGATCTTTCATCTACATCCCGAAAGGCGTGAAGCTGAAGCAACCCCTCCAAGCCTATTTCCGCATCAACTCCGAGTCCTTCGGCCAATTCGAGCGCACTCTCATCATCGCTGACGAAGGTTCCGAAGTCATGTATATGGAAGGCTGCACAGCTCCCAAGTTCGAGACAGCTACACTGCACTCCGCAGTTGTCGAACTCGTCGCCCTTAAAGGCGCTAAAATCCAATATGTCACCGTCCAGAACTGGTCTTCGAACGTTTTCAACCTCGTCACCAAGCGTGGTCTCGCCATGGAAGACGCGGAAGTCCGCTGGATCGATTGCAACATCGGCTCCCGCCTGACCATGAAATATCCCGGTGTCATCATGAAAGGTGAAGGTGCCCGTGGAGAGGTCATCTCCATCGCTCTCGCAAACACCGGCCAGCACCAAGACACTGGCGCGAAAATGATCCACGCAGCCAACAACACGACCTCGAATGTCGTTTCAAAATCCATCTCCATTGGAGAAGGACGCTCCACCTACCGTGGCCAAGTCCACATTCCCAAGCACCTCAAAGGCTGCAAGAACAACACCGAGTGCGACGCCCTGCTCATTAACAGCAACTCGCGCACCGACACCTACCCAGCTATCACCGTCAAAGGCAACCGCCACGCAACCCAGCACGAGGCCAGCGTCTCCCAGGTCTCCGAGGAAATGCTCTTCTACATGCAGCAGCGCGGCCTCGATCAAGGCCAAGCTATGTCACTCGCCGTCAACGGCTTCATCAACGAACTCGTCCGCGAGTTCCCAATGGAATACTCCGTCGAACTCAAGCGCCTCATCGACCTTGAAATGGAAGGTTCCGTCGGGTAGCCTCGACTCTTTTTCTTCCACAATGGAGCGCAGCGACATGGAGGCACTAATCGAATCCAATAACTGCCTCAAATCACTGATCACTAGAAACTTTTTACTATCTTCATGACCTCTACCCTCCCCGCTTGGTTCACCGCCCGCCAGGAATCCGCAAAAACACGCTACGAATCCACTCCCACCCCAAAACGCGGTGACGAGCAATGGCGCTTTGCAAACATCAAGCAGCTCAAGTTCGACAACCTTTCCGGTGAAGCGAACGAGGCCGATCACTCCGACCTCATCTCCCGCTCGACCGGCGTCGAAACTCCCGCCGCGAAATTCGTTTTCCTGAACGACGCTGTAATTTCCTCCGAGACATCTCTTCCTGAAGGAGTCATCTGCCTCCCACTCGCCGAGGCATTGGAAAAACATTCCGATCTCGTCGAGCAGCACTTCATGAAGCAAGAGAGCCGGCTCGGCTCCGCAAAATATGCCGCGCTCCATGAAGCCTCCGTGAAAAACGGCCTCTTCGTCCACATCCCGGACAATACCGAAGTCGAAGACACCATCGAAGTCCACCACTGGATCTCCGGTGAAACCACCGTCTTCCCACATACTCTCATCGTCACCGGAAAATCTTCCAAAGTCCGCGTCATCGACATCTTCCGCTCCGCCGACGACTCCACCCCCGGCCTCACAATCGGTTACAAGGATCTGTATGCGGGACAGAACTCTTCCCTAGACTACATCGCCATTCAGGCTCTCAACGAAGTTTCCCGCATGATCGCGATCAAGGAAACTTCGACGGCCCGTGACTCTCGCTCCAGAGCATTTATTCTCAACACCGGAGCCGCTTGGGCACGCAACGAATCCATGTCCCGACTCGAAGGCCCCGGTGCCCATTCCGACATGCTTAGCGTATCCATCCCGGATCACGAGCAGGAATTCGACCAACGGACTTTCCAGCATCACGTTTCACCAAACACCAACTCGGATCTCCTCTACAAAAACACCCTCTACGGCCACTCAAAAACCATCTTCTCCGGCCTAATCTCCGTGAACGAAAAGGCTCACCACACGGACGCCTACCAGACCTGCAGGAACCTCCTCATGACCGACGATTGCGAGGCGAACTCCATGCCCGGACTAGAGATCAACGCCGACCAAGTAGCCTGCTCCCACGGCTCCACATCTGCCCAGATCGCAGACGAGGAAATCTTCTACCTTCAGGCTCGCGGCATCGCCCCAGACCAAGCACGCCAGCTCATTGCCCGTGGCTATTCAATCGAAGCTGTCATGCGCCTCAAAAACGAGAAAACCGAAGCCCTCGTCCTGAAATTCATCGACGAGAAATTTTCCCGCATCGCTATCGGCGGAGTATAGCCTGTCCGTTCGAACGAACGGATCCAGCGGGAAGGATCACCCACCTCAAAGCCCCAGCACCTTGATCACCTTTGCCATCTTGGGGTTGGGGCTGATCTGCGGAACTTTCCCGCTGGACACCCATCCCGGCGGAGGATGGACATCTCAGATTGCGCTTTTCCCTCGTTTTGATTTTTCCCGCGGCGCATGAATTGCTTGCGGTTCTTATCTCCACTTAAACGAGGCAGTCATTTTCCGGCCTCAGGCTCAGGCGGCTCTGCCCGCGTGTCAGCCGGTCGATTTTCAGTGGAACCGGCTTGAGGGTGGAAAGCACCTCGAAAACCGGGAGGCTGCTGTTTTCCACGCCCGTGCTGTCGTCGATAATGAATTTCGAGGTAATCCAGTCGGTATCGGTCTTGCCATCGCCGATTGCTCCAAAGGTTTCATCGGTGATCACCTCTGCCTGTGTCTCTGCTTTCTCTGGCGCGGACGAAGCCCAAGCCAGCCATGGCCAAAAGGAGACTCAGTTACCCGGAAACCATGCTGAAGCAGATGGGCAGTGCTCTAAGGGCGCGTAAATTCCATGCAGCATCTACGGTGCAGTAATTGCCATTTATCATCGCAGCGCTTGATTCTCTCATATTTATTTCGCCGAGCAGCCATGAAAAGAAACGGCGAGCCATGCCCATGGCAGACCCAACCAGCATCAGATACCCTCCCCTGTTTTCCGGAGGAACGAGCGCGGTAAAACAGGTTCCTACGTTTTCCTCGCAATTCTAGGTTGGACGTTCCGCCAAGGTCGTTCAATATCTCCGCCCATGCGCGTCCTACGTATCCTCACTAGAAAGGAACTCAACACCTACTTTCTCAACCCCTTCGGTTGGATCGTGCTCGCGTTCGTCGCCCTGATGCAGGGGCTTTCCCTTTCATCCGCCATGAAAGGATTCCGAGACACACCGGTGAAAGACAGTCTCATCTATGTCACCTTCCACACCCCGCTTTTCTGGTTCTATTTCCTCTTCATTTTCCCCCTGATCACCATGCGGCTCTTCGCCGATGAAGAGCGATCGGGCACGATGGAAACCCTCCTCACCGCCCCGGTACGCACCTGGCAGGTCGTCCTTTCGAAATATTTTGCCGCGATGATGTTCTACATCATCTTGTGGATCCCAGCCTATCTCCAGTTCAAAGCCTTCTCGTGGTTTACAGAAATCCCGCCAGCCTACTCGGAAGGCGCGCTCTGGGGCACGTTCCTCATTCTCTTCCTCATGGGTAGTGCCTTCACGGCCATCGGCTGCCTCGCTTCCTCCCTCACATCCAGCCAGATCATCGCGGGTATCGTCACCATCACCATACTGGTCATCCACTACTTCCTCGGCTTCGTCACCGTTATCTGGGGCGAGTCTTTCGCGGGTGCCGGCTTCTTCCACTACATTTCCTCCCAGCAGCACCTCCATTACTTCACCAACGGCCTCTTGGATTCCCGCCCAGTCGTTTACTACCTTTCCGTAACCGCCTTCGTCCTCTTTCTCACCCACCAGATTATCGATCTGCGCCGCTGGAAGCCTTAAATTTTAAATCTTAAACTTTAAACCAGACCTATCCCTAACTCCCCAAAGCCGCGAACAGCAGCTCTTCCTTGAGGTTTAAAGTTTAAGATTTAAAGTTTCATTCCCACCCATGTCCGAAAAGAAAAACAGACAATCCCGCCCGAACCGCTTCGGAATTGGCTTCCTTTCGATTTTACAGATCGTTCTGCTACTCGCCATCGTTGTTTTCGTAAACTACCTAGGTTCGCAGAACTACACACGAGCCGACCGCTCCCGCGCCGCCGACTACACCCTCTCCTCCTCTTCGGAAAATTATCTGAAGAGCGATGCCGTTACTACCCGCACCCAGCCGGTGAAATGGATCATGGCCTTCCGCCGTTCGTCGCCCTTTTATCAGCGCGTCCGCGCTCTAGCAGAGGAATACGCCCGCGTTTCCGGAGGGAAAATCGAACTCGAAATCATCGATCCCATCCGCGCCCCAGATCGCACCGCCCAATTCACCGCCGCTTACGACCTCACCCTCGTCCGCGACCTACTCCTTATCGATGCACGGCCGGATGAAGACACCCCCATCGTCACGGAAACCATCAACGGCACTGCGGCACTCAATCCACACATCACCCTCGCTCTCGCCGAGGAAATGCTCACCTACTCCATCGACGGTTCCGGCCAGCGCCGCCCGGACTCCTTCCGCGCAGAAGACCTCCTCACCGCTCGTCTCGTCGAGGCCATCGAGGGAAAACCCCGCACCTTCCTCTTTCTGGCCGACAAATCCCGCATCGATTCCGAGGGAGCAAACTCCCCTTGGAACAACCTCGCCGCCACCCTCCGCTACCAAAACATCCAGCTCACTCCCGCGAACCTCGTCGGCCTCACGCAAATACCAGAGGAGGTCAACGGCCTCGCCATCATCGCTCCGAAATACGATTTCACCGAACAGGAAATCGCCACCCTCGAGGCCTACTGGAACTCCCCACGCTCCGCCCTCTTCATCATGCTAGAGCCAGGCCAGTGTCCTCCCAAACTCCGCACCTTCCTCCGCGCAAAAGGCGTAACACCCCGCCGCGACCGAATCATCTCAAAGGACGCCAACCGACTCATCACCACCGCACGCGGCAACTTCACCACCGGAATCCCTTTCCTCAAAGATCTCGCCGGCCAGGCAGCTGTCTTCGAGGGTGCTTCATCATCCCTCGGAGTCCGCGAGAATGCCGACGACCTCGCCCTACGTAAAATTTCTCCTACCCCCCTCATCCGGATCTCAAACGAGTTTTGGGGCGAAGCCGATTTCGGAAAAAATTCCGGCGAAAACCAAGCAGGTGAAACCTTCGACGTCATCCGAGACACCGCCCCGCCAGTTTACCTCGCCGCATCCGTTACCCGTGGAGCAGCAAACGACGACCGCTTCGCAGCAGACACCTCCCGCATGGTCGTCATCGCAAACACCGACTTCCTCGAACCCGACCGCCAACGAGCCGAAAACATCGACTTTCTCTCCTCCTCCGCGAACTGGCTCGTCCACCGCGAATCCCTCACCGGCCTCTCACCGCGCACCATCGGCACCTACAAGCTCCCCCTCCTCGATGCCCAAGTATCCTTCATCAATCGCCTCAACCTCGTCTTCGCCCCCGCCGCCTTCCTCCTGATCGGCGGCCTCATCTTCTCCTCACGCAGATCATAAATCTTCCTCCCTCATTCGATATTCCCTCTCTTCTCTTCCTTCGAGTTTAAAATTTAGAGTTTAAAGTTTTGCGCTCCCTCATCGTCACCATCCTGCTCCTCGTCACCGCCGCCCTACTAGGCTGCCTCGCGGTATGGCAGCTTCGTGAAGGCAGCCTCGACCGCCTCCTCGGGCCCCCACCCACTGCCGTAGGGGAAAAAATCTATCCGGACTTCGAACCAGAAGCAGTCACCTCCATCACCCTTAATTCAGGGGATATCCGTGCTCATTTCATCAAAACCGAAACCGGCTGGGAGGCAACCAGCCCATGGCGCGACCGCATGGATCCCCGTGCGGCCATCGCCATCCTCACTTTTACCAATACCGCCACCGTCCGTGATTTTGTCCCGCGCGATTCACTCGACCCCTCCCTCGCCGGCCTCGCCACCGGCAACACCGAAATCCTATTAAAAAACGATTCGGGTGAACGGGTAGCATTCTTCCGCCTCGGTCGTCGCACCCCCTTGCTAGATCTCACCGAAGAGGACAACCCCCAGCCCATACCCACCACCTATCTCCTCCCTTTAGAAAGCGGGCGCAAATCACACGTCTATGCAGCCACTGGCTACATCCTCCCCCTATTCAAAGACGGCTTCAAATATCTCCGCGATCACCGCCCGCTTCACTTCAATCCGCTCGCCCTCGAAAAGATCCGCCTCCGTACCGACCAAGGCGATCTGACCCTCGGCCGCGTTGCCCCGAACACCCCTTGGCGCATCGTAAAACCCCTCGATCTCTCAACAAACCCCACTGCCGTAAAAAAACTACTCGAAGGCCTCGTCACCCTCCAAGCAATCACCCTCAGCAACCGCTCAGAAGCCACCCTTCCCTCTAACGGAACCACCCAGCAGAACGGTCAGATCGCCATCACACCTTTCGGATCCACCACAGAGACAGTCCTAGACATCCTCCCTTCGGAAAGCCCAGAAGCCCGCGAAACCCAAGCAACAATCAGCAACCGACCCGACACTCTCTTTACCATCCCTCTGAAAACCGACCTCGACCTCACATCCCTTTCCGACCTTCCACGCACCGTCAACGACCTCCGCGACCCTACCCTCACAAATCTCAATATCGCCTCCGTGCGCGGCATCGCCATCAAGACAGCCACGACTCCGACCATTCTCATTTCACGCCAGCCTCCCGCCCCATGGACGGCAACGATCAACGGCATTTCCCAACCAGCCAACGAACAACGCCTCTTCAATCTCCTCAAAGCTGCCACCGAAACCCGCGCCGTAGCCTTCGAGACCGATGCTGCCCCGGAAGATCTCTCACCATGGGGTCTCCACCGCCCCATCCTCACCCTCTCATTCATCGCGTCGAACAACCAGGCACTCGCCATCTCCTTCGGCCTCAACAAACGCGGAAACCTCTTCGCCAAGCGCAACGGGAGCCCATCCATCATGCGCTTGGAAAACAGCTTCCTCGACAGCATCGCCGTCCGCCCGAACGACTGGCGACACGCCCGCCTCTGGTCCCTCTCGAAAGTCGATCTCACCGACCTGACCCGAACTGAAACAGGATCCTCGCCTCTCGAACTCACTTACAACGACCTCACGGAAACTTGGAAAGCCACACAGTCGGAGAAGGAAGTCACCGCCAACCTCGACCCTGCTCGCGCAAAGTTCATACTCGGCATCCTCGAAAACCTCCAAGTCTCCCGCTGGCTCTCCCCCAACGACAAAGCCGCCACCGCCGCCTTGGCTACTCCCACACTCACCTTCGACATCAAAGAAAATACCGTCGATGACTTCGGCGACAAAAACGGCACCAAATCCCAAACCCTCACCCTCGCTCCAGATCCGACTACCGATACCGTTTTCGGAAAAATCTCCACCGACTCCTCCCCCTTCACCATCACTCCCGAGAGCTACGTAAAACTCTCCATCCTGCTACTGGATCAACAGTAAAAAGCAAGGAGGGGCGATCATTCCTGTCGCCCAGCAACCCAAGTCTTCCATCCCCTCCTCCTCAGCGAATCTCTAAAAAACCGCCAGTGCCCCCAACCTCTTCCGCGTCAGCCGTGTCTCACACAAAAGCGTATCTCACTCCAGCCGACCCGAATCGTTATGGAGTAGCTCAAAAACCTCCGCAGAAGAACAAGGCATCTGTTAACTCACACAAACAGCGGGCATCCTCTTACTTGAATTTTGAATCTTGAATTTTTCATCTCCGAAGAAATTTCTCCTCCAAAGGCACTTCCGCAGCCGTCGCGCGCTCCACTTCCAGCACTGCCCTCAGCATCCCGTTCTCCTCTGGGAAAGTCATCTTACCGGCAATTTTCACCCATCCATTCTCAGGCAGCATCGGCGGCTCTTTTCCGAACTCCAGAATGATGGGGATCGCCCGTGAGTCCGCTACGCAGCAGGTCATGAACATCCGGTAAAGCCGCATCCGTGTGCCACTTTCGTTGTTTGCCTTTTCCTCAACGATGCGGCCTTCCGTCTCCACTTCCAGCCCGCTGATCAGGTTCTGAAGTTCACGATCTCCAGTGGCGAAGAATAGCTCCATTATGCTGAACTCAAGGAAACCATCCGCAGTCCGGCGGTGTCCTTTTTCAATCTCCTCCAAAGTCAGCGGCGGCAGGGCGGAGGCAAGGAAAGCTGAACTCGATGCCTCCACATCATCGTAAAGCCCTTTCCGCGCGAGAGTGGACTGGGAAAACCCATCCTTCGTCCACGCAGTCGAGAGCGCAACAGGCAGCACCATCAGCAGCAATGACGTCCAAGGGTTCATATCGCCGCCCTCATGGTCGTG
>CAJJBR010000032.1 GCA_905182475.1 Akkermansiaceae bacterium | reverse complement strand
TGGAATCACTGGAATCACTGGAATCACTGGAATCACTGGAATCACATACTCGGTTTTCCCATCCGCAAATTCCGGCAGCAATCGCCGACGGGGCGCTTAAAACAGTGCCATTCGGGGCACACCATTTGCACTGGGTGGCTATGTCAATCAATCGCCGGTATTCGACTTGCCGCTACCTGTTGAAAATCGCATAATGGTTTGTATCGGATGAAAATTACGCAACAACCCACATGCACTCTAACGATGCTACGAATCTGATTTCTCCAAGCATCGGGAGACGCATCCTTTGGATATCCTTGTCGCTGTTGGGTGCCCAGTTGATCGGGAGCGCCTTCAATATTTGGTATAACCTTTCCCGCATTCGCCCGTTGCTAGACGCGGAGCAGAAAGAGGCATTCGCGGCGGGGATCCGTTACTTCAATGTGATTGTTTACCCGATCGCATTCGCTATCTGGATCGGGATCGTGCTCTCGATTTCGAGAGCCTGGAAAGGCAGCGATCCGAATTCGGATCACTGGAGGACGGCGACGCGGCGGATGATCAATCTCCCGTGGATCGCTATCGGAGTCAGCGGCGCGGCCTGGCTGCTTTCGATTCCTGTCCTTCTCCTGGCGGTGCATTCCGCCACCGGAACTTTGGATAGTCAGGTAAATCTCCACCTTCCGGTTTCCATTATCGTCGCCGCCCTGATCTCGCTCGCCCTCGGATTCTTCATCGTGGAAATCCTCGTCCAAAAGTTCCTCTATCCGCTCTTTCTCAAAGAGGGCGGGGCAGCCGATATCCCAGGGACGTTTCAGATCACGCTGAAACGCCGGGGGATGATCTGGGCGGTTTCGGCAGTGGTGTGTCCTATCCTTTCCCTGATGCTTCTGTTCGTTGTTTCGGGATTCGATACCAAACACGATGTCTGGTTTCCTCTGAGTGTGGGCGCGGTCGGGATCGTTTTCGGATTGGTCAGCGCCTGGCTGCAGGTCGCTAACAGAACCACCAACCCGACGGACACGGCTACGCCGACGGAGATCGGATGAAATCCTTTCATTCATGGAGTCCAGCAAAACCGACTCGTTGGTTCAAATAAATAAAAGGGGTCATGTGAAAGATGGATAGTTTAGAATGCCTGCCGACAATCCGTTCATTGGGAACAACAAGGTGCGTGATGAGATTGTCCATCTAAGACTTCGCAATCCATGGCGCTGCCGCTTTGATCACGAGACAGGCGACCTCTGGATTGGCGATGTTGGTGGATCCGTCAAAGAGGAGGTTAACCGCATTGACTACGGCAAACTCGGCTACAAGTTCCAATGGCCGATACTTGAAGGAACAAAAAGGTGAGAAAGCAGAGACTCCACGCGGATCGGGGGAATGGACGGAACCGGTTTACGAATACATCTTCCGGCGGGAAGACGTCGCCATCGAAATCAACATCGGTGGCGGAACCGCCCCCGAAACCTTCGTCTTCGAGAACAACCGTTGGTTCGCGGAGGACAATCCCTCCCATTCCAAACCGAAACTTGCGGTTGAAGAAACGGGAGGGAAATACGAGTGGATTTTCCGGAGTTGGTATGGGATGAATTGCAGGTGATGGTATTGCTCGATTTTAGTAAACGTTAAGATAGCTGTATCTTTTTCGTCTATAGCTGCTCCGGTTTCCCTTGCTAAAAACGCAAGTTCTAACCATTTTCTATTCCGTGAAAGAACTATGGGAACAGGCGACCCTGTCATATAACATGCCGCTGACGATTCTGCTGGGGTTGATAGTTCTGTTCTGGATTTTTACGCTACTTGGCGCGGTGGGAATCGATGCGTTGGATTTCGATTTCGATACTGATGTGGACGGCGATATCTGCGATGTGCCGGGGGCGATGCTGCGGGTGGTCAATGCGGGGTTGATACCGGTAACTGTCGTGCTCTCGATTCTAGTCCTGCTGATGTGGGTGTCGGCGATGGTTCTGAATTTCTACCTCAATCCGGGACAAAGCTGGTTGCTTGCACTGGGGTTTTTCTTCGCCTCGTCTATTCTTGGTGTGATAGGGACGAAGATTCTTACCCAGCCATTGGTTCCCTTCATCAGATACAACATGGAGCCTTGAAAACCAGAGGAGTCGCCCTTGTTCGACCAGTTCCGAAGGTCTGATCGAATTGATCGAATTGATCGATGATTTCCGATTTATGATTTTTGAATCATGAAGTAAGAAGGATACGATGAACAAACCATATGATCTTGAGGAACGCTTGATCCATTTCGCTGTCGAACTGATCAATGTCGTTGAGGTGCTGCCGAATTCAAAGGCGGGCAATCACATTGCGAATCAACAAGCATCGTCCTGAAGGTCCCACGCAAGCAACAGAATCGCAAATGGAACGCCCTCAGGCACTTCTCATTTCAAAAATCGCAAATCGCAAATCGCAAATCGTAAATCAACGAACGATTGCTAATGCTCCCGGATAGGTGTCGAAACCCGAATCTTGTCATGCCGATCTGACGGAGCGTCGTAATAGGGCTAATCTCCTCATGGGAACTCGCCCCGAGACGGGGCGAGCACGGCCTGCTGCGAGACGCGGCAGTTACTATCATACTAGCCTCGCTGCGAGCAGTGTTGGTGGATCCGTCAAAGAGGAGTATGTTGGTGACGGCGATCGCACCTTCGACTGTTGCCATGCTGAGCCTCGGGCTTGCGACCAGTCGGTTGATGAAGCTGAAACCAGCTGACGCCACCACGGTATTGACCGAATCGGGCGTCCAGAACGGCACTCTCGGGATTGCCGTCGGTTCACTCATCGCCCTGAGCAACCGATACCTTGCCTCCCACTACCGTCCCGTCTGCGGTCTATAGCATCATCATGTACTTCATCACGGTTCCGTTTGTGGTCTGGCGTCGAAGGATTCAGAATTAGCCCCTTGGATTCAAACCGGAAGGAAGAGTCGTGCGGCGGATGGAATGAAAGAAGCTGAGCGGTTGACGGTTGTTGGGGGATGAGGGGCGAGCGAAGATTGCCCTACCTGCCGGAGTTTTCCATGGCGATCGCCAAAATTGGAAGGGAGATGCTGGATCGTCCTCGCGGACAGCATCGGAAATTCTCGGCCAAATGCGGAGGGAATACACACTGAAATGAACAAAAAGGCGATTCGTAGAATCGCAATTCCCTCAAAGTCCTAACCCTTAGAGGATTGGAAAGAAAGTACGAAGACTGGGGCTCGAACCCAGGACCAATTGGTTAAAAGCCAACTGCTCTACCAACTGAGCTATCTTCGCGTTGGATGGTTGCCTCCTTTCGGCGGCGGGGCGGCAAAGTAGGGGAGGGTGGTGGAACTTGGCAAGCTCATTTTCGAAAAAATCTGAAGGAATGCCAGTTCCTGAAATTCGTCAGATTCTTATTCGGTCGATTGATGTGATAGAACGTGATCCCAGCAGCATTTGCAGCACCTCCGTCGGCTTTTGGTGAATCTCCTGCTAGGCAACAGTCGGGTGGGTTTGCTCCCGAGAGTTCTAACATTTTGAATAGTATCGAAGGACTGGGCTTGCGAGCGCCACATCTGCGGAAGTGAAAGCGTCTCGGCGGTGTCCAGAGCGATCCAAAGGTTCCGCTTAATGGTCAGTAGGAAACTCTTTCGAGATACAGGCCGTCGGCGGGAGCGCAGAGTGGTGCTTTTCCGAAAGGGAGTCCCTCTGGCTGATCCAGATGTTGTGAGAAATCATCCAGGCGCAGTCGCCCTTGAGCTACTTTGATCGTAGAGCCGGTAAGCATGCGGACCATTTTGTAGAGGAAGCCATCGCCGCGGAAACGGATGCGGTATCCGTCGGCGAGGGTTTCGAGATCGGCGGAGAAGATGGTGCGTATGTAGTTGGTGTCGTCCTGCTCATTGCCACGGTAGGCGGCGAAGGCATGGAAATCGTGTTTTCCGACCAAGAGATCGAGCGCTTGCTGTAGCGCGTCGGCATCCAGCAAACGTGGGAGGTGCCATGCAAGTCCGGCTTTTAGCGGGGGAAGAACCGGATCGGTGCAAATGTAGTAGTAATACGTTTTCCCGTTGGCGGAAAATCGGCTGTGGAAATCAGCGGGCACTTCCTCGCATTCCATCACCCTGATCGTAGCGGGCAGCTTGGTATTCAGAGCCGGAACCCAGTTGTAGGGATTCATCGTTGAATCCGCCGGAGCATCGAAGTGGGCGATCTGCCCCAGAGCGTGTACTCCGGTATCCGTCCGTCCCGAACCTTGGATTTTTAACGGTTGTTTGGCGACTGCTTCTAGAGCTTCGTTGAGGAAATCTTGGACGGTGTTTCCTCCGGCCTGGGATTGCCAGCCAAGGAACGGGCGACCGTCGTATGCGATGGTGAGTTTGAGCCTCATGAAATTTCCTCCATCCAGAGGTTGAGGATTTCAACTGCGGCGGCTTGGTCGATGATTCCTTTTTGTTTGTGTGCCTTTTTACCTGCCTCTCGGAGTTTTTCTGACGCAGTCATGGTAGTGTAACTTTCATCCACGAAGATCATGGGTAGTGCCGGGAGTGCGTTTGAAAGTCCCTTCGCGAATTTTCTAACCTTCGCTGCGGAAGTGCCCTCGGAGCCGTCTAGGCGCAACGGCAATCCCACCACTAGAGTTTTGATTTTCCGCATCGCGGCGATCGCTGAAATTCGATTGTTGAACTGTCCGCCATCCACGGGAACCGTTTCCACAGGGTGCGCCATGATTCCGAAATCATCGGTGGCCGCGATACCGATGCGCGCGTCTCCGTAGTCAATACCAAGGGCGGGGTGGGGAGATGTGGTGTGGTCGGTGGTCACGGTTCGGCAAGTGTGAGATTGGGCAGCATAAATTGGTCGGCGGCATCCGCTGTCCGGATACCTGTTTCGCCATCGGTGAAAGTCTTGGCAAATATTGAAGTGGGGCGAAACAGAATGATTGCTGAGAGGAGGATTCGTTTCATCGGAATCAATCTGGCAGCTCCGCACCGCAATTCCAGCATGATGCGAAGTTCCCGGGGTTTTTCTCCGAGCAAGCTAAGCAGATGATCTCCGCTGCCGTATCGGAAACGTCGGATGGCTGGCTCTGGGCGATGAGCTGTTTTGCACGGCCGAGGTCGGAGTGCTTCACGATACACAGGCCGGGATGGAAGATCGGGATCATGCCCTCGGTGCCGGACATGTTTTCGTTCCGCACGAAGGTGCGGATGCCTTCCGCTTCGAGGATTTCCCGGAAATAGGATATTTTACCGGGTGTCGGATCCGTGATGAGTTCGATCATGCTAGCGCCAAAGATAAGGTGAAAGAGATCAAAGGCAATCATTTCACTGAATCCATACAACGATCCGGTAAAAGCGGCTGGTATCGGTGGTGTTGGGGAGAGCGTATTGCACCGATCCGTCACTGCCGTCGATGTTCTCGTATCCGGTGACCGGCAGCCAGTCGTCTAGCTTGGTAGCGTATTCAAGGCGATAACGGTGACCGGGAACTGTCACGAACTCCAGCACACCTCCAGTGGGCGCGATGTTCACGGTAGAAAATTGCAGAACGGAACTCTTTTCCATCGGATTGGTTCCCGCGATGTATTCGGCGGCACTGGGCTGTCCGTCGTTGTCAGGATCTGTTTGATCGTCTCCTGGTGCGACTCCCAGGTTGTTGGCTGCCAGCCACCAGTGGGGTGTTTGGCTAGGAGTCATCCCGGTGTTCTCCACTGTCCAGGAAAACGAATCTGAAGGCTGCCCCGAGCGCATCATGTCCGATGTGTAACGGGCGTTCACCATCAGTTGCTGGGAAGGGGCGGGAAGCTCTGCTGTCGATCTGGATAATGAGGATGACGTTTCATGCTCGATCTTTTGTCCGTCCAAGAACCACTCGTAGGTGATGTCGTTAATGGGGACTGAGTTTATTACGAACGTCTCCGAAGAGGATACCGTAGCAGTAATGGTATTCGCAGGCGAAACGGATTCGGTGAATGGCACGATATCGAAAAAGGATTTCAAATGCTGCTCTCTGCAACGGGGCAGAAAGGCACATTGATCGTGCGCATTCGGCAGTTTTTTGTGGGGCGGTAAAGTCCCAAATTATTATATCTCGCGCCTTCGAATGCGCCCACTACAGAAGTGTAGGCGTTGCTATCGGGTGTGGGTAGCGGCGGTGCCGGCGAGTCGATCCAATTGCCCACTTCGGGGAAGACGGATTGGTATCAACGTTCGGTTCGGAGGGGGGGCTGTCCGTTGTAAATCGTGATCGAGCCCCCATACTCGTCGGCCAGATCGGGAAATGAATGCCCGACCTCGTGGACGGCAACCAATGGTCCCGAAGGGTTTACCGATGTGACTGTGAGCAGTCCTCCCGCGCCGCGGTAAAAGGTGGAGTTCACAACGATGATAATCTGGTTCCACATGCCGGGACCGACAGCGTCATCCGCAGCCTGCGTGGCACGGGTTCCTCCGAATGCGGATGGGCTCAGCAGTTTTGGAATGCCACTCGTGTAAAATCCGGTGTCGAAATACGTGTCTTTGGTTGCATTGCCAATGCCGTTTTCATTATCGGCTCCGCTCTGGTTGCTGGGGACGTCTACTCGGTAAATATTTGTCGCCTTCAACATTTGATCCCACGGACTGGTGTTTTCAAATTCAGCAAGAGTCCTTGCAACGTCGGCCGCATATTTTCCGTTATCGATCTCCGTTTGCAGATAGCCATCGCCCAAAACGACGATCACCAGGTTGCTGCCATCTGATCCCGAGTCACGGATCTTGCTGGTGGGAAAGGGTGGGGGAGTGCAGAAGCGCTGGAGCGTCCGTTGTTGAAGAAAGAAGGTGAAGTCCTTTGCCAACCTGGGGATGCAGCTTGAATCCGTCTACGCCGCGAATGTGGCCATCGGTGAAACACGGATTTGCTCCGCGCCTCCAGGATCCGGGCCTGGAACACGCAGTATAACCAGATTCTCCGGCAGGATGACCCCGGGAACGGTGTTCCCTTCGGAAACAGGAACGCGGGTGCCGAGCGGGATGACCGTTTGCGTGGAGGAGACAACAGATCCGGTCTTATCTAGCCAGTCGATTTGAATCGGAATCTCGAAAACTCCACCGTTTCTGTTTGGTGCGCGAGGAGTTTTCTTGCTCGGCGGCATTGAATTTGCGGAAACAAGATCCAGCCCCACCGCCTTCCGAGTATTTCAGGGAAAGCTGCCAGTATGTACTGCCTGCCAGCGCTTCTAGGGGAACCACAATAGCTAGCCACAACAACGCGCGGAGAACGAAGGTGCGTGCATGTTTCTTTGCTGGGTTTTCCAAAGTGGCTGCTAGTGGTTGTCGGATTGTGGGAACAATTCGGTATCCCTTTGTAAGACGATCATACCAGATGCGGCCTACATTTCAACTCTAGGAGTTCTACCAGTTTCTCATCCATATAGGGGTATTTGTCAGGGATGCCCAAAACGACGATACGTTTTCCCGAGAGAAATCGCCGGAATTTCCGGTTCAACCGTTGTTTGTGAACGTTTTCCATGACGATGATGAGATCCGCCCACTCGATCTGTTCCCCGGACAATGAGACTTCCGCATCCGGTGCGAGGCCTGCGGAATCGACTTCTATTCCCGGACGGTTCCGGAATGTTTCCTCCGCCGTGGGGCTACGGAGCTTGTTGCGAGAGCAGAGAAAAAGGATTCGCTTCATGCGGGACTGGTTTGGAGTGAGTCTTGCATTTTCTTCAAGCGGAACTTTTACTATAGAACATGAAGAGGATGCTGGCCTTTTGTTTCTTGGGGGTTGGGTGCTATTTTGCTGGGGCCGGAGAGAAAATTGTCGAGGCCGCACGGAAGCAGATTGGCGTAACCGTGGGTTATGATCCTGCGTATGTATGTTTCCTTAGAATATCCGGGAGGAGGATAGGCTGGGTGATTTCCCGCTAACAGGGTATTTCCGCTGGAAGGAATGACGCGCTTATTCCGGGATAGGGACTACTTCGCCGGGTGTCTTGTAGGCGCAGGTTTTCATGAGCAGCACGCCTTGCCATTCGCCCGGGATCAGGTGAAATCGTGGCTCTTGGTCCTTGTAGTATTGCGGGAGGTTATGCCTGTCATTGAGCAGCGGTTCATACGATCTCTTGTGCAGTGGCTGTTTCGCCGTTCCCTCCGTGGATGCTTGAAAAGCATTTTTCCAGATATTCAATTTGATTCTTCGATTGAGGCGGAATTGCGCTCGATCTTCGGGAAACGTTTGAAGAAATTGAATCCGAGCTTGTAATTTTCAGGAAACTCGTGCAAAGGTGCTCTTCCCCGCGAAGATTCGCGGCTTTATTTTATGGACACACCTCCTTTTTCCGAGCTCGGGCTGCCCGACGACCTTTTGGCAGCAATCGAAATCCTGGGCTATGAGCGCCCTTCCCCAATTCAGGCAAAGGCCATTCCGCCAGCTTTGGAAGGTAAGGATATCCTTGGGCTTTCTGCAACCGGTTCAGGCAAAACAGCTGCTTTCGCCCTCCCAGCACTCTCGCTGATTGATGTCACAGAAAAATATCCACAGGTGCTCATCCTGTGCCCGACCCGTGAGCTTGCGGTGCAGGTTTGCGAGGAAGTTCACCGCCTTGGGACGAAGAAGCAAGGCCTTCAGGCTACTCCTGTTTACGGCGGTGCCCCCATCGACCGTCAGCTCCGCGCCCTGCGCAACGGTGCTCAGCTCGTAGTCGGTACTCCTGGACGTTTGCTCGACCATCTCCGCAGGGGATCGTTCGATGCCAGCCGTATCAAGATGGCGATTCTCGACGAAGCCGACCGCATGCTCGACATGGGCTTCAAGGAGGAAATGGATGAGGTGCTTGCAGCTCTCCCGAAAGAGCGCCAGATCATGTTCTTCTCCGCGACGATGAACCGCGGAGTTTCCAACTTCATCAAGAAGTTCGGGAATAGCCCGGAAATCATTGAGATCGAACAGAAGGCAAGGACCGTTTCCACCGTGGAGCAGGCTTACTACGAGGTGCGCCAGCGCTCCAAAGTCGAGGTGCTTTCCCGCATCCTGGACATGAACCCGCCACGCCTCGGTATTATCTTTTGTAATACGAAACGTTCCGTGGACGAGTGCACGGAGGATCTCGTGAACCGTGGCTACGCAGCTGACCGCCTCCACGGGGATATCACCCAGCAGATGCGTGAGCGCGTTCTGAAACGCTTCCGCGATGGTGCTGTTGAGCTTTTGGTCGCCACTGACGTCGCCGCACGTGGTCTGGATATCGATGAGATTGATATTGTCTTCAACTACGACCTTCCGACCGATCCCGAGGATTACGTCCACCGTATTGGGCGGACGGGACGCGCAGGACGCTCTGGACGTGCTGTTAGCTTTGTTTTCGGGCGTGAAATTTACCGTCTCCAGGGTGTGGAACGCTACACCCGCCAGGTCATCAAGCGCGAGAAGATCCCCTCCGTCGAGCAGGTCGAAGGACGCCGCGCGGACATCATTTTCGAGAGTCTCAAGGAACGTCTGGAAACGGGCGGCTTCGATATTTACCAGGAAAACATCGACCGTCTCCTCGAGCAGGGTCACACCCCGACCGACATCGCCGGCGCACTGATCACCATGCTCCGCGAATCCAGCGGTAGGGAAGGGGAAGCGATCCAGGAAGACCGCGAGCCGGATGGCGGGAGAAGGGATTTCAATAAAGATCGTCAGCGTCCCGACCGTGGCGACCGTGGCGACCGCCGCGAGCGCGACTACGGAAACAACGACCGTGGCGGCGACCGCACCGAACGCTACCAGCGTGGCGGCGTGCGCGACGCAGGAGCTATCGAAGGTGGGATGAGCCGTCTGTTTATTTCCCTCGGAAAAGGTGCGGGTATTATGCCTAAGGACATCGTAGGGATGATGTATCGTGAGGCCGGACTTCCGGATGGATCCCTTGGTCGTATCACGCTCTTTCCGAAGCATTGCCTCGTAGATGTCCCCGAAGGCCTCGCCGATCAGGCGATCCAGAAGACCCGCAACGCGAAGCTGCGTGGGAAGACTTTCCGCATCGACCACGACCGCGGCCCGAACGAGTGATATGGAGCGGCGTGTCTCCGACCGCAGAATGGGAAGGGATAGATTCACCGCAGAGGCGCGGAGATCGCTGAGCGAGACTTATTTTGTATTTCGTCTGGAGCGGCATGTCTCCGACCGCCAACCGGAGATGGAGGGACAGGAAAGTCAAAACGCATGCTTCAAATAGGAATCGCGAACAAATGTCCCGTTTTGTGCAGGTGCTTAGAGAAACGCCTCTCCGGCGCGGTTCTCTTTTGACAAGCGGGGAGGGAACACTTAGGAACTGCGCCGTGACGGCGAAGCGCCGGATTTCACACAACGATTTATTTACTGAACCATGAACGAACCGATATTCACCGGCTGCATTCCCGCCCTCATGACCCCTTGCAACGAAGCGGGGGAAATTAATTACGACGCTCTTGTCGATACAGCGAAACACCTCATGGCAAAAGGTATGCGGGGCGTTGTCTATTGCGGCTCCATGGGCGATTGGCCGCTGCTTACCGATGCGCAACGCCAGGAAGGCGTCCGTCGTCTCGTTGAGGCAGGCATCCCCACGATCGTGGGAACAGGCGCGCAGAATTCGAAGCTTGCCGCCGAGCACGCGGCGCATGCGAAAGAAGTCGGAGCCGATGGCCTGATGGTGATTCCGCGTGTGCTTTCACGCGGCAGCTCCGCGGCGGCACAGAAGGAACATTTCCGGGGTGTCTTGAAAGCTGGCGGAGATCTTCCGGCTGTGATCTACAACAGCCCCTACTACGGTTTCGAAACCAAGGCCGACCTCTTTTTCGCCCTTCGTGCGGAGTTCTCCAGCCTGATCGGGTTTAAGGAATTCGGCGGTGCGGATTCGCTGAGCTATGCGGCGGAATTTATCACCAGCGGCGATGACGATCTGACCTTGATGGCGGGCGTCGACACCCAGGTCTTCCACGGTTTCGTCAATTGCGGTGCGACCGGTGCGATCACCGGTGTGGGCAACGCATTACCTACTGAAATCCTCCGTTACGTGGAGCTGGCAAGCAAGGCCGCGAAGGGCGACCAGCAGGCACGCAAACATGCACTTGAGCTTTCCGAGGCGCTGACCGTGCTCTCCACTTTCGATGAGGGCGCGGATCTCGTCTTGTATTACAAGGAACTGATGGTTCTTGAAGGCCACGATGCCTATCGCTACCAGATTTACGGATCCGACAAGTTGAGCGCCAGCCAAAAGCAATTCCTGCACACCCAGTGGAAGCTCTTCCGTGATTGGTGGAGCAACTGGGACGGCCGCGAGTAGGTTTCTCCGAACACCGAAGTCTCGATGAGTAAGAATGAACCCGACGCGGTGAGGCGCTTGCGCATCATCGATTCACACACCGTTGGCGAGCCGACCCGTGTGGTGATTTCCGGTGGCCCGGAGGTGCTTGAAAAAGGCGCGGTGGCTGCGCGGGATTTCCTGCGGGATGAGGCAGACTGGATGCGCTGCTGCCTGATCAATGAGCCGCGCGGCTTCGATGCAGTGGTGGGGGCTTTTCTCTGCGATCCGGTCGATGAAGATTGCGTTTCGGCAGTCGTTTTTTTCAATAACGGAGGATACTTGCCCAGCTGTATCCATGCCACAATTGGGGTGATCCGCACACTGGAGCACATGGGGCGCATCGGGATTGGTCGGCATCGTCTGGAGACGTCTGCGGGTGTTGTGACGGCGCAGCTTTCGGCGGACGGAAGCGTGACAGTGGAAAACATGCCTAGCTATCGGACGGGGAAAAATGTCGTCCTCGATGTTCCGGGCTACGGCGAGGTCAGCGGTGACATTGCTTGGGGTGGAAACTGGTTTTTCCTCATCGCGGGGCAGGGGCCGCCTGTCGAGCAATCGGGGATCGCGGACTTGATTGCGTTCTCGATGGCTGTGCGGCGAGTGCTGGATTCCTCGGGTGTCCGCAGCGAGGATGGGGCACTGATCGACCATGTGGAGGTTTTTGGGGAGCCGAGGGAGGGTTTGGATGCAGACAGCCAAAATTTTGTCCTCTGCCCGGGAGGAGCATACGACAGGTCACCATGCGGAACCGGGACGAGTGCGAAGCTCGCTTGCCTCGCGGCGGACGGCGATCTCGCGGAAGGGAAGATTTTCCGACAGGCGGGGATAGTAGGGACGGTGTTCGAGGGGCGCTATCGCCGCATCGATGCGGAAAGGATCACGCCCATCGTCACGGGAAAGGCATGGATCACTGCGGAGAGCGAGATCATCATCGAACCGGATGATCCATTCCGATTCGGGATCGCGACGGAAAACATTTTCAAAAAAAACTGATGACTGCTGGGAACGAAAAAACGGAAAGCGTCGTGGTGGTCGGCGGTGGGGTGATTGGGCTGGCGAGCGCCTACTACCTTGCCAAATCCGGGCGCAAGGTGACCGTGATCGAGCGCGATCCTTCGCTGCTCTCCGGCGGTTCGGCGGGCAATGCCGGGATGGTTGTCCCTAGCCATTTTATCCCACTCGCCGCGCCGGGTGTGATCGGGCAGGGGCTGCGCTGGATGCTGGATCCGAAGGGACCGTTTTTCCTCCGGCCGCGCATCGACATCGATCTCGCCCGCTGGATCTGGATTTTCTTCCGTCATGCAAATGCGAAGCATGTAGCAGCTAGCGAAAAGCTCCTGTGCGATCTCAGTCTGCAGAGCCACCGGCTGCACCAAGAGCTTTCCAAGGGCGAGGGTTACACGCTGACCGAGCGTGGCCTGCTAATGCTTTGCCAGAGCGAGAAGGGCTTGGAGGAGGAGACCGAAGTTGTCGAGGCGGCGCACAGGCTTGGGCTGGAGGCAGAGCTGTTCGATAAGGAGCGCTTGCGTGAGTTCGAGCCGGATGCGGAGGTCGCTGCGGCCGGCGGCGTCTGGTGGAAACAGGATTGCCATCTCACTCCGCTGGATTTCACCAACGCACTGAGGAAGGGGATTTCCCGAGACGGGGGGACTTTCGTGGAGGACGATGCTGTCGATTTTATTCGTGAGGGTAAGGAAGTGATCGGGGTGAAAACGGCGGCGGGGGATTCGATCGAGGGTGACCGCATTGTCCTGGCCGGCGGGATCGCGACGATCAAGCTGGCCCGCAAGCTGGGCCTGCGGATGCCGATGCAAGGCGGAAAGGGCTACTCCTTCACGCTTCCGAAGCCGCGAAAATCCCTGCGCCTGTGCAGCCTACTTAAGGAAGGCCGTGTCGCCGTGACACCGATGGGCGATAGCTTACGTGTCGCCGGGACGATGGAAATCTGTGGCTCCGATACCTCAGTCAGCCCCAAGCGGCTCGAAGGGGTCGTGGAGAATTTCTGCCGTTTCTATCCGGATTTCACAAAAGCAGATTTCGAGGGAATCGAGCCATGGGTGGGACTCCGTCCTTGTTCGCCGGATGGTCTTCCATATCTCGGTCACGTGCCCGGGCAGCGACGTGTTATCGCGGCGACAGGCCATGTGATGATGGGTCTCAGCCTTGCCCCCGCGACGGGCTGGCTGGTCGAAAAACTCGTTTCCGGTGAGGTCAGCCCGATCGGGCTGTCGCAGCTTGATCCCGGAAGGTTCGGTTAGATCCTTGTGTCAGATTGAGGTTTTCCGGTTGCGATTTGCCGTTAGCTTTCACCGCAGATGAGCGAGGCCGATGGCACCAGCAAAAACCCCGGCAGGTATGTCTGGTTTACGACGCTGTACAATGCCCGCGCCTACTACCCGATTCTTGCCATTCTATTTCTGGATCTCGGCCTCACGCTGGGTCAGTATGTGATGCTGAACCTTGTCTGGGCGGCGACGATTTTTCTCTTCGAAGTCCCTTCAGGGGCACTTGCTGACACTCTTGGACGCAAGACTCTGCTCGTTTCCGCATCTGTTCTCATGGTTTTGGAAATGTCCTGCCTCCTCTTTGCTCCCAAGGATGGGGGATGGCTTCTGTTTTCCCTATGCGTGGCGAACCGCTTGCTTTCAGGGCTTTCCGAAGCTGCGGCCAGCGGAGCGGATGAGGCACTCGCCTACGATTCATTACCCGAGGGGAAACGGGAGGATGCTTGGGACGACGTGCTCTCCATGGCGATGCGCTACCGTTCCGTAGCTTTCGTGCTGGCGATGGTAATAGGCGGGCTGATGTATGATCCGTCCATCGTCAACCGGGTGCTACCGGAATTCCTACAAATTTCCACGGAAATCGCCCACCGCCTGCCTGTTGCGATGGTTCTGGTACAGGGGCTTATCTGCCTTTTTATCACCCTGCGCATGGTGGAGCCGAAAAAAATCCGCGAAGGCTCTTTTTGGAAATCCTGCGGGAAAGCCGTCGGCCTCACCTTGGATACGGCGAAGTGGGTTTTCACGAATCCGAACACTCTTGTTTTCGTGGTGGTAGGACTTGCGATTGATTCCGTTGTCCGGAACTTCGCTACGATCACCAGCAGCTATTACCGTCTCATCGAGCTTCCCGAGTGGTCGTTTGGATTCATCGGTGCAGGCATTGGTCTGGGTGGATATGTGGTGCCCGCGATTGCAGCGAGGCTCAACAAGCGCTTTGGAACCCTCGCCAATCTAGGCTTCGCAGCCGGGCTAGGGCTTATCGGACTGAGTGGTATCGTTCCGTCCAATTCCTTTTGGTGCCTTGTCCCGGCGATGCTTCTGATGATGACCATGGGCTTCCTTGGTTTTACCCTCAGCCGAGCGCTGAACCGGGAAGCGGACTCCTCAAAGCGCGCTACCGTTCTTTCGGTAAAAGGCCTCGCCTTCAATCTCGGCTATGGCTCTTTCAGTCTCGCGTTTTCCATGCTGCTCGCATCCTTTCCACCAGAGCCGGAGGGCAACCAGCTCGCCAACGCTCTAATCTGGCAGGTCCCGTTCTTCGCCGTGGTGACGGTGTCGCTTTTGGTTTGGGGGAAAATGAAGCTGAGTCGTGCTAGTGCCCAGAAAACCTTAATTTGACGGCTGGGGATTTTTAAGGTCTTGAGAAAAAGGCTTCCGATGGTCGCGAGGGTCAGAAAGCTCGACGCTTTTTTCCAATAGCTGCGTTGCGCGTCGAGTCGTGAATCTAGTGCTGCGTAAAATCTTATCAGGCGGATGGAATGTACCATGCTGATCGGGTTTCTTGATAAAAATAAATGAGGAAGGCAGGAAGGCAGGAAGGCAGGAAG
>CAJJBR010000031.1 GCA_905182475.1 Akkermansiaceae bacterium | reverse complement strand
TTCCGTGTGTTCCGTGTGTTCCGTGTATTCCGTGGTTAAAAATCCCCCAACCCAAGTCTTCCTCCGCGCCTTCGCGATAAATCTTCCCCACAACCCAAGTCTTACCACTGATCACTGATCACTCGGCACTTTCCACTCAATTCCATGTCATATTTAGTCACCATCGGCCTCGAAGTCCACGCCCAAGTAAACACCAACACCAAGATGTTCTGCGCCTGCCGCACCTCCTTCGGTGACGACCCGAACACCAACACCTGCCCCGTCTGTCTCGGCTACCCCGGCGCACTCCCCGTCCTCAACAAGCTCGCCATCGAGAAAACCCTCCTCACCGGCCTCGCCCTCGGCTGCAGTTCACCAGAATTTTCCCGCTGGGATAGGAAGAACTACTTCTACCCAGACATGCCGAAAAACTACCAAACCACCCAGATGGATTTCCCACTCTGTCTCGGCGGCGGCGTGCCACTCTTCGACGATTGCTACCCCACAGACGCGAGGAAGAACATCAAAACCCCGGACAAAATCGTCCGCCTAAACCGCATCCACCTCGAAGAAGACGTGGCGAAATCCACCCACCTCGCCACCACCTCCCTCATCGATCTCAACCGCGCCGGCACTCCCCTCATGGAGATCGTCACCGAGCCCGATCTGGAATCCGCCGAAGAAGCCTTCGCCTACCTCCGCTCCCTGCAAATGGTTCTCCATTCCTGCAACACCTCGGACGCCGACCTAGAAAAAGGCAACCTCCGCTGCGACGTAAACATCTCCCTCCGCGTAAACGAATCCGACTCCCTAGGCGAAAAAGTAGAGCTAAAAAACCTCAACTCCTTCTCCGCCATCCGTCGCTCTATCCACTACGAGATCGCCCGCCAGACCGAGGAACTCGATGCCGGAATCCCCCAGATCCAATCCACCCGCCGCTGGAACGACGATCTCGGTGAGACCCAGATGATGCGCACTAAGGAAAACGCCCACGACTACCGCTACTTCCCCTGCCCGGATCTACTCCCCATCGCCACCGCACCTCTGTTAGAAACGGTCAGACCACTAGTCCCCGAGCCGCGCCTCAGCAAAATTTCCCGCTACGAAAACGACTTCGGCCTCACCACCTACGATGCCGCCGTCCTCACCGCGGACAGCCACCTCGCGAAATATTTCGAAGCCACCGCAGACCCGGCCATTCCCGCCAAGAAAACCGCCAACTTCCTCATCAACAACCTCCTCGGCACCCTCAACGAGCAATCCATCAGCATCGCCGATTGCCCTGTCCCCCCCGAAAAACTCCGCGACCTCCTTACCCTAGTGGAAAACGGCACACTCGCCCCCAACCAAGCCAAGGAAGTCTTTAGCGTCCTCTTCGCTTCCCCGGAAAAAGCGCCCGCCGCCATCGCCGATGAAATGGGCTTCAAACCCACCTCCGCCGGAGAGCTCGATTCCCTAGTCGACCAAATCATCGCCGAAAATCCCGATGAAGTAGCCGCCGTGAAAGCCGGCAACGAAAAGCTAATCAACTTCCTCACCGGAAAAGTAATGCGCTCCGCCCCCACCAAACCCAACCCCAAGCAGGTCACCGACCTCCTCCGGGCAAGGCTCTTATAAGGAGGAGGGACATTCCTGTCCCTCCAAGCCTCCAAAACCCAGCCCGAGGAACCCTCATCGCCACCACCCGATTCTTCCCTCCTCAACCGCCAACCCAAGTGGTTCAAGCCGGCATTCTACGGAGATGTCACCCCCGGGAACATCCTCGAACTCGGCTCATGCGGCTTCGCCTACATCTCCGGACTCTCCACCACAGGCGATCCAACCTCCCCTCTCGTCGCGTTCGCCCTCATTATCGCCGGCACCACGAAATTCGATCCAAAACCCTTCGATCGCAAAGCCGTCTTCCTTCGCGTCGATAACTCGGTCACCTCAGTGACTATCCACAAAGACGGCCACATCTACCGCGACGGCATCGACCTCCTATCCCCAGAAAATCCCATCTGGGGAGGTAAATCCCCCGAGATTCACTATCCGGATCTCTAGTGGAAAAGCGCTGTAAACGCGCCTTCCCTACTTCCCTTTCCCCAGCGCCGCAGGAGTCACCACAATATTTCCATAGCGGTGCAGGGTCTCGCTGATCGATTGCTCACGATACCAGACGGGCAGTTCAAGCCTTGCGTCCCAGACAACGGGGCCTCCGGCGACCCGGATACCCGCATGGTTCGCGGCTTGGCGTAATGCCGGGGAGGCATCGGGCGCACGCATGAGATCTGCGATCTTGGAACTGGTGGGAAACCTTGCCAGCAGCTCCTCTTCGGACTCGAATTTTACATCAATCCCCAGATTCTCCATCCATTCCCTGCGGGTTTCCGAACTGAACTCATATGGCATCCCGACTGCCTCAGCGGTCAGGATAAGACGTGCGGCATCGCGGTCACTGATCTCCGACCCGACGCGGATCCAGGCATGCCTGAACATGCGGTAACGGAAAATATTCGCCTCGCAGCGTAGGCCGTTGGGATCGTGATCTTTCTCGAATTCCTTTTCCTTCCAAAACTCGTCACTACTCGCGAAGGCCGCAAGCGCGTCTGCCTCAGCAGGGAGATCCACTTGTAGTTTTTCAAGAATCGGAAGCTCAACCCCGGACGATTTTTTCGGAAGGGAAACGTTTTTCCAATCGCCGAACTGGGAGACGTAATTCGGGCCTCCCGCTTTCGCGCCTGGTCCGAAGTAAGAGCGCTTCCATCCACCGAAGGGCTGGCGCTCTACAATTGCTCCGGTGATCGGACGGTTCACGTAAGCGTTACCGACTTCCACCTGCTCTTTCCAAGCTTCCGTCTCACGGTCGTCGAGCGAATGAATCCCGCCGGTGAGGCCGAATTCGGAACCGTTCTGGATGCGGATCGCATCATCTAAATTGTCCGCGCGGATGAGCCCTAACACGGGACCGAAACATTCGGTGCGGTGATACCAGCTTCCCGGCGCGACACCGAGCTTGATCCCCGGCGACCACAGGCAGGGATTTGCATCAACCATTTGGGGTTCCAGAAGCCATTCCTCACCCGGCTCCAGACTTGTCAGCGCTCGCTCCAGAGCCTCGCCGGGAACGCGGATGACAGGAGTCGAGAACGAGGGAAAATCCCACGCCGATCCAACCTCAAGCGAAGCCGCTGCATCTCGCAACTGCCTACGGAAAGCCGGGCATACATAAATCTCCGCCTCGATAATCCCGATAGAAGCCGCGGAACATTTCTGCCCCGAATGCCCGAAGGCGCTTTTTACCAGATCTTTAACCGCCATATCGAGATCGGCGGCGGCGCTGATGATGAGGGAGTTCTTGCCACTGGTTTCCGCGAAAAGGTGAAGGTCCGGCTTCCAGCCCAAGAACATCAGAGCCGTCTCATGGCCACCGGTCAGAACTACCGCCCCGACACGATCATCCGTTACAAGCGACTGCCCAAGTTCGTTGTCCGGGCAGGGCAGAAACTGGAGCACGTCGCGGGGAATACCTGCTCGCCACAGCGCCTGCACCATCACCCATCCCGTGAGAACCGTCTCGGGCGCTGGCTTGAGGATGACAGTGTTGCCAGCAACAAGAGCAGCGAGAACTCCGCCACACGGAATCGCGAAAGGAAAATTCCACGGCGGCGTGACGAGCACGGTGCCGAAGGGTTGCAGCTCGCATCCATCGGTATCAATACGACGTGCATAGTAGTTCGCGAAATCGATGGCTTCCGAAATTTCCACATCGCCCTCCATCACGGACTTACCGGCATCCATCACCATGGTGGCGGTCGCTTCTCCCCGGATTTTCGCGATCTCCACCGCAGCCTTCCGTAGCAGCTCAGCCCGTCCCTCAAAACCACGCTCCACCCATGCCGCTCGGCTTTCCTCGGCACATTTGAGCGCGCGTTCGATCTGCTCCGATCCAGCCATCGCATGGATGTAGGAAGTTTTCCCGGGACGCGACGGATCCTCCACGGTCGCCTCTGTCTCGCCCGCTTCCTCATTGCCAGCGATGACAAGCGGCACCGGCGCGACATCCGAATCCCGTTGCAGGTCCACTTTCTCCCGTGCCCATTTCGAATTCACACGCAGAGCCCAATCCGTATCGGCGGCACTGTGGAACGGCTCATCTTTGGGTTGTTCCGAAAAGGTTTCCTTGTTCCGGTCCTGATTCCTGGCTTTTTCCGACGCGATGTCGTCCTTTCTCGCACAGGCGGCGAGGAAGCGTTTCTTCTGATCTTCCCATGCCGGGTTACCTTCCTTGATCGCGAAAACATCGTGGAGGAAATTCCCCTCAGAAGTGTTCTCATCGAGCCTGCGGACGAGGTAGGCGATCGCGCTGGGAAAGTCATCGTGCCGGACGATGGGCGCGTAGAGCAACACACCAGAGGCGGCGTCTCTCACCCCC
This sequence comes from Akkermansiaceae bacterium, assembly GCA_905182475.1. GTDB lineage: Bacteria > Verrucomicrobiota > Verrucomicrobiia > Verrucomicrobiales > Akkermansiaceae > Luteolibacter. The sequence continues at coordinate 47,937 of CAJJBR010000031.1, read as the reverse complement.
CGCGCCTGATGATTCGCCATGCCCTCCAGCATTTCAAACTCGATTGCTTCGGTCACACCCTCCCGCTCCCGCAGCAAAAGTGCGTAGGCGATATCGAAAAGATTGTGACTCCCGACTCCGAGCTTCACCGCTTTCGCGACGTTTTTCTGACAGCCTTCATGGAGCATTCTTTTGAAATTCGCGTCTACCTCTTCCTTGCTTTCGTAGGGGGCGAGATCCCAATCGTGAAGCTCCGCATCCACGGATTCCATCGCGAGGTTCGCGCCTTTCACGATGCGGATCTTGATACCGGCTCCACCTTTTTCGCTCCGCAGCATCGCCCATGTGTTCAAATCCTTCTGAACTGCCCACGAATCGGGAAGGTATGCCTGCAATACGATTCCCGCCTCGAGGTAGAAAAATTCTGGCTCGCTGAGAAGCTGGCGGAACACATCGCAAGTCAGGCGCAGATCCCGATATTCCTCCATGTCGAGATTGACGAACTTCGGCTTGCCCTTGGTCGGATTCGCTATGGACGCACGATATAGCCGACGCAGCTGCGTTTTAATTTTTTCAACCGTCTCGTCATAGGCGATCAAATGGATCTGGCTGAAGATCGCCGAAATTTTCACTGAAACATAAGTCACATTCGGATCGGCGATACGGCCGAGAATCGCCTGGATGCGCTTCTCGGCTTCGCCTTCTCCCAGAATCGCCTCTCCGAGCAAATTGAGATTCATCCGCATCCCCTCATCGCTTCGCCTCTGCAGGTGAGGCTTCAGCTTGTCGTTCTCCGCAGGTAAAATGACCGACGCGCTCTCATGCCGCACAGCGCCAGTCACCACAGGCATCACCAAACCCGCGAAATACGATGATGCGAAAGTCCCGACGGCCATCGCCGCCCGCTCGTAGGAAGCCAAAAACTCCGGCACTCCGTAAGAAGACACCAGATGCCGGAACTGCGAGGCGGAGCGTTCCCAAGAAGGCGGACGGAAGACCTGATCCGCCATCGCCAATGTGAACGCCTTGCCGGATTCGTCCTTCATCATCCGTGCAAGTTTTTCGCCCTGACGTTTTTCCGACCGAGTCTCAAGTTCCCGGCTTTCGTTCAGCAACTCGGCAGCAAGATCCACAGCGGCTTTGGCCAGCAAAGCATCGTCGGCAGGCTGGCTTTTCACTCCTGAGATAATCTGATCGATTCGGTTCCGGTTCATAAAATATTTCACCCCAACCGTTATAGATAGGGGCGTGCTGAGCAAATAATTCGTTCCTACAGGAAAGGAAAGCTAGAGTAATCCGCTTTTTCTTTCCGCCACAGAGCCTTTGCGGTTCAATTCCCACCAAGTATGAGCAAAGTTACCGCCATCCTCGTCGCCGCCGGCAGCAGCCAGCGCATGGGCTTCGACAAGCTCGCCGCACTTATCGATTGCAAATCCGTGCTCTCGCGCACGCTAGACGCATTTCTCGCTTGTGATGCCGTTTCCGAAGTCCTGATCGTCTGCCCACCCGAGCGCTTCGCCCTGCTCGACGAAACCACTTTCACCAAACCCGTCCGAAGCGTCGGTGGTGGATCCGCCCGCCACCTCTCCGTCGCCAACGGCCTCGCCGCCGTTTCCCCGGATGCGGAACTCATCGCCATCCACGACGCCGCCCGCCCACTCGTCTCCCAAGCCGACATCCTCGCCACCATCGCCGCCGCGAAAGAGAATGGAGCAGCCTCCCTCGCCCGCCGCGTCACCGAAACCCTGAAACGCTCCGACGAATCCGATTTCACCACAACATCCGTCCCCCGCGAGAACCTCTGGTTCATGGAAACCCCCCAAATTTTCCAAGCCGATCTCATCCGTGCCGCCTACGCCCACATCCTCGAAAGTGACATCAAGGTCACCGACGAAACCTCCGCCATCGAAGCCTACGGCGAAAAAGTAAAACTCGTCCCCTCCACCTCCCCCAACCCAAAGATCACCACCCCGGCCGATCTAGTCGCCATCCACTCCGGTAAATGATTTTCACCGCAGAGGCGCAGAGGTCGCGGAGGAGCGCGGAGGAAGAGCAAATAAAAAAGTTTTAGAGGACTGGCTTTGCGCCCCTCTGCGACCTCCGCGCCTCTGCGGTGAATCTTCCTCTTCATTGACCTTTGAATTTTGAGTTTTGAAATTTAGCGTAGCTGCGTGCCTGCCACCTACTCCACCCACGATCTCCCAGCCGGCCCACGCCTTGCCCACGCCCATCTCCCGGAATCCGAGTGCTCCGCGCTCTCCATTTACATCCCGGTCGGCTCCCGCGATGAAACAGGGAACATCCCCACAGGCCTCGCGCATTTCTCCGAGCACATGGCCTTTAAAGGCACCAAGACCCGCTCCGCCAAGGAACTCACCCTCGCCATCGAGTCCGGTGGTGGACAGGCGAATGCGTGCACCTCGGAAGACCACACGGTTTACGAAGCTCAAGGCGAGGCGGAACTGATGCCCGTCCTCATTGAAGTTCTCGCAGACATGGTCTGGCACTCCACCTTTCCAGAAAACGAAATCGACCTAGAGCGCGACGTCATCGGCGAGGAAATCACTATGATACGGGAGAGCCCTTCCGATCACATCAACGACCTCCTCGCCTCCGCCCTCTGGCCTTCACATCCGCTGGGGCAGTCAATTTCCGGATCACTGGAGTCCATCGAAAAAATCGACCGCTCACGGCTGAAAAATTTCGCGAAGCAACATCATTTCCGCAAAGACCTCGTCATCGCAACAGCCGGGCCAATGAGTGCCGAGGAAATTCTCGAAACCCTTCTCCCGCTGCTTCCGAAGAAATTCAAGAAGCCTCCCCTTCGCCTCGGCTACACACCATCACCTACCCGCGAGATCATCGAGAGCCGCCCCACTGATCAGCTCCAACTCGCTCTGGCCTGGCATACCCCCGGCCGTCATGCGGATGAACGCCACGCCCTCCGCCTGCTCTCTCTCATCCTTGGCGAATCCTCCTCTTCCCGTCTCTTCACCGAGCTACGCGAGGAGCGTGGGCTCTGCTATCAGATCGGATCGGAGACCTCCCTCTTCCACGAAACCGGAGCCCTACACATTATCGCCGGGCTAGATCCTGATTCCCGCGAAGAATCCCTCGAAACCATTTTCAAAGAAACCGAAGATCTAGCCGCCAACGGCCCGCGCCCGGGGGAACTCGAACGCGCGAAGCGCCTCGCCATTGCCCAATCCAAGCTCGCCTTCGAATCCACCGCCGCCCACGCCGCCTGGGCCGGTGAAGGCCTACTTTTCCACAACCACATCCCCTCCCCTCAGGAAGCCCGAGAAAACCTCCTGCAAGTCACCGACGAGCAGATCCAATCCATCGCAAAACAGATTTTCTCCCAAATCCCCGCCACCGCCGAGATCCGGGCATAATGCCGCTCGAACTGCAAAGTTGACTCACAATTGACTTATCTACTTGACCCATAGATTGACTTAAACTTTACTCATCACGCGATGAGCTACCAACCCGTTTTCTCAATCAGCTCCAGTCTTCTCTCCCACGTGGAGGAGATCGCCTCGCTGCGCGAGCGGATCCAGGGTGCGTCCATCGACCTGCAATGGATTCCCGCGCTTCAGAAAGACAGCCGCACGAGAAACGTTCACGCCTCCACTGCCATCGAGGGAAATCCACTCAGCCTCGCCCAAGTGCGCGCTCTTGAGGAGGGCCTTGAGCTTGCCGCCTACGATCCCCGCTCCACCCGCGAAGTGACGAACTATTTCGCCGGCCTGCGTTATGTGGAAAAAAATTCGTTTCTAAAAAAAATCCGTCACGAACATCTCTTCGATCTCCACAGGATCCTCGCCGGCGAGGTGATGGATCAGGGACAAGCAGGGAGCTATCGCACCATTGGCGTGCGGGTCGGGGATCATTTTCCTCCCAACCCTGCCGATGTTTCACCGCTGATGTTCGAGTTACTTACCTGGTGGAATGACGAAGCCCCGAAAATTTCCCCCATCCTGAGTTCGGCGATTCTGCACTACCGCTTCGAGGACATCCACCCATTCGCCGATGGCAACGGCCGCACCGGACGCGCCCTCTCGCTATGGGAGCTTTACCGGCGCGGCTTCGACACCCACCACATCTTTTCGGTCGACGAATACTACTGGGAGGACAGGCTCGGCTACTACGCGGCGCTTGATCAGGTGCGGCGCGGCGGGGAAGACCTTTCCGAATGGTTGGAATACTGCGCGAGAGGACTCCACCAGACCCTGGAACGGGTATGGCTCCGCATCCGAGAATTCCAAAGCAAAGGCGTGCCCAGGCTGACCCTCACACCGCAGCAGGAAAAACTCCTCCTCCTCCTCCGAGATCACGGATCGCTGGCTCCCACCGAAATCTGGGATCTACTTTCGCTCTCGAAACAGGGAGCGATGAACGTGCTCAACCCTCTTCTGGAAGCCGGACTGATCGAGAAAAGAGGCTCGAAGAAAACCGGGAAATACTTTCTGATCCAACTAAGAACGTAACATTCCCGGCCGATTAAAATCGACCCTCTCCCACTGATCACTGATCACTCGGCACTTTTTACTTCCATGCATTTCCACCCCTTCACTTCCACCCACTACATCACCCTCGCCATCGGTTTCTCGATCACGGCGGGGCTGATTATTTTCGCAAAGCGATCGGAGAAAAACCAGCGCTTCGTCACCGCTATCATCGCATTCCTGTGTCTCGCATCCTATCCGTTCGCTTTATTTGCGTGGCGTGGGTATCCGGTCGCGCTGGACAATGTCCTTCCGCTTCATCTCTGTGATCTTGCCGCCATCGTCGCGGGCTTCGCACTTTTCACGCGGAAGCCTATCCTGCTCACGCTGACGTATTTCTGGGGCATCGCCGCTACCACCCAGGCACTGCTCACACCGGCGATCAGCATCGGCCCGCCTTCACTGCCGTTTATCCATTTCTTCATCCAGCACTTCGCCATCGTGGCTGCGGCGCTCTACATTCCCATTGTCCTGAAATGGCGACCCAAGACGCCCTGGTGGAGATCCCCGCTGGAGGTTTTCGGAATCTCCATCCTCTACCACACGTTTTCCCTCGCAGTGAACACCGCCCTGAAAACCAACTTCGCTTTCTCCTCTCGCCCACCAGACAATCCTTCGCTCATCGACCACCTCGGAGCATGGCCGCTGTATCTCTTTGCGATGCAGGGACTGGCTCTCGTGCTCTACCTACTGCTTGCGCTACCGTTCCGGTGCCCGTCACGGGATCATGAACGCTCATAATCGGCGTAATTAAAGACCGCGACGGTGATGGGAATGCCGATCACGGCAAGATTTATGCGGAAAGTTTCAACCATTCACTCGAAGGCACCGTCCTCAAGAAAGGCCAGATCCGGGATCTCGTGGCCTACCTGTCCTCCCTAAAGAAATAACTGAAGCGCCGCACTTCGGGGAGCTTCCGCATTTTCTGGTTTCTGGCCTCTGCTTTCTGGTGTCTGTTACTCCCATGTCCGCGCCCGCAAAAAAACGCCCGAGAATAAACGTCCGCCGTCCGGATGTGATGGAGCTCGTCTCCGCAGAGGTGGCCGTCCATTACCAGTCCTCCCTCGTCGAGAAAATCAGGGATGCGGGCGGGAAAATCACGCGCGGCCACACCACCCTCCTCCTCGCCCAGGATTTCGGCTTCTGCTACGGGGTCGAGCGCGCCATCGACCTCGCCTACGCTTCCCGGAAAGTATTTCCCGAGAACCGAATCTTCCTCATCGGGGAAATCATCCACAACCCGGATGTGAACCGGCACCTCCGTGAAATGAACATCGTTTCCCTGCCGTGGAAAAAGATCGATGCCACCTATGACGAACTCACGCCCGAAGACGTAGTCATTGTCCCCGCATTCGGCGCACCGACTTCCTTCATGGAGAAAATCGAGGAACGTGGCTGTTACACCGTCGATACCACCTGCGGCGATGTCATGAAAGTTTGGCGGCGGGTGCGCGGATACGCAAAGGACGGCATCACCTCCATCATCCATGGAAAGGAAAACCATGAGGAAACCCGAGCCACCGCATCCCGCGCCCTCGGCGGAAATAAGGACGGTCACTACCTCATCATCCTCACCCTCGCCGATACCGACTTCGTCTGCGATTACATCCGCAACGGCGGCGACAAAGACGCCTTCCTCAAACGCTTCGAAGCTTCTTACGAAGACGGATTCGACCCAGACATCCACTTGAAAAAAATCGGCGTCGCCAACCAGACGACCATGCTGAAAAGCGAGACCCTGGAAATCCAGAAACGCCTCGCAAAAGCAATTTCCGACCGCGACGAGTCATCGGAGAACTTTTCTGTCTTCGATACCATTTGCGGAGCCACCCAAGAGCGGCAGGACGCGCTCTTCGAGATGCTAAAAACTAAAATGGATCTCCTGCTCGTAGTTGGCGGCTACAATTCTTCGAACACCGCCCACCTCGTCGAGATAGGCGAAAAAGAACTCCCCACCTTCTTCATCCGGGATGCCTCCCAGATCACATCCCTGGGTCTCATCGTCCACTACGATCTCCATCACAAACAGGAAGCCACATCGGACTATGCAGGTATCTTCGCCGGGAAAGAGCACATCACCGTCGGCCTCACTGCCGGTGCCTCCTGCCCGAACAACCTCATCGAGGATACCGTCCGCAAGGTGTTCACCCTGCGCGGCGAGACACTCGATCAATGATGTAGCCTACGGGAGATCAGGCAAGGTCCATAACCATCACCTTCGCCCACATCTCCTTGTTCCCGCCGGAGTATGCATCGTGCACGGGATCGGCTTTCTGGTATTTCTCGTGAGCCTCCATCGTATCAAAGTGGAAGGAAATTCCGTAATCCCAGGAATGATCGGTAACCGGGCGCTCCGCAGTCGGCGCAGGCTTTCCCCAATGAGCTTTCGAGACGTTCGTTGATTTCACCAACTCGTTAAGCGCTGCCTCCATCCGCACACGGCCAACTTCGTTTTTAAACTCATCCTTCAGCCAAAAATACACGTGATGTTCCATGCGCAGGATTCTGAAGAAACAGGGGGAGCTTGCAAGGGTGTAACTAGAAACTGTGGTCAGGCAGGTGTGGAAATCCGTCCCACCCAAACCAGACCGAAAAAGTCGGATTATTCGAGTTTACCCACCGGTCTCACAGATATTTGATAAACGCCGTGTAAACCTCCGGCGGGATATCCAGCAGACCGTAGTCCTTTGAGGAAACGAAGAGCAGGCTTTGCTGGCCTTTTCCGAGAAGCTGCCCCTCGGATCCGAAAATCTGGTGCTCCAGAGTGCAGAATTTCCGATTCGTCTCCTTCACCTTGATTTTAACCGTGATGGTGTCGAACTCACGGGTTTCACGGACGAACTTGTGCTCAAAGGATCTGGTGAGGATGTAAAACTTCGTACTCTTCAGATCAAAATCCGGCATCGCAGCATTGAAGAACAGTTCACGGGTTTTACCGACATACAGCGGATACATTCCGAAATAGACGTTCCCGACGGAATTCGTGTCCTGATAAGTGGCGATCATGGAATAGACGAACCATTTCCCCTCGAAGTGACCCGCTACATCGTGGGTGCCTCCGGAAACAGGAGCGGCCACTTCGGTGCGGGCCGGTTGCTCAGTTTTGGCAATCGCTTTGATCGCAGGAATTTCCGCTGCAGCATCCATCACCTCGCCTGCTTTTTCTGTGACGAGACGGAGCAAGTCCGTGGTCGTGACGAGCCATACCACGTAGACCAGCGGCAGGAGCGAACCGACATACATCAGTGCGTTCTGATCCACCATGTAGCCAAAGGCGAAGATAACCAGGCAGAGGCAGGCCATGGAAAACATCCGGATCTGCGGCAGCGGTTGCTGGCTGTTCGGCACGAAGCACCGGGCGATCGCCAGCGCAGCGTAGCCCACGAAAAACGAAGCGAAGAACACCATGAAATACTCCAGCTCAAACTTCGCGAAATACCCGATGAGTGTGACCACTGCGACAATCAGGAAAGTGGGGATAGGAGAGGAAACAATCTGCTTCGGGATGATCGATAGGAGCATGTTCTCGCTCTTCTCGACGTTTTTCTCCAAGAACCATTTCAGCGAAACATAACCACTATCCAGGGTGGTCAGGATGGAAATCACGAGGAAGCCGAAGTAAGCAGCGGGTATCCATGAGTTACCGGAAAATCCGCTAGAGAAATACTGCACGACAATGTGGTGGCCATAGACCAGATCATCGAGCTTGGAGGTAGCGAGGGCGAAGCTGTCCTTCGCATTGCCCATGACCCACATGGCGAGGTATCCGTGGAAAATCAGCAGGCAGAAGAAGATCAGGCCGCCGAAAATGTAACTGAGTCGGATCGAGGTTTTTTCCCTATGGATCTGGATCGCCCTCTGCCAGTGCTGGAGATCTAACCACGGCCCGAAGAGCAGCCCCACGAAAAGTGGAACCGCCAGCCCCCAGAAACGGTTGTAAGTGTAGCCATTTTCCATCCCCAGTCCTTCGCTGCCCTTACCTATCGATGTCCCGCCGAGGGAGAAAAGCACCACGAGGATACAGATGAAAAGCAACCCTCCAAGCAACGCGTGCCCGGCCTTGATTTTCCGAATGCCGAACTCTTCACCAAACAGACAGCCGACGGCGAGCAGAACAAATACCGTCATGGTCACAGCCAGTGCCACCACTCCATTCCCGTTAAAGCCTTCGATCGTCCCAAGCAGTGGCACGAAAAGGTATTTCACGAGAGCGAAGACCGTCAGCGAGAGCGCAACAATCTGGTAGATATAGAAGATGAGACGGAAGGGCTTGGCGAATTTATCGAAAAACAGAGCCAACGATTCGTTCCCGCCGGGATGGCGCTTCGCCACCATCTCGGTCAGCACGCCGAATAGCATGAGACCGAAGGCATTAGGGATCGCGAACATCAGCAGCCCGTTCATCCCGAACATAAAGGAAATCTGCACGCTGAAAAACAGCCCGAGTCCCCACATCCAAGCCAGAGCGACCGAATTCCCCCACAGCAAAGCATTTAGCCAACGCAAATTCATTCACAGAGCATTCATGCGAATCCATAATTCCGCAAGCTCCGCGTGGCAGATAGCTGACACATCTTGCGCCAGGCCGTTCTTCCGGCATCTTGCCGGAAGCCAAGGATTTGACGTTCAATGTTCGATGTTCCATCTTCACCCATGGCCATCCTCATTCTCATCCTCTTGGCAGGTATGGCCGCCGCCCAACCCCTCACCACCGCGCGCCTATCCTGCGAGATCGAAAACACCCCTACGTCCACCATTCTCACCGCAAAAGTGAAAGCAAGCGACGCGCCCGTGAAATTCCGAATCGACTGGCTCTCTGGAAAGGAAACCCCGGAAAACTTTAAAAATCAGCCCGAAAAAGGAGAATCCCTCACCTCCACCCACCTTCTCGGGAAAACCACCCTAACCCGCACCGTCCTTACCAGCACAGAGTCGGATTGCATCTTCATCCACGTCCACGCCGACCAGCCCGGCCCCGTCCATTTCACTGCCCGCTTCGTTTCCAAAGACCCCGTAAAAATCCACGACCGCCGCCAGCTCATCCTCACCGGAAAAGAAACCCGCGCCCACGCCTGGATCATCCCCTACGAGTCCGACATCACAGACGACGGAAAAGGGACAATCACCCTCGCTGGGGAAGGCGAAGCCCTCATTATCTTAAACCTAACCCCAGATCCCACCAAACACCCCATCTCCGACACCCTCACCCGCCTCGGTGAAAAATACGACCCCGGGCACACGCCCGCCAGCCCACACTTGGTCTGGGAAGGAATTGAAGATGAGCGGGCGAAAGGGAGATCGAGGGAGCGGGCGAAAGACTGATTTCAGATCTTCCCCTTTGTCCCGGATCCCCCACTCTCCCCATCGCCCACCCCCCCCATCCTCTTTCCATCCCCTCATTCGTTGAAGTTTAGGGTTTAAAGTTTAAAGTTTCCCATCTTAACTCTCCGCTCCCAGCCACCGCGCCATGATCGAACACCTTCGCAAATACACCGGACTTATCATCGTCATCATCGTCCTCGTCCTCATCGGATTCTTGTTTATGGACACCAGCTCCATACGGGCGTCCCAAGGAGGAGCACCATACCTCAAGGTTGAGGGACGTAACTATACGGACAAGGAATACCGTAAAATCGGCTCCACTGCCTACGAGCTAACCCAATCCCTGATGCAATCCGGGGACTTCAGCCTCTACCCTTTTCTCATCACCCTCGCAGGAAACGCCAAGTCCCAAGAACAGGCAGAGGAAAATTTCTTCACCAACCGCATCCTGCTCCGCTCAGCGAAAGAAGAGTTCGGCGTTTACCCGGGCGCTGAGGAAATCGATTCATTTATCCGCAAACTCCGTGCCTTCACCGGCCCGGACGGCGCTTTCTCCCAGGAACAATACCGGAACTTCATTGAAAAAAGGATCGGCCGCCTCGGACTAACGGAAGGCGACCTCCGCGAGCTTGTCTCCGACATCCTCACCCAGGAGAAGCTCGCCGACATCCTCGGCTCCGGTCTTTCCACCAACCCGGAAGTGCTCGCCAAAACCATCGCTCTCGACAGCCAACGCATCAGCGTAAACGTCGCCCGTATCGACATCGACCCCATCGAGGCGAAAATCGAACCCTCCGACCAAGAAATTAAACTCTACTGGGAAACGGTACAAGACGCCTTCAAAACTCCTGAAAAACGCAAGTTCACCTACCTCACCGCCAAGCCAGTCGAAGTCGAAGTGCCAGCAGAAATCCCCGCTCCAGCTGCCGACGCCACCGATGAAGCCAAGGCCGAATACGAAACGAAGAAGGCCGACCGCGAAGCCACGCTCACCGACATACGCCGTAAGGCACAGCTCAAAGCCGACGCGAAAGTTGACAATTTCCTATACATGCTGGAGAGCCAAAAAAACCTCTCCTTTGACAAACTCGCCGAAGAAGACGGCTGGGAACTGAAAACCACCGAACTTTTCGCGCTCTCCGAAGCTCCCGATGAACTGAACGCCCCGCTCCGCTCCTCCAGCTCACGAGGCATCGCCGCAGACGAGCTTTTCCGCATGCAAGTAACTGCCGATCCTTTCTCGAAAATCTCCCCGGCCATCGCGATCGGTGAAAACGAGTGGCTCATCGCCCGCTTGGAGGAAACTGTAGAAGTCCGCGTCCAGACCTTCGACGAAGCACGCGCCGAAGCACGCGCCCGCCTCATCGCAGACAAAGCTGCAGCCGGACTCACAAAAGCAGCTGAGAAAGCCAACCAAGATATTAAAGCAGCAGTTGCCGAAGGCAAAACCTTCGACGAAGCCGCCAAGGCAGCCGGGATGACCAACGAAACCGTCAGCCTCCCGGAAATAACCTCCTCCTACCAGGGCGATACCACCAAGATCCCTTCCAACCTCTTCGACGCCGCCAAACACATCAATCCCGGATCCCTTTCCGAGCCAGTGATCGAGTCTGACCGCGCCTTCATCGTCCACGTCGTCAGCCGCGAAGTCGTGAAACAGGAAAATGCCCAAGCTACCGTCGAGGCCCGCGTCCAAAGCGCCACCGAACGCAACAAACTCACTGCCTTCTCCTCATGGCTCGACGCCAAAAGCGTTGCCGCTGACATCCAGCAGCTATACCGCCAATAATATGGAGAAGGGGTTTCCTAACCCCTTTTTCACAAGCCTTGCCCCCAACCTCTTCCTTGAGGTTTAAAATTTAAAGTTTGAAATTTGTGAGCGAAGCGATCCAAGAAACCTTCGACGACGCCTCCGGCCACCTAGCCCTCGGCGAACTCGAAGAAGCAACCGTCCTCTACCGCAAATGCGTAGAGCTCGATCCCACCCACTTTGATTCCTGGCACGCCCTCTCCATGGTGCTCCTGAAAACCGACAAAGTTAAAGAAGCCCTCGGAGCTTCCCTGCAGGCCACCACACTCCAGCCAAACGACCTCCTAGCCTGGACTGCCCTCTCCCAAATCTACGTCCGCCTCGAAGACATCCCCAACGCCGAAGCCGCCAAAGCCAATTCGATGATTCTCTCCCTCGGCGGAAAAGTCATGAGAGAAGAAAACCGCGAATGAACACCAATGGACGCGGATCCATCCATTGATTTCCTTTTTCCATTTCCTCTCCCATTCGCGCAAATTAGCGTCTGCTATGCCCTCTGGGTGCATTCGCGGCTGAATCCTCCCTTCGAGTTTAGAATTTAAAGTTTAAAGTTTCATGTTTTTCCTAACCACCGCCATCGACTACACAAACGGCTCTCCACACATCGGCCACGCCTACGAAAAAGTCCTCGCTGACGTCATCACCCGCTACCGCCGCCTTTCCGGAGAAGAAGTCTATTTCCTCACGGGCGCCGATCAGTACGGCCAGAAAGTCCAGCAGACCGCCGAGAAGGAAGGTGTCTCCCCTGCGGAGTATGTGAAAACCGTCACCGCGCGTTGGTCTGCCCTCTGGAAAAAAATCGGAGTGGAATATGATGGCTGGGCGGAGACCACAGACACCCGCCACATTACTTGTGTCCAATCCATACTCGCCGATTTATACGCAAAGGATCAGATCTACAAAAAAAACTACAAAGGCTTCTACTCCGTCCGCCAGGAACAGTTTCTGACGGAAAAGGACAAGAACGATGCCGGCGAATTCGGAGCCGAGTGGGGAGAGGTCACCGAGATCGAGGAGGAGAACTATTACTTCAAACTCTCCGACTACACCCCATGGCTACGCGATTTCCTCGAAAAGTCCGACGACACCATCCTCCCCGCTTTCCGGAAGTCTGAACTCATCAACGCTCTCGAAAAAAACACCGAAGCCGACCTCTGCATCTCACGCCCCAAGGAACGCCTCACCTGGGGAATCGAGCTTCCATTCGATAAGGATTTCGTCACCTATGTCTGGTTCGATGCTCTGATCAACTACATCTCCTTCATCGGATTCACCCCGGACGACACCCTCCCGGAATTCGATGCCATCTGGACAGACCGTCCCATCCACATCATTGGAAAAGACATACTCGTCCCCGCCCACGGCATCTACTGGCTTGCCATGCTCCACGCCCTCGGCTTCGCGGATGAGAAAATGCCCCAGCTCCTAGTCCATGGCTTCTGGAACAGCTCCGGCGAAAAAATGTCAAAATCCCTCGGCAACACCCTTGATCCATCCGAGCTAGCCGACACCTTCGGAGTCGATGCCCTCCGCTATTATCTCGTCCGCGACATTCACACCGGAAAGGACGCGAACGTCAATATCGAGCGCCTCGTCATGCTCTACAATACCGAGCTTGCCAACGAACTCGGCAACCTCTGCAACCGCGCCCTCAACATGAGCGTGCGTTTCACCAACGGTATTATCTCCCCTGGCGGCCCGCTCACACCAGATGACACCGCCCTCCAGCAGTCCCTCATCGACAGCACCGCCGCCTACCGGAAAGCCATGGACAACCACGAGGTTTCCATGGGTCTAGAAGCCCTCAATCGCCACATCGTTCACTGCAATCAATACACAGATCGCATGAAACCGTGGGAGCTGAACAAAAACCTCGAGAACAAAGAGCGACTTGCAACCGTCCTTTACCACCTTGCAGAATCCGTCGCCCACTGCTCCGTCCTCCTTTCCCCCATCCTACCAGAGGCTGCCGCGAAACTGGCAGATCAGGTAAAACTCCCAAGCCTCACCGATCTAAAACTCGACGACCTTAAGTGGGGACTCATCCCCGAAGGACACGAGATCGAGAAACCTTCGCCGGTCTTTCCAAGGATCGACGTAAAGGCAATAGAAGCCGAAGGTTAGTATTATCAAGGTGGGATCAATTTGGCTCCAAGATTTTTTCCCGAATCATCGGCTGCCGTTTTCCATATGTCAGGCTCCGCCAGAGCCATTCCATCGGCCCATAACGGAAGAACTTCAGCCAGAACACGCTGAAGACGATCTGTCCTGCGAAAATGAACAAAGCGATTCCTATCGTCCCAAGCCTCCCCACGTTTCCACCCAGGCCGAACCCGTAGCCATAGAAAATCGTAGTGGCGATTGCAGATTGCACCAAGTAGTTGGTTAGCGCCATCCGACCGACCGACCGAGGCTATTGGCGGAAGAATCGTGAGCGAAGGCCTCTTGTGGATTAGCATTACAATGCCTGCGACATAAGCGAATGTCAGCACGGGACCGAAAATCGAGATAATCCCCATCCCGATCAGGAGGAGCCCGATGAGAAAGAGCCCGAGAAATGCCGGAGCGAATATCAGGGTGCATACATTCGTCAGAATAATTTCGCCAAACCGGTAGGAAACCGCGTCGCCATACCCGCCGGTGACGAATGCCTGGATCAGCTCGGATCCAACTTCCGCGTCCTCGGCGTAAACCTCCTTCATCACTTGCGCGAACTCCGCGTTTCCCGAGAGCATATGGAATACCAACCCTCCAGCGAGAATAAGCAACGCTGGCAACAGGATGGTCGCCACTGCCCATATCGCAATGGTCACCGGCTTCCTGTTTCGGAATAGCACCAACAAGAAGCCACAGAGCGCATACGCCAGCAACACGTCCCCCTCCCAAAGAAAAATCCCGTGCGCGGCCCCGAAACCCATCAGCACGAAAAGCCGCCGTCGGTAAGTCGGGATGAAATTCAGCTCCCGCGAGTCGGCACGATCCATCTGCATCGAAAAGCCAAGTCCGAAAAGAAACGAAAACAGCGGATAGAATTTCCCCTCGACCAACAGTATCGAGATCCAGTCCGCCAGCTTGTCCACCGGTCCGAACCAGAAACCATTCCGGAAACCGAAAACCTCCAGTGGCTGGCTGAAATTCACCATGTTTGCAATCAGGATACCCAGCAGTGCAAATCCTCTAAGAACATCCAGTGAAACAATCCGCTCCGCCGCTGATAGCGGCACGAGCGGTTTTCCATAGTTTTCTGGAAGAGGTGGTGGTCCAACACTCTTTTCATCATCCTTAATTACAAAATCTGGCATCCAGCCTGAGTCTCCGGTGCCTCCGAACCAAGTCAACTTGGATACGCACCTTTCCGATCTAAAAACCTGCCCAAGGAAGTCTCCTCACCACAATCCCAGCTACCCGGCAAGAGCCTTCTTCCTCGACCGTATCCTTTATACTTCCCACATTCCGTGGTAAAAACCGAATGCTCTTATGAAAAAACTCCTGTTGGCATTCTGCCTACTCGCCGCCCCACTCTTCGCCGCCGAAGAAAAACCCAACATCATCTGGATCGTCAGCGAGGATAATTCCTCCCACTGGATCCGCTGCTATGGCAACGACCAGGCGAAGACCCCTCGCATCGACGCACTCGCCAAGGAAGGTGCTCTTTTCGAACACGCATACTCGAACGCCCCTGTCTGCGCCGTGGCGCGCGCGACTATCCTGACCGGCGTCTACTCGCCGACGATGGGCACCCAGCACATGCGGTCCCGCCGCAGGATCCCTAACATATATCGTCCTAACGTCGAGTATCTCCGCGCCGCCGGTTACTACTGCACCAACGCCTCGAAAACGGATTACAATTTCGAAGGTAAGGACGGTTCCTACTGGGACGAATCCTCTGGCAAGGCGCACTACAAGAACCGGCCGAAAGACAAACCGTTCTTCGCCATCTTCAACCTCGGGGTTTGCCACGAAAGCTCGCTATTCAAAAAGGGAGCCGCCGAGCCGAAGCGACTCAAGGCGCAAGAAATCGACCTTCCACCTTACCTTCCAGACCTCCCAGAAATTCGCAAGGACTACGCCCGCTACCATGACCGCATCACTCAGATGGACGCACAGGTTGGCAAGATTCTCGACGACCTTGAAAAGGCCGGCCTCGCGGATAACACCATCATCTTCTACACCTCGGACCACGGCGGCGTGCTCCCACGCGGCAAACGCTATCTCGAAGAAACAGGCGTCAAAATTCCTTTTATCATCCGCGTCCCCGAAAAGCTCAAAGCCCTCTCACCGTTCAAGCCGGGCGACCGCGTTGACGAACCAGTCGCCTTCATCGACATGTCGCCGACCTTTCTTTCCATCGCCGGAATCGACGCCCCGGAACAGATGCAGGGCCGCGCGCTTCTCGGAGCCAAACGCAAGGAACCAGCCGCAGATGAAATGGAGTTTCTTTTCGCCGACCGCTTCGACGAACTCTACGGAATGCGCCGCGGCCTGACCGACGGAAAATGGAAATACATCCGCAACTTCAACACGCATCTTCCGCTCGCTCCCTACTCCTTCTACCAATTCGGCCAACCCGGTTGGGTCGCATACAAGAAGGCATGGGAGGCAGGTAAGCTGACCGGGGTTCACAAAGCCCAATGGGAGCCGCCAGTGATTTCCGAACAACTCTACGACCTCGCCGCCGACCCATGGGAAATCAATAACCTCGCCGCAGATCCCGCCCACGCGAAGAAACTCATAACCCTCCGTGCCCGCCTCAAGCAAACCATGAAAAAGATCAGGGACACCGGTCTCGTCCCCGAACCGATGTTCGACAAGCTCGCCGGCAATTCGACAATCGCGGATTCCGTCCAAAGCAGTGAATTCGAATTCAACGAAGTCATCGACCTCGCTTTCGAAGCCACATCAATGGATAAAGCGAACCTACCCACTTTGAAGAAAGCCCTCACGTCTGCAAATCCTGTGAAACGCTATTGGGCAGTAACCGGCATGCTGGCTCTTGGTAAAAAGGCAGCTTACGAAGCCGGTGATGTCGCGCTCCTTCTCAAGGACTCCAGCCCGGTCATCCGCACCACCGCAGCAGAGGCTCTTTACCAATGGGGCAAGAAGGATATCGCTACGAAAGCACTCATCGCAAATGTCGCATCTGAAACGAATTCCTCATCCCTGCTCCATCTCCTCAACACCCTCCGTCGCCTCGATCTCCTCGGCCATCTACCCAAGGATTGGGCAAAAGACAAGGCCATGAAGGCTGGCAACCAAGACTACATCAAGCGCTTCTCACAGCGGATGAAGGATTGATGCAATCATACGAAAAAACGCTCGGCTGGATCCCGAGCACGCCGATCGCATCCCGCAGCGCAAGCTGTGCGGCGGTGTAGATGACGAGCAAAGGGTTGTCGGAAACGCCCTCGAAGAGCCGCGCATCGGTGACCCGGTATTTCACGAGAGCCGAGGCACGAAGCTGCGCTTTATCAGCGGTGAGGAACTCCTGTCCCTGGAGCTGCATTTCCTTCCAACGGGCATCGAAGATTTTCACTTCGTATCCTGCTCCGAAGAAACGTTGTTTTCCAGGCTCGAGCTGACGGGCGAAGACCCCATCGCGGAATAGCAAGGCTACCTGGTTCTCGCGGATTGTTACTGTGGTGATGTATTTCATTTTGTTGTTTTGTTTGTTGTTCGGGGTTTCACGGAAAATTTGAACCTCCTCCCGCCCCGGGTTTCCGGGCGGGGTGCGTTGCATCATGAGTCCGACCCGAAGGTGGGAAACATCAGCGGCAAGCACCGCATAGCCTTTCGTCCCTTCGTCAATCGAATGACAGGGGCGGGAGGGGTTCGTGTGTGGAGCGGGATTTGAACCCGCTACAACTTGCTTTTCAGGCAAGGGCTCTACCAATGAGCTATCCATTGTTTTTCGGATCCACCGGGGACTGCACGGAACCCGGCGAGGAATTTCCTATTCGGGCCGTTTGCCGGTTTGTGGATCCGAGATCTATTTCATGATGAAGTGTTTCCAGTCGTTGATATTGTAAGTGTTTTCGATGGTGTGCGTGACCGGCACAGGCCGGGGCACGGTGGGGTTTCGGATCAGGCGGAGCTTGGCTTCCGAGGGAGTCTTTGCACCTTTGCGGCGGTTAATTGTCCGGTCGGAAATTACGCAGTTTTCCCATGAGTCTCCACCACCCCGCGAGCGTGGCATGATGTGGTCGATGTCCGCTTCGTGGATTGCGAGGCGACGCCCACTGTATTGGCAGCGACCGCCGTCCCGTGCCCAGAGTGCCCGAAATCCGAACGATGGCCTGCACATTGGCAAACCGTCGTAGCGGTTGAGCACAATGACCGTCGGGACGAGCACACGCCCGTTTTTGGTGCCGATGCTACGGGAGTCTTCCGCAGGAAGGCTACGCCAAGCATCCCATTTCAGGGTAGCCATAGAATTGGCCGAAATCCGGATCGCATCCGCAGTTCCGGCGACCATGTGGCAGAATGCATCCGCAGGTGAGACAGTGGAAATGGGTAGCCAGTGCCGGTTCAGGACAAGGACGATTTTCTGATGGAGAGTGGAAAGAGTCATATAGGTATAGTGGTGCCATGGTTCGAAAATATATCATTTCGAACAATTAGAAATTTGAAGTTATGCCCCGCCGGAGGGGCGGGACTTCAATCGGGAGTGGGAGTAGCCAGGAGCTTGTCCGGCAGGTTCATCGGCATATGAGAAAACGGGGTTCTGGAGTATTGAAAATTCGGGCAACAAAAAAGCCCTGTTCCGGTGAGGAAGCAGGGCTGCGCAAATCCTTTGAATTAATGGATTCTAGACACTCTCGTGTCGCAACCTGCTTCCGGTTTGATTCGGCTCATCCATAAACTGGAGTCGCTCGCTGCCGCAAATTATCCCTACGCCTACCCGTGACAGGAAGGAGTGGTGAATTGTGTAGGCGGTGCTGTGTTTCATCGAAGTGGAAGGTTGCGGGGCGAGAAGAAACAGAATCAGAGATATCGAGTCAATATAAAACTATTCAATCACGTATCATTTAATCAAATTACCTGTCTTATACTTTTCGTTACCGCATTTCATCCAACGGGTTCTCGACAACCCACCGGAAATCGAAAGAGTTGTTGCGGCCATCCTCAAACCAAAAAAATCCAAACTTTTCCCCGCACCAATCGCAAAGCACTCAGTCGTCATCTTTATGCCCGTAACTTTTCTACATACTGCAGACTGGCAGCTCGGTAAGCCCTTCGCCTCCATCCGCGATGAATCAAAACGCAATCGCCTCCAGCAGGAGCGCCTGCAATGCATCCGCAATCTAGGCAAGATCGCATCAGAAACGAAAGCCTCGTTCATCCTCGTCGCCGGGGATCTTTTCGATTCCTCTCAGGCTACCAAAACGACCGTTTCCGCAGCCTGCTCCGCGATCGGCTCACTGGGCATCCCAGTGCTCGCAATCCCCGGAAATCACGATCACGCCGGCCCAGGGAGTATTTGGGATCAGGATTTTTTCAAAAGAGAGCAGGAACAACTGGCTCCGAATCTACGAGTCCTCACCGCCCAAGAACCTGTAATTTTGCCAGATGCGATCATCTTACCTGCGCCCCTCCTCCGCCGTCACGAACCTGGCGATCCCACATCCTGGATTCGAGCTGCCGTTTCGGAAATAGAACTTCCGGCTGATCTTCCACGCATCGTTCTCGCTCACGGCACCATCCAAGGCTTCGGCTCAACTCAGGAAGATGATGACGGGGAAACAACGGTCATGAACTGGATCGATCTCTCCAGCCTACCAGAGGAGCATCTCGATTTCATCGCCCTCGGAGACTGGCATGGAACAAAGCAAATCCACACAAAAGCATGGTATTCCGGTACCCCAGAGATCGATCGCTTCCCCAAGGGTGAAGGTAATGACCCCGGAAATGTCCTGCAGGTTACCGTCGCCCGTAGCACACCTCCACTCGTCGAAAAGATTCAAACAGGCCGCTTCACCTGGAAGGAAATGAACTTTCGTTTCTCCGATGACGAAAGCCTCGATCTTTTCTCCACCAAGTTGGACGAGATCATAGGAAACAGCGGCGACGAATCCCTTCTCCGGCTCACCCTCGAAGGATCACTCGGCATCAACTCAGCAGGCCGATTGGAAAAACTCCTCGAATCTCTTGATTCCCGCCTCATCCGTCTAAAGCTCGACAACAGAGTCACCATCGCACCATCTGAGGAGGAAATGATCGCCCTCACCCAGAGATCCGGTGACCCACTCATTTCATCGGTCGCCAGCCAACTCGTCGCTGATCTCCAGGGAAATGCTGAAGACGCCGCCATCGCACGCCTAGCTCTCCGGGAATTGCACGCCGCCCTCGCCTGAATCAATCACAACATGCGACTCCTCTCCCTCACCATCAGAAACTACCGCGTCCATAAGGACGTCACCGTCACTTTCGATCCCTCACGAAATCTCATCGGCGGCGCGAACGAATCCGGGAAAAGCACCCTTGCGGAAGCCGCCCACCGCGTCCTCTTCCTCCGGGCAAAGACCGGTGGAAGCGTGCAGAAGGAAATGGTTTCCCAGACACACCTCGGCGATCCCGAAGTCGTCCTGAACTTCGAAGCCGCGGAAACCAGTTGGGAGCTGGAAAAGCGTTTCGCCGGCACTTCGAAAGGCAGCACCCGACTCACTCCTTCCGGTGGAGCAACTCTCCGCGATGACGAGGCGGAAACGAAACTTACCGAAATCCTAGGCACCGAAGGCGCAAGCGGACGCGGAGCCGCAAACCAACTCCCCGCACTCTGGGCACACCTCTGGGTCTGGCAGGGAAAATCCGGCGATGATCCCTCTCTACACGCCAGCACGCACAAAGACACTCTTGTCCAGCGGCTTCAGAAAGACGGTATCGCCGCCGTCATGCAATCCGCCGCCGATCAGCTCGCTGCCGAAAAAATCACCGAGTCATACCTAGAACTTTTCACCAACACCGGCAGGCCAAAATCCGGATCCAAGCCAGAACTCGCCCTCGCCAGACTCACTCAAGCTGAGACGAATCTTAAGAAAACAAAAGAAGCGGCCTCACGCCTTGAGCAGGCCGTAACAGATTACACTCGAGCCGAAAAAGGCATCGCAGAAGCTGACTCCGTCCTGCCATCTCTCCGCGAGCAACGCACACTTGCCGATAAAAATCTCCTTGAAGTTTCCGATCTCAAAAAGGAAGAGGAAATCCGTCTCCGCGCCCTAGAAGCTACCGCCACTCGCCATACCCAACTCACCAGAGACGACGAAAAGATCCACATCCTCAAGACACAAGTAACCAACTCCCAAAAAGATCTTGCCCCTGCCGAAGAGGAATTGGAAAAATTTATAACAGCCGAAACCAGTACTCGCATCTCCAGCAAAACAGCTGAAGCCGCCCTGAGAAAATCCTCTGATAGCCTGCGCAAATCTCGCCTCGTCAATGACCTGACGGCTGCCATCGTTTCTTCTTTCGAAAAGTCAGAAACCCACAACCTTCTGTTAGAACAATCCCAGAAAGCCAAAACCATCCGCAGTGAACTCGCCACCATCCGCGCCAGCCTTTCACCACTGCCTATCCTCAGCTCAACTGATCTAACACGTCTCAGAAAACTGGATCGTGATTACAGCCAAGCGCAGGCAACACTGGACGCCATAGCCACCGGAATCGAGCTCATCGAAACTAGTGAAACTGCCACTCTCGATGGAAAAAAACTTATCCCCGGCGAGCCTCATATTCTCACCGATGCGGGCGAACTTTCCATCGGATCAGGCACTCGCCTTCGCATCCGCCCAGGCGGTGGCAGCTCGCTTGCCGAAGCCCGGAGCAATGCCGAAAAATCATCCCAAGCAATCACCTCAGCTCTTGCCTCACTCACCGTCCGCGATCTCGAACACGCCACCAGGGTCCTCGAGCAACGCCAGACTTTCGAACAACGAATCGAGCGGCGGGAAGAATCTCTAACCGCGCTTGGCGGGGAAAAACTTAGCCAAGAACTTACCCACGCCGCCCAGGAACTCGAAACCATCAACGCAGAAGTAAACCGCCGCAGCGCCCAGCTCGAAGACATCCCTAAGCCCTCAAACCTTGCCGAAGCCCGCCAGCAACTGACCTCACATCGCGATACCCTTTCCTCTGCCGAAACTGAAGAAGCTACTGCCCAAAAAAGCATCTCCCAGATCCGCAAGCGCAACGAAGCCGCAGCCCAGGCACTACAAACCCACCGAGAGAAGATTTCCACCGCTCGGGATTCACTACGGGATCAAGAAACCAGCATCAAAGTCCTCGAGGAAACTCACGGCAATACCGACACCCGCAGCCAAGCGATCACGAAAGCCAAGCAGGCCCAAAACGAAGCAACCGCATCACTCGCCGCCACCCGGAAATCCCTATCAGAGCTAGCCCCAGAAATTCTCAGCGCAGATCTCCAGCGTTTCACCCGCGCAATCGCCCAGCAGGAAGCCAAGCACCGTGAAGCATCCGATCAGCTCCTCATCGCCCGTGACCGGCTCACCCTCGACGGCACCACCGATCCCGAAGCAGACATGCGCCACGCCCTCGCCCGCTGCGAAGCCGCCCGCGAGGAACACACCTCCGAGCACCGCCGCGCCCAAGCCATCGAAAAACTCCACCTTCTCTTCTCCTCCTCCCGAGAAGCCATCGACCGCTCTCTCGTCGAACCGCTCGCCGAGCGCATCAACGGCTACCTACAATGCATCTTCGGCAAAGGCACGGAGATCCGAGTAAAACTCAACGACTCTGGAATCGAAGGCATGGAAATTCTCCGCCCCGGAGCCTCCGCATTCGAATTCTCCACCCTCAGCGGAGGAGCAAAAGAACAAGTCGCCGCCGCTTCTCGCCTTGCCCTAGCAGAAATCCTAGCCGCCGATCACGACGGCAGTCTCCCCATCCTCTTCGACGACGCCTTCGCCTACACCGACCCGGAACGCACCCAATCTCTCCAACGCATGCTGGATCTGGCCGCTACTCGGGGATTACAGGTAATCGTCCTAACCTGCACACCGGGTGAATACTCGGGGTTTGGGGCAATGGAACGCAGACTTTAGTCCGCAGCGGAGGGCTTGCTCGGGCGGACTAAAGTCCGCGTTCCTCCTTCCAAGCGGAAGAAAACTCCCAATCCTCAGGATTTTCGCATAGACCCACTTTCACCGGATTCATCCGGATGTAATTGCGACAACTAAAGTAATCATCCTCATCCCGAACGAAGCGGTCGTAATAGTCCACCGCCCAGAGTGCCCCGCTCCGCTTGAGGATACAGTTGATCTCCATCGACGATCCTCCCTTCCATTTCTGGACGATATCCGAGAGCGAATGATCTGGAAGAAGCTTGATGAGAACATGAACGTGATTGGGCATCACGCACCATTCGAGGAGTTTGTATTGGCATCCATCTTCGGCGTGTAGCTTCCCACAGACAATCCCGGCAACTTCGGCGATTCCCAACAAACATTCACCCATCCCCACATCCTCGTAGCGGGAAATCTTCCTGTGGAGTTCCTCTTTCCGAGCGACTTCGTCCTCAATCTTCTCCAACTCACGTTTCCACTTCAAGATCACGTCTTTAGGGACGGAATCGAAAAGGCGGAAGGTGATTCCCTGAACGGAGTTCTTGAAATCCCAATGAGGGAGGTAGCCACGTGAGTGGATACCTCGATTCATTGGGAATGGAAACGGAACGCGGACTTTAGTCCGCTGCTTCGGTTGGGGGCTCGGGTTGTGCTGCGGACTCAAGTCCGCGTTCCGTTTCTGCTTCGCCTTCTTCGCCTTCCGCATCTTCTCCGTCCGGGATCACCAAGGAGATATCCTGGAGTTTTTCTTTTGCCTTGAGGGTGAGAAGTTTGACGCCTTGGGCGTTACGGCCAGTGGTACGGACTTCAGATACTCGGATGCGGATGGACTGGCCGGTGGAAGTCATGAGCATGAGTTCGTGTTCTTCTGTGACGGCCAGAGCACCGACGAGTGGGCCGGTCTTTTCCGTAACTTTCATCGTGATGATGCCTTTGCCTCCACGTGATTGCTTGCGGTATTCTTCGAAGGCAGTGCGCTTGCCTAGGCCGTTTTCCGAAGCGACCAGCAAGGTGCAATCATCGGTGACCTTCGCGAGGCCAACAACGTAATCGCCTTCGACCGGTCGAATGCCCATGACGCCCTGGGAGGAGCGACCGAGCGGACGTGTGTCCTGCTCGGAGAAACGGAGGCTGATTCCCTCATGAGTGACGAGAATGATGTCTTCGTCGCCTGATGTCAGGGTGCTTCCGATGAGTTCGTTTCCTTCCTCCAGGATGATGGCGATGGTTCCGGCCTTGCGGTAGTTGCGAAATTCGTTGAGCGCGGTTTTCTTCACTTTGCCAGAGCGAGTACCGAAGAACACGTAACCCGCATCTTCACGGAAGGTGATATCGTTTCCGTCATCGTCGACTTTACGCTCGAGGCGGAGCATCGCGGCGATGCTCTCCTCAGGCTGAAGGTCGAGCACGTTCTTGATGCTGCGTCCGACGGAAGTGCGGGAGCCCTCGGGGAGTTCGTAAACCCGCTCCACGTAGAGGCGTCCGGTATTAGTGAAAAACAGCAGGTAATCGTGCGCTTGGACGGAGAAGAGGTGCTCGACGAAATCGTTTTCGACATCCTTCGCGGTTGCCTTGGTTTCCATGCCTTTGAGGCCTTTTCCACCACGTCCTTGGAGGCGGTATTCGGTGGCAGGAGTACGCTTGATGTAGCCGCGATGGGAAAGGGTGACGATCATCGCGTCGTTCGCGATGAGGTCTTCCATGGCGACCTCTCCGACTTCAGCAACGATTGGGCATTTGCGAGGAGAGGCATATTTGGCTTTGATCGCTTGGAGCTCGTCTTTGATGATGTTCAGGACGCGCTCCTCGCGGGCGAGGATATCGAGATAGTCCGTGATCTCAACGAGGATGCCGTCGTATTCGCCTTTGACCTTGTCGCGCTCCATGCCGGTAAGCTGGTAGAGGCGCAGCTCTAGGATCGCATTTACCTGGCGCTCCGAGAAAACGTATTTGTCTCCCTGCACAGCGGCTTGGGAGCGCAGCAGTATGCCGAGACCCTCGGCAGTAGCTGTGGAAAACTCGTAGGCGGCGAGACGGGTGCGAGCTTCTTCGCGGTTTTTTGAATCGCGGATGATTTTGATAAAATCGTCGATGTGGCCGAGAGCAAGCAGGTAGGCTTCAAGCAGTTCGGCACGCTCCTCGGCTTTCCCGAGAAGGTAGCGAGTGCGGCGGATGACGACATCGCGGCGGTGCTCGATATAGCAATCGATTGCTTCTTTAAGAGAAAGCTGTTTCGGGCGCTTCTCGTGGATCGCCAGCATGTTGACGCTGAACGAGGTTTCCAGAGCGGTAAGTTTGAAGAGTTGGTTGACGACCACCTGCGGGCGGGCATCACGTTTCAGCTCGATCTCGATGCGGGTTTCTTCATCAGAAAGGTCGCGCATTCCGGAAATGCCGCCGAGAGTCTTCTCGTTTACCAGCTCCGCGATGCGGGTCTGGAGGGTGGCGCGGTTCACTCCGTATGGAACCTCGCGGATGATGATCATGGATTTTCCATTCTCGTTTTCCTCGATCTCAAGCTTACCGCGAAGGCGCATGGAGCCGCGGCCGGTGCGGAAATAATCCTCAATACCACGGATGCCGCGCACTTCACAGGCAACGGGGAAATCGGGACCTTTGATGTGTTCCATCAGACCTTCTAGATCGATGTTCGGATCGTTGATCATCGCGCAAATGCCATCAATGACCTCGCCGAGATTGTGCGGGGCGAGGTTCGTCGCCATACCGACGGCGATACCGGTGCCGCCGTTCACAAGGAAATTTGGGAACGCGGAAGGCATCACAGAAGGCTCGCGGAGGGTGCCGTCGTAGTTCGGAACAAAATCGACCGTATCCTTGTCGAGGTCGTCCATCATCGCCATTCCAAGCGGGTGGAGGCGCGCTTCGGTGTAACGCATGGATGCCGCAGCATCACCTTCCACGGAACCGAAGTTACCCTGACCATCGACGATCAGCTCACGCATCGACCATGGCTGCCCCATGTTCACGAGTGTCGAGTAGATGGAGGAGTCGCCGTGTGGGTGGTAGTTACCCATCGTTTCACCGACGATCTTCGCGCACTTCACGTGAGACTTGGAAGGAGTGACACCGAGTTGGCGCATGGCGTAAAGGACGCGGCGCTGGGATGGTTTCAAGCCGTCGCGGACATCGGGAAGCGCCCGCGAAATAATGACGGACATCGAATACTCGAGGAACGACTGCGAGAGCTCGTCGGCGACGTTGATGGGTTTAATGGAATCAGACATGATATAAAAAATTTAGGCGCGGTGGAGAGCGTTTGCGGAGACGAAGAGGTTACGGATGCGAAAGGCGGCGGGGGATTCTTGGAGGAGGACCATGCGGATGTTGTGAGATTTCGCGGCGAACCAGGGCTTTCCCAAGGCACGCGAGGTTCCTTTTGCCCAATCTGGAACGGGAAACTTGTGTTTTTGGGCAAGGTAGGCTGCTGTCGAAGCAAGAAATGCGTCGAATGCGAGGATTATGGTTGCTCCTCTGAATATGCATAACTCCCCAGTAACGCCTCGTTCCGTGAGGCGCTGGTTGAGGATTTCAAGGGCAGAGATGATCCTTTCCTTGGTGAGTATGACGGAGGAATCCATTGAATTGCTATTTGACTCGCCGACTAAAGTCCGCGCTCCATTTACACGTCGAGGTTACGGACGTTGAGGGCGTTGTCTTCGATGAAGCGTTTGCGAGGTTCGACGACATCGCCCATGAGGACGTCGAACATCGTGTCGGCCTCCAGTTTGTTGTCGTCGTCGTAGCGGACGCGGAGGAACTGGCGGGTTTCCGGATCCATGGTGGTTGCGAAAAGCTGTTTGGCGTTCATTTCACCGAGTCCTTTGAATCGCTTGATCTGGACGCCTTTGGCGGAGATTTCGAGGACTTTGCCGAGGACTTCGGAGACTACAAAAATCGGGGTTGTGATTTTCTTTTCCCCGTCGCCTTCGACGATTTCGAAGATCGGGGTGTCCATGGAGTAAAAGACATTGGTATCGATCCCGAGTTCGTTGAGACGGGAGAAGATTTTCGTGATGGCGGTGGACTCGTGAAGCTCGTGGAGAACAGCACGGCGGGATGGGCCGGTGACTTCTGCGAGTTCCTCGTCGGTGAGCTGCTCATCAAAGAGGCCGAGGTCGCGATTTTCACCAGCGAAGGCGGTGAGAGCCGCTTCGTCGACGAAATAGATGACCGATTCGACATTTCCCTCGCGGACACGGATCATGTATTCGGGCAGGTGGCCGCTTGCTGGGCGGGCGGCGAGGTATTCTTCGAAATTCCCGCCGTTGCCCTCGATGGCTTTTTGGAAGCGGGAGAGGGAGGAGAGGTTTTCCAAAATGCCTTTGAGTTCGTCTGCGGAGAAATCGCGGGACTTATCGAAGGTCCGGAGAGTGACTTCGCCTGCACCGAGGTCGATGAGGATCTTGTTGAGTTCGTCGTTATCCTGGACGTATTCGGAGCGTTTCTTCCGGGTGACTAGATAAAGAGGGGGCTGCGCGATGTAGAGGTAGCCTTTTTTCACCAGATCCGGCATGTGGCGGCAGAAGAAAGTCAGCAGCAGGGTGCGGATATGCGAGCCGTCCACGTCGGCATCGGTCATGATGACGATTTTGTGGTAGCGGACTTTCTCAAGGTTGAAGGCGCCGTCCTGATCCCCTTCCCCAATACCTGCGCCAATGGCGGTGATCATGGATTGGATTTCCTTGTTTTGAAGGGCACGGTGGAGGCGGGCTTTCTCGACGTTGATGACTTTTCCGCGCAGCGGGAGGATGGCTTGTGTCCGCCGGTCGCGGCCTTGCTTCGCAGAACCACCGGCGGAGTCTCCTTCGACAATATATAGTTCGGATTTTGCGGGATCGCGCTCGGAGCAATCGGCGAGCTTCCCAGGAAGGCCGCCGCCAGAGAGGGCGGATTTGCGGACAGTTTCGCGTGCTTTCCGAGCTGCCTCGCGGGCGCGGGCGGCATTGACGGATTTCTCGATGATCTTGCGGGCGAGGGCAGGGTTTTCCTCGAAATAACTGTTCAGACCTTCGTAAACGATAGAGGAGACGACACCCTCAATCTCGGAGTTCACCAGTTTACCTTTCGTCTGGGACGAGAAGCGCGGGCTGGGCATTTTTACGGAAATGACACAGACGAGACCTTCGCGGACGTCATCGCCGGATAGTGAAGGATCCTTATCCTTGAGAATTTTGTTGGCCTTCGCGTAGGCGTTGATCGCACGGGTCAGGGCGGTGCGGAAACCGGTGAGGTGGGTGCCGCCGTCGGCGTTCGGGATGCTGTTTGCGAAGCAGAGGATCTGATCCTGGTAGGAATCGTTATATTGGAAAACGACGTCTGCGAAGACGTCCTCTTTCGTTTGCTTCCCATCGTAGTCGTAGTCGATCTGACGCTTGCCATCGATGACGACGGGCGACTCGTGGACGACGTTTTTGTTTTCGCAGAGCTGCGCGACAAATTCGACAATACCGTCCTTATAGAGGAAGGTGGTCTTTTTCGCAGATTCCGGGCGTTCGTCCTCGAGTTCGATGGTGAGACCGGGGTTAAGGAAGGCGAGTTCGCGGAGGCGGGTGGCGAGGCGTTCGAACTGGAAGGTGATCGTATCGACGAAAATGGTGGCATCCGGATAAAAGGTGATGGCGGTGCCTGCTTTCGTCGGATCGGCTTCGCCAACGACGTGGAGCGGCTCGGTGGTCTTGCCGCGCTCGAAGGCGATACGGTGAACCTGCCCGCCACGTGTGATATCCGCACGGAACCAGTCGGAGAGTGCGTTCACACATTTCGCACCGACGCCGTGAAGGCCGCCGGAATATTTGTAGGCTCCCTGCCCGAATTTGCCGCCTGCGTGGAGATTGGTCAGCACTAGCTCGACGGCGGGCATGCCGAATTTCGGGTGCATATCGACAGGAATACCCCGGCCGTTGTCGATGATGGAAATGGAGCCATCCACATGAATCGAGACCTTGATTTTCGAGCAATATCCAGCAAGATGCTCATCAATAGAGTTATCGAGAACTTCGAAGACGCAATGGTGGAGACCACGTTCATCCGGATCGCCGATGTACATCCCGGGGCGTTTCCGGACGGCATCAAGTCCTTCGAGTTTATCGATCTGTCCGGCGTTGTATTCCTGCTCGGTTCCGACCTTGGTTTGGGCTTTTTCCGGCTCGTTTTTTTCCTCTGACATATGGCAGGGAAAGGGTCTGAAATCCGGTCGGCGGAAACAAGGACTTTATCCCCAAATCCGAGGATTTTTTGCCTTTTTTAAATAACTGACAGAGAGCGAGTTACGACTGATTATTCCAGCATCCACTGCTTCACATACAGGGTAACGAAGAGAATCACGGCCAATATTGCCAGCGTGACGGCCAGAACCCGCAGAGTCACGAACAGTTCCTTACGTTCGTTATGGTCGTGATCAAGGTAGCCGTCGGCACGAATACTGCCGCGCCCCGAGGTTGCCGACTGGGAGCAGCGCTTACGAGGAGCTACGTTCGCGGCGAGTGCCTTTGCGGGTGCAACCTGCATCGTAAAATCGGAAGCTTCGATCCATGTGGAGCAGCTAGGGCACGATCCGCTCATGCCGACTTGAGATTCGGGAGCGACAAGAGACGTTTTACAAGCCCTGCATACGAAACGCATTTGAGGGTAACCTTTTCCCAGGAACGGGCATGGACGGAGGGGGTGTCACAACAAATGTAAATTAGATAATTCCGACACATTGGTCAAGACAAAAGGATGAGACGAACTGGTCTGATATCGGCCTCACAGATAGTATCTGAAGCCTGTATGCTACACTCCCGCCATCTCCAAGGATGCCCTTTTCCCGAATTATCATAAAGCCGTGCAATCAAGATCAAACGGTTCCCATCGGACCTGCCGAACAGAAAAAGTTCGTAATTACTCATCAATTATTCTGTAGATCCCGTTTTCTCGTAAATTTGGACAAACAAAATGGCTGTTCATGAAACATTCGGCTTGCCAGACACGCCCTCACGTAGGAAGGCTGACGGCGTCGCAGAAAGCACGAGTAGCTCAGCGGTAGAGCAACCCGTTTACACCGGGTCGGTCGGCGGTTCGATCCCGTCCTCGTGTACCAGCTCCGCTGGAATTTAAAAATTCAAATTTTAACTCTCAAAAAGAGTTTCGCGCCGCTGGTGGCACTTGGGTTCAATCGAACTCCGCGCGTTTTTCCTCAATGAGGATCAGCCAGTTCATCATGAAGACGGGAGGCAACTCGGCCGGATGACTGATCGTTGAGAGATTCATTTTGATACGGTTGGAGGCCATGGAGCTTCCGGATACGCCTGTAGCGTCCATAGGTCGAACGGGATTGGCTGCATTTTCAGAGGCTACCGATCCAATCTGACCGAACAACTCGACCGCAAACGGATCAAAGTCTACTCCATACCGTTTCTCCGGGGAAAACAGCGACCTTTGCAGACGGAGATCCCATCGCCCTGATAACGCTCCCAGAACCATGGGATCACTTCGGAAGCCTCGGGGCGGTGGCGGAAATCCTTGCCAATATCGTTGTAGGGCAGGGCTACGTAAAAAGGGTTCAGTGAAGGAACGAAACCGGCAGGAAGGTATCCGCTGCGGCTGTTCGGGTCGTCGTAGCCGCCGAAGTTGGATTCCCAGTTCGGATCCCAGGCGCTCTTGTCGTTTGGCGTTGGGTTGTTTCCAACGGGTTGCTCGCCTATCCAAAAAACTGTGGCGATCACATTGCGCTTCCATGCAGCTTGCTTGCGGAAATTTCCCGAAGGATCTTCCAGCACGACTCGGGCGGCTTCTGGCACTCCGAAGGGATCGGAGAGACTGGAGAGCACCGCGCGGCGGTCTTCGAGGAAATCCATGTGAACCACATTCAGTCGATCCGTCAGCTGTACTCCAGACACACTTCCTGCGAGGAGGAAGCTGAGGCAGCAAAGGCCGGCGATTGGAGTGAGGGCTTTCATCTTCAGGAGCTCCTTCCCGGCCTGTTACGGCCTTGAAGTTGAAGATATCTTAAATATTTAGATGTTTTACTTAAGATCTTTTTGAACGAATTCAAAACACCCTTAATCGAATCTCTTTTCCTTTATTCCTAAAGGGTTATAGATCTTTTAATCCCTAAGGAATGCCCAAAAAAGGAGTATTTTTCGGGGGGGGGCTGCCGCTATTCGAAGAATACATTCAGGGAATCCGAAGTTTTTTTAGAAAAGATTGAACAAAATCGCGTTAACGCGATCACGTAGGTTCACCCCCTGCCGACACCAAACCTGCGGTCGATATCCTTGCGGTTGTATTCGGTAAGGGTGGGCCTCCCGTCCGCCGCGCAATACGGCAGGTCGCATTGGAAAAGCTCCTCTAACAAAGCGGATGCCTCGGAAAGCCTGGGGCTCACCCGGCTCGCCGCTTTGTTGGAAATGATACGGGCGAGGCGCTCGAAGGCGAATTTCCCCGCGGATACCGGGCCGTGGAGCATTTCCTCTAGGATATCGTCGAGAAAGGACTTTGGATCAGCGATCTCCACGCAGCCAGGCACGCTACGGATTTGGAGGGTGTTTCCGCCGAAGGCTTCGATCTCCAACCCTGCTTCCAGCAGGGACAGTTTCTCTCTGAGTAAAAGATCGAGATCCCTCGGATCCAGCTCCGTTAGAATAGGCACAAGGAGATTCTGCGTTTCCATTCCAGCCTTCCTAGCCTTTCCCATGCGTTCGAAGAGGATGCGCTCCCGTGCAGCTTTCGGATCGAAGAGCACAAGCCCGTCCGAACTTTCCAAAATCACATACCGCTCCTGAAGCATGCCTATCAACCGGAAGTCCGGACCGTTGTTTTTCGGTGAGGGGTTTTCGGTTGCGGGAGCTTCAATAACCAGCTCCGGCTGCTGCGAATGGAAGAGCGGTCCGCTCGATGTGGCAGGCGCGGCGCTCTGCCACGAAGGTGTTTCCTCAGGCTCCGGAGTTTTCGCTGGGACGGGACGCAAACTTTCTCCAACTGCTTGAGAAATCAGATCTCGGATCTCATACGGGCGGTGGAACCTCACTTCCTTCTTCGCAGGATGCACATTCACATCCACCAGTT
This sequence comes from Akkermansiaceae bacterium, assembly GCA_905182475.1. GTDB lineage: Bacteria > Verrucomicrobiota > Verrucomicrobiia > Verrucomicrobiales > Akkermansiaceae > Luteolibacter. Next base: position 16,174 of record CAJJBR010000031.1, on the reverse strand, counting down.
GCGGCTCAACTTCCAGCCACAGCCAAGCCGCCGGATGCAGCCCTTCTTGGATATTTCCCCGGAAACCCTCGGCCAAACCTTTTGATACGGCCGCATCCTCAATCGGCCTGCCGTTCAGGAAAACGAACTGGTGCCGCCTGCCCTTGCGCGCGTGCTGCGCCGGCAAAACAAATCCCGTCACGCTAATCCCCGGCCCCATGCACTCCGGCACCGCGACCAGCTCGCCGCCGATCGCATTCCCCACAAGCTGCCTCACTCTATCCACCGTCCGCGCCACTCCCGGCAGATCGAAAACCACCCGATCGTCCTTCCGGAAACGGAATCGCACGCCCGGAGCCGCCAGCGCGTGAAGCCGAAGCTGTTGCTCCACATGCGCCGCTTCGGTCGTCTCCGCCCGCATGAATTTCCGACGCGCAGGCATATTGAAAAACAAACTGCGCGCCTCGATCACCGTCCCCGGTGCCCCTCCCGCATCGCGGACATCACGGAGTTTGCCACCATCCACGATGATCTCCGTCCCAGAAACATCCTCCGCCCGCCGCGTCACCATCCGGAACTTCGCCACACTCGCGATACTCGGCACCGCCTCCCCCCGGAAACCCATGGTAGTAATCGCCGCCAAGTCCTGAGATGTCCGCAGCTTGCTCGTCGCATGCCTTTCTAAAGATAGCAGCGCATCCTCTCTCACCATCCCCGAGCCGTCATCGGAAACGCGAATCAGCGCCACCCCGCCCTTTTCAATATCCACCAACACCGACTTGGCTCCCGCATCGATGCTGTTTTCCACCAGCTCTTTCACCACACTCGCCGGACGCTCCACCACCTCACCCGCCGCTACCTGGCTGGCAAGGATATCGGGAAGAACTTTTACAATCGGCATCACAGCTATTTTGCATTCTGGAAACCAAATCCGCAACCTCGATTCCCGATAAGTAGAAGGGTCTTTCCAAGCCCTTTGACACAACCCCGGTCTTCTACGGAATGTCAGCAGGAGTAATTTTCCCATTGTGGAACCTTGCTTACCTATTCTCCGCAAAGGGCTTGGAAAGACCCTTCTCCATATTGAAATTTAGAGTTTAAAGTTTCCCATCCCCGATTAGCCTCCCGGCACACATGGCAGGATTTTTCAAAAAGCTCTTCAACAAGATCGCCGATCAGGCGGAAGTCGATTGGGACGAACTGGAGGCAAACCTTATCGCCTCCGACCTCGGCGCGAAACAATCCATCGCCATCGTCGATGAACTCTACGATCTCGGTCGCGAAATCACTGCCGAGGATGTCGTAGAAGTCACTAAAAAAAGACTCTCAACCGTCCTCCCAGAAGACACCCCACCACCTGCGCCACGCGCCGAAGGCAAACCGGTCGTCATTCTAATCGTCGGCGTCAATGGTACCGGGAAAACCACCTCCTCCGCAAAACTCGGCCTGTGGCTGAAAAACCGCGGACACTCCGTCATGCTCGCCGCCGCAGATACCTTCCGCGCCGCCGCCGTAGAGCAACTCCAGCGCTGGGGCGACCGCCTCGACATCCCCGTCGTCACCGGAAAGCCGAACTCCGATCCCTCCTCCGTCTGCTTCAACGCACACAAGCAAGCCATCGCGCAAAACGCCGATTTCCTCATCTGCGATACCGCAGGCCGCATCCACACCCGCCACAATCTCATGGAGGAGCTCGGAAAAATCCGCCGCACCATCGCCAAGCAGGATGAAAAGGCACCGGATCTCACCTTCCTTGTAGTCGATGCCTCCACCGGCTCGAACGCGCTCAACCAAGCCAGGGAATTTCACAAAGCCAGCCCACTCGACGGCGTCATCGTCACCAAGCTCGACGGCTCGGGCAAAGGCGGGATCGCCATCACCATCTACGACCAGCTCAAAGTCGCCCCGCGCTTCATCGGCACCGGCGAAGAACCCGAAGCCTTCTCCATCTTCGAGAAAGACAGGTTCGTTGGCGAGGTGCTTTAGATCAAAGGAGCGAGATGCTGGAGGGGCGAGATGCTGGTTCGCCGCTTGAGTTTGCTCCTTGGCTCCTTTCCAATCCACACATATAGAAACCGCAAATCTAGATGCCCGTTCAATTGCCCTACTGAGCACTCGCCAGAAACTCCCCGCCCAGCAGCTCCGCCCGCGCTTCCCCGACGAGGAAAAGCGAGCCAGCTACCAGCACCGGCCCGCCGTTTTTCCGCGCAGCGGCGATAGCTTCTTGGAAATTTTCATAGCTCTCAGCCTTACCCTCGGGCAGGGATTCCACCAATTCCTCCGCAGCCAGCCCACGCAGCGTCCCGACCTTGCAGAACATCATCCGAGCATTCAGCCCGTGCAGCTCCGCGAGTATCCCTGAAACATCTTTCGACTCCACCGCACCGAAAATTAGCGTCCCGATACCTTCCCCGTATTCCTCCAGCCACGTATCCCTCAGCGCCTTCGCCGCCTGCGGATTATGCGCACCGTCCAGAACCACTTCAGTTCCTTCTGACGAAATCCTCTCGAACCTCCCCGGCCAGGACACTTTCGACAAACCCTCTGCGACACTCTCATACCCCAACCGCATCCCCAGCTCATGCAGGGTGGCCAAAGCCACCGCCGCATTCCATTTCTGGTGAGCACCCGCCAGCGCGATCCCGTAACCTTCCAGCGGCTCCTCAATAAATCGCAATGGCGTCCGCTTCTCATTCGCCTCCTTTTCCAGAACAATCCGCGCCTCATTCTCCTGCGGCGATGAAACAGCAGGCACCCTTTCGAGGAAAATTCCCGCCTTCTCCGCCGCCACCTTGCCGAGGGTATCGCCCAGCCATTGGCTATGATCCATCCCGATGGGCGTGATCGCACACACATCTGCAGGAACAGCCGTCGTCGCATCCAGCCGACCGCCCATACCCGTTTCCAAAATAATCAGCTCGCAGCCCCTCTCGCCAAACCACCGCATCGCCACCGCCAGGGTGATCTCAAAAAACGTCGGATGCACCTCCAGCCCCTCGCAAACCGCCCGCACCTCCGTCAAGAGTTCCGCGCACCGCTCCTCGGAAATCATTTCCCCGGAAACCTGTATCCGCTCCCGGTAGTCGATCAGATGTGGCGATGTAAAAAGCCCTGTCCGCCGCCCGCAAGCCCGCGCCACCCTATCCATCATCGCACAGACGCTGCCCTTGCCATTCGTCCCGGCCACGTGCGCCACCTTCACCCCGTGCTTCGGGTAGGCCAAAAACTCTTTAAGCAACTTCCGCGGCCCATCCAACCCCAGCTTAATCCCAAACTGCTGAGTCCCGAAAAGCCAATCTATCGCCTGCTTGTAATCCATATTTCCTCCCCCCCACTTTCCACTTCCCCGGCCACCTTTCAAGGCGGATTCGGATCCACCCTTCCCAAGATGATTCCATTGGGGAGTGAGCCGTGATCACACAGGTAAGAATGGCGAGCAGCAGAAAATGAACGAGCAGGCTGGCGGTTTCAAAAACCACCCGCCATCCCCTTGATTGTGAGCACGCTGGCACCAGCGATGGCACTACTAACCTGCCGAGGCTCCGAAACTCATAGGTACGTTCTCACTCCGCCTGTTGGATCTCGACTCCCTTGCCACCTTCACCCCGGCGCAAGCTGTTCCAGCCTTCGATATTACCGTGCTGAATCATTTTATTAGAATCACCAAGGTTGTTCAAGTAGTCGCCCTGCTGGAGCTATTTCAGTTGCCCGCCCTTCTGCTGCGGAGTGGGTGGCTGATTTGGAGTAGCCTGTTGACCGAGGTGATTTTCGCCCAGGTAGATCACCAGATAGGCACCCTCCTCCTTGAGCGGCAAGATCGCCTTGCGGTCGCGGTAGTCCTTGCCGTCGCCGCGCGCCCTGCGCCGCCTTTCCTCCTCAGCCTTCAACTCATGCGCCTTGGGTGCTTTTTCAAACAACTGCTGCGAGAGCGCAAAATGAGTCGAAACCACTGCCGGCGTGTCCGGATACTCCAGCCAGATTCTGTCCATGTATTCGATGCTTCCGAGGAACTGCCCCTGATCCTCCAGGGTCGCCGAGAGGCTGGCCTGATGGTTCCGCCTTTAAAGAGCTTCGGCTAGACGAGAGTCTCGTGGCGATCGTTGGTGCCACGGGCCACTTTTTCGACCCAATCCATCGCCGGCCTCACCCACCTGTTTGAGTCGATATACAAATTTCTATTTTAGTCGCATCGCTGATCATTTCTCTCCCCAGCAAAGCCGCGACCGTAGATATTTTCATGACCGCAGGGCAGTCGAATGCCGGTAGCACCAACCAATTTGTTTTCGGGAATAGTGGTTTTGTTTCCCTGCGAGATCAGCGAGGTAGAGGATTTCTTCGTGACAGCAATGTGACACCGAACCCGCAAGAATCAGTTCGCAGCTAGAAATTTGCGCGGTGCAGGAACACCCCCTACTCTCCGATACTATCCAGCCCCGCGTAGTAACCAGTGAAGAACCCGATGATCTTCCAGGCGACGTAGGCCATGATGAAAAAGTAGAGAATTTTAGGAACCATAACCGAGGCCATTTTCATCGCGGACTCGGCGTTCTCTTGGAATTTACTAGACCAGTTGCCCATATCGGTATCGAGGGTGCCGGCTTCCTCGCCAGTGGCGTAGGAGCGGGCGAATTCTGAGGGAAAGGCATCTTCTGCGATAAATTGCGGGCCGAGGAGGTTTCCTTCCGCCGCGGCTACGCCGATTCGTTTTCCCGCACGACGTATCATTCCTGCTTGTGCGGATTCCGAAGAGACACGGACGGTTTCCACCATGGAAATGCTGGCCATCAGGCAGGCGTAATAGACTTTGCAGAAGCGGGACATGGCCATGTTCCTGCGCGCGCTGCCAATCCACGGGATGCGGTTGAGAGCGTGGTCGAGGCCAGGTTTTTTTGAGGATTTTTTCAGGACAATTCGGCCAATAAAAAACAGGGAAGCGGCGGAAACATAGAGGACAAGGAGGTTGGTGGCGAACCCTCCAACGACCTGCCCTGCTGTCGGCCGCTCGCCCATCAGTGAGAGTGGCACCGTGCCGATGAAAATCCCTAAATGGAGGACGATGAGTGGATAGATCATTCCTTTCACGATCTCCCGCCGCACGGATGCGACCATGCCGAAGTAGTCTGAGAGGTGCTGAAAGGCGGGGGCGAGCTTCCCGCCGCGCTCTCCCGCCGCGATCATACTGCGCTCCAGACTGCTGATGGCACGCGCATCCTTAGCAAAGGCATCGGTGATACTCTCACCGGATTGGAGGCCGTCATTGAGGTCTTTCAGCAGGAGCACCTGCGCCGATGGGAGTTTCGCATTCCCCATCACACCGGCAGCGCGGCGGATATCGAAGCCCGCCTGGAGCAGCTTCGCCATCTCCATATAAAACAAATGTTTCTGCTGCGCCCCGGCTTTCATTGTAGGTAAAGTAGCCAATACACGGACGATGGAGAGGAGATTTTTTTACATCCTTTTTACCCAAAAATCGCTATGCTTACGCTAAGCATACCCCTTATGAAAATCCAAGTACTCCTGCTCCTCACCGCTTCCGCCTCCCTCGCCTTCGGGGAAAAAACTGTCACCCCCACTCTCGACTCCGTCGGCATGTTCAAGAACGGTCTCACTGTCGTCCGCGCCAGCTTCCCCATTGATGGGCCAAGCAATTACTGCTGGGAAAAAGTCCCCAATGTCGTCCACGGCTCGCTATGGGTGGAAAGCGACGGCAAAGTCATCATCCAGTCCACCACCCGCATGATCAGCGAGACCGATGAGTCTGAAAACCCGGAGGAAGGCTCCAGAAAGACCTCGCTGGCAAGGACATTTCCGTCACCTACCGATCCGGGGAAACTAGCGCCACGGCCACCGGCACCGTTTGGGACATACCGCCCTTGGACGCCGCGAAAACATGGAACACCAACTACAGCTCGCTCAATCCTTCCAACGGTTCCTACTTATGGCAACGCAACAGGCTTTCCGAAAATAACAGAATCCCCACCCAGCCCACCACCGGAAACTTCCTTGTCGTCACCGAAAAGAACGGCACCCGCAATTACATCAACCAATCCTACATCACCTCCCTCTCCGTCAACGGCCCCTTCAAGCCTGCCACCCGACTTGTCGAGAAACCCGTGCTCATCTTCGAGGTCGGCGAAGTTCCGGAAACCGGCGGCACCGTCACCATCACCTATCTCTCCAAAGGTCTCGCCTGGGCGCCTTCCTACCGCATCGACCTCACTGACCCGTAAAACCTCCGCATCCGCCACAGCGCGGTGATTCGCAACGAGATGACGGATCTCGAAAATACCGAACTCCAGCTCATCTCCGGCTACCCGAACATCCGTTTCGGCTCCGTTGATTCCCCCCCTCTGGCCCGGCACCTCCCTCTCAGCATTTTTCCAACAGCTCCAGCATCTCGGAGACAGGGATTCAAAAAAATTCTATGCCGCTCTTTTATCGGAAAGCAGGGAGTTCCACAGCGATCTTTCCATTGGAGTCTCGGCATGGACGAAGGGCTACAAACGGGCGGATATCTCCAAATGGTGATGCTCCGGCGGAAAGCGGAGGAATAACTCGTTGAATTCAGGATGGCGATCGCCGCACGACACTTTCCACTCGACCCAAAACGCTTTCCGCATTTTGCTCCCCCGGTCGCAACTTATTATACCCGAAACCTTTCCATGCTTCTTCCAATCGTCCAGTACGGCGATCCCGTCCTACGCCAGCAGTGCCGCCCCGTCGAAAATACGGGCGCGGAAACACAAGAACTTGTCGCCAACATGATCGAAACCATGGTGGATGCGAACGGCGTCGGCCTCGCGGCCCCGCAGATTGGAGTAGATCTCCAGCTCGCAGTGGTCGATGTTTCACACGATCCCGAGTGCGTTTCCTACCTGAAAGTAAACGGGGAGGATGCGGAAATCGAAGACATCATGCCTCTGATTTTCATCAATCCGACCCTTGAGTTCGGCCAGGAGAAGGAAATTGACTACGAGGGCTGCCTTAGCATCGAAGGCATACGCAGCGAAGTCCGCCGCCCTGCCGACGTAAAAGCCACCCTCCCACAAATCGACGGAACTACCCTCGTGGTAGAGACTGACGGATTACTATCCCGGGCGATCCAACACGAGACCGACCACCTCAACGGCATCCTTTTCGTGGATCGGCTCTCGGCAGTCGGAAAAGTGAGCGTAAAAAACCGGCTCAAACGGCTGATTACAGCACAGAACCGTTAAAGCGATCTTTTATGGCTTGAGGCCATCTAATCATAAAACTTTTATCTTAATAGCTCGACATTACAGCTATACAAATCTTATTCCTATTAGGGCTAGTTAGATCGTTCGCCGAACCCCCACCCACCATGAGTACGACCCGAGGAATTTTCGAGACATTCGCAAACCAGAGTTCTGCGGCAGAGGCACCGCCTGGGTCGCCCGCTTCTCCGTTCGCGATCGCTAAGGAAACCCCGGCTTCAGCCGCGCAGAACGGCGCTCTCAGCCCTTTCTCAGTCGCCCCTGCAGGAGCTCCAGCTCCCGCACCGAAAAAGAACTCGCCGTTCGCTATCGTCACCGAGAATCACACCGCCAACAATTCCAAGGCCAACCGTATCCCGGAGCGCCGCAAGCCAGAGGTATCCCCTTTCCAAGTATCCGAACCGCAAGGCTTCGGCTTCGAAGCACCACCGCAGGCACTCCAAGCAAGCCCTTTTGGAACTGCTCCGGCCGCGGCTCCTCTACAGGCGCGCGCCTCCTCCCCTTTCAGCATGGAACCCGCCGCTGCTCCGGCACCCGCCCAACCTGCTCCGACGCCAAGTCCGTTCGGGGGATGGCCACAGGCCGAGGCTGCTCCGAGACAGGAAGCCCCACTACAACAGGAAGCGCGCATCGCTTCCCCTCCGCAGCCTCAACCGGTAGCACAAGCTCCCGCTCCTGCCGCTCCTGCCGCTCCTGCACCCGCCGCGATCCCACAACCCTCTTCCAGCGATGATCCCAACTCGGACTCATCTTACTCGATCAAGCAGCTTGAACTCCGTGCCATCTTCGGTGTGGACAGAGAAATGACACGCGACGAAATCGTCCAACGCGCCCGCGCCCTTCCTGGCATCCGCCAGATCGCCCGCGTCAGTGAATCCGATATCGCCGCCGTGGACGCCCTCAAAACCGTCATCGCTAACCTCGGCTTCGGTAGCGGCGCTCTGAAACTTTACTCCGGCTCCGTGCCAATCGAATTCATCCGCGAAGGCCACACCCTCCTCGCCGTCCAGACCGATGGTGGCTTCGCCCCAGGCGTCCGCGAGACCCTCATGCTCGTCGCTCGCGAATTGGGACACTAATTTTCAGAAGAGGCTTTCCGCTAGGATCTCCACCTCCTCAAAGGGCAGATCCGACAGCATCCCGTATTCATCAAACCGGTAGAGCCGATCCCTCATTGAGGCTGGGCTGGACATCCCACACAGGAAACGCGCCATCTGCCTCGCCGTGCCCAAGGCCGCGTGCTTCGCATCGAAAAGCTCTTTAATTTGCTCCACCTCGCAGGCGGTCACTTTGCGGAGCTTCGCCTGCTTCAGCTTATTCGGAGCAACCCCACGGCAGCGATCACAGTGCCCGCAGGCTTCCTCCATCTTCTCGCCGAAGTGCTTCAGAAGCGTCTTGGTCAAACACACCCGTGTCGAACTCAGCCCGAGCACCTGCTCCAGCCGTTTCAGGTTCGATGCCTCCCGCTCCCGGAAATTTTTCGCCATCTCTTCCGCAATAGATTTGATGTCTTCCGGCTCTTTCTTCATCAGGTAAGCCTGACGCCAGTTCGATTTCTTCAGCACGACGTCCCCCGCCACTTCCAAATCTGAGATCATTTCCCGCAACTTCACAGCCTCAATACCAATCCTCTCCGAGGTCTCAACGATCTTCACTATCCACCATTTCCACTCCGCATCCAGGCCGCTGAAAACCCCTTCCACCAGCTTCCGCTCGCTCGCAGACCGACCCGCCAACACTCTCTCCAACGGCTGCAACAGCTTCACCCGGTAGGCATCGAAAAAACTCCCCCTAGCCTCCAGCACACCCGCCATTTCCAGATATGCCAGCACCGTGGAAACCACCGTCTGGCGAATATCACAGGTCGTCGCCAGATCGTAGAGCGAGACGTCGAACTCCGCTCCTAAATTCAGCACACGTTCCAGAAGATTCCGCAGCGCCCGCTCACCCGGCGTATCCGAAAAAATAAAATTCTCCAGCACCGTCCTGTCTGCCGCGCACGCCAGCCACTCGCAAACAGCCGGTTGACCATCGCGACCCGACCGACCGATCTCCTGGGTGTAGTTCTCCAAGCTTTTCGGTAAATTATAGTGAATCACCGTCCGGATGTCCGCCTTGTCCACGCCCATCCCGAAGGCAATCGTCGCCACCACGATCCCAATCTCCCCGCCCATAAACCCTTCCTGAATTTCCCGTCGCAGCTCCGTCCGCAATCCCGCATGATACGCCCTAGCGGGAAGGCCGTTTTTCGCCAAGAAAGTAGCAACCTCCTCCGCCGTTTCCTGCCTCGTCACATACACGATCACCGGACTCCCATAGCTGGAAAGCCTATCCAACAGAATCGCTTTCCGTTCATCCACCGCACAAGGCGTCACCCGTAGATCGAGATTTTCCCGATGGAAACTCAGCTTCACCGTATCCGCTTTTGCGATCCGGAACTGCCTCCTGATGTCCGCCTCAACTTTAAGCGTTGCCGTCGCGGTCAACGCAAGTATCCGCTTCACTTTGAGCTGCTTAAAAATCTTCCCAAGCTTCAGATAGTCCGGTCGAAAATTATGACCCCATTCGGAAATGCAATGCGCTTCATCCACCGCCACCAACGAAAGTTCCACACCTTTGAGTATCTTCCGGAACTCCGCATTCCCCAGCTTCTCCGGGGAAACATAAAGCAGCTTCAACTCCCCTCTCGTCAGCCTGCCCACTACCTCCGCATAAGCATCGGCTCCCAAAGTCGAGTCCAACCGCGCCGCCGCCACACCCTTTGCCACCAGCCCGTCCACCTGATCTTTCATCAGCGCCAGCAACGGAGACACCACCAGCACCGTCCCCTCCAGCATCAGCGCCGGAAGCTGATAGCAAAGCGACTTCCCCCCACCTGTTGGAAAAATCGCCAAGGCCGGCCGGCCCTCCATCAGCACCGAAACCACTTCCTCCTGCCCCGCCCGCAACCCCTCGAACCCAAAAACCTCTCTCAGAACCTCTTTCACCAGAAAAATCCTATCCATCTTCCCCCCTCCCGTCCACTCCTCGGAAAAGGAACGCGGAATTTAGTCCGCAGCACCTCAAAAACCTGCGGACTAAAGTCCGCGTTCCTGCAATCATCTTCATCCGTGGCGAAATCTTCAACCCCGCTGCCATGAAAAATTCTTTCCGTCCCCCTTCTGCAAGTTCAACATCCAACCAACCGTAACCATCGAACCTATGAAAAGACTCCTGCTCCTCGGCCTCTTCGCAAGCTCCTCCCTATTCGCAAAGGAACCAGTAAAAACAACGGCGGATCTCCAGCCCGTCGCCGCAGATATGGCAACCGCCGCCAACGCGCTAATCGCATCGCTTGATGAGGCGCAGGTAAAAAAAGCGCGCTTCCCCTTCAAATCCGACGAACGCGAAAACTGGGGATTCGTCCCCCGAAAACGCAATGGCCTCCCGCTCAAAGAGCTCGATGACAAACAAATCTCCCTCGTCCGCGCTCTCCTGAAAACCACCCTCAGCGATCCCGGCTTGAAGAAAGTCGATACCATCATGGCGCTCGAAGCTTTCCTCGGAGAAATCGAGAAACGCCCCGACTTCCGCAACCCGAAAGCCTATTTCACCTCCATCTTCGGTGATCCATCCGCAACCGGCACATGGGGCTGGCGCTACGAAGGCCACCACCTTGCCCTCAACTACACCATCGCCAATGGCAAGGCGGTAGCCGTCACCCCATCATTCTTCGCATCGAATCCCGGTGAAATCACCATCGAGCACAAGATGAAAGGCACCCGCCCTCTCGCCGCAGAGGAAGACCTCGCTCGCGCCCTCGCTACCACGCTCAAGGAAAGCGGCAAGGATCCGGTCTATTCCGAAAAACCTCCCGGTGAAATCCTCACCGGCTCCGACCGCAAGGCCAAGCAGCTCGACCCCGTCGGCATCAAGGCCAGCGAAATGACCGAAACCCAGCAGGCAGCCCTGAAAGAACTCATCGCTGAATACGCAAACCGCCACCGCAAGGAACTCGCCGAAGCCGACATCGCAAAAATCACCGCCGATCTAGACAACCTCAGCTTCGCCTGGGCCGGCAGCCTCAAGCGCGGGGAAGCCTACTACTACCGCATCCAAGGAACTACATTCCTAGTAGAAGTCGCAAACGTTCAAAACGACGGCAACCACGTCCACGCCGTCTGGCGTGATCGCACTAACGACTTCGGCCGCGACCTCCTTGGAGATCATGTGGGACATGACCACTGAACTCCCTTTTGAAATGGGTTTTGAAGCTGAGACTGGGCCATGGGATTCATGAAAAGCCTTATAAAAATGCTCTCTGTGTGGAATTGGGGCTGAGGAAAACCCCTTGGTGCCAGCAGCCCCGTTTCGACGTGCGATACAAAACCCTGAAAGTCGGCGAGTATGTGCCGGATCTCATCGTGTTCGAAAAGGTCATCGTGGACACAAAAGTAATCGAGCGCATCGGCCAATACGAAATCGCCCAAATGCTCAACTACCTAAAAGTTACAGGACTCCCAGTCGGCCTCATCCTAAATTTCAAAAGAAGTAAACTAGAGTGGAAAAGAGTCATCCGAGACAAAACCTAGGATGAAAACTCAAAACCCAAGCAGCAAAGAATCCGATCCGCGGCCATCCGTGGTTCCTCTTTAACACAACCCAAGCACTTAGATTTCCTAGCAAACCCACCCCCAGCCGAAGCCCCAAACCTCTGGGAGCACACTCCCGGAAAACACCTAGCCTGGAACGAATACGGCGACCCGAAAGGAACACCCGTCTTCTACTATCACGGCTGGCCCAGCTCCCGCTACCAGGCACGCTTAGCCCACCACCTCGCCCGCGAGCGAAATCTCCGCCTCATCGCCATGGATAGGCCGGGAACAGGAAAATCCTCGTTAGTTCTAGGCCGCAAACTCTCCGACTGGCCGCCTCTTTTAGCCGCTTTTGCCGACCACCTCGGCATCGCAAAATTTGGCCAGATCGGAGTTTCCGGAGGCGGCCCGTATGTCCTCGCCTGTGCAGCGATGATCCCCGAACGGCTCATCGGCTCTGCAGTCCTTGCCGGAATGGTTCCCCTGCCTCTCACCAAAGCCGGAACATCCGGACTCCATCCTATCTACCGCGCACTGATTCCAATTCGAAGAGCTCCCGCCTTTTGTTTGACCCTCGGTTTCAAAATCGCGGGTCTTGCCTGCAAGGCCAATCCCAGAAAGCTCCCAATGTCCCTTCTTTTGCGAAGCCTATCCGCAGAAGACCGAACCATCATGCTACATAGCCCCGAGATATGGGAAGTCCTCACCCGGAGCTTCACCGAGGGCGTCTGTAGCCCTTCCGGCGGTCGCGGGGTCATGCTCGATTCGGAAATCTATTTCCAGAAACCCGGCTTCGATCCCTCTGAAGTCATCCACCCCATCCGCTACTGGCACGGCGACGACGACAAAAACATCCCCGCCTCTCTGGTTGAGGATCTCGTCGCAAACATGCCCCACGCCAAACTCAAAGTAGAACCCGAGCTAGGCCATTTTTCCCTCGCTGTCCACCGTGCACCAGCCGCGCTGGACTACATCGCAGGATGCGCTTAATTGAATTGTGCCTGAACCACAACAAACCGAAGAAGAGGAATGGGTCGATATCGGCACATACCCCTCTCTCAATGAAGCATACGACCACGGACTCGTCGCCCTCGCAATGGGTGAATCCATTCGCGTCGAGGCCGGGGAGCAGCCCGGGCAATTCGATCTCCAGGCGGAAATTGAGGCTGCGCCGAAAATTTCCGCCGAGATCACGGAATACGAAAACGAATCAAAGCAAGCCATCCTGCCGCCAACCGTTCCATCAAACTGGGGGAAACATCCCGCCGGATGGCTCTACGTCCTCGTCTGGGCGGCAACCCTCATCACCGTCTTTTATTTCCAATCACAGAACCCCGCACTCGCGGATCGATATGCCTCATCCAGCATCGCACTGATCGGTCACGGGGAATGGTGGCGCCCCTTCACCGCCCTCTTCCTCCACGGCGATGGACCCCACATCGTAGGCAATCTCGCCAGCGGAACCGTCTTCGGAATCCTTGTGGCAAAATCCCTAGGCCCGCTGAAAGGATGGATCATAATCCTTCTCTCCGGAGCAGCCGGAAACGCCATCACCTCCCTGATCACCTATCCCGAGCATTTCGCCTCACTCGGCGCATCCACCGCAGTCTTCGGTGCCCTCGGCATCCTTTCCGGAACCGGCCTCATCGAAAATTTCCGCGAAGACATCCGCATGCCATGGGTAAGAGTAGCCGCTCCCCTCCTCGCAGGAGTCATCCTCCTAGGCTGGCTCGGCGGAGCCGCCCCCGGATCAAACACCGATGTCTTCGGCCACGTCTTCGGCTTCTGCGCCGGTGTCGCGGCAGGCGCTGCGTGCCGATACTTCGATCAAGAAAAACAAACCACAATCGAAGCGCAGTGCAGATAGCGGAACTGTGAACTCAAACCTCTCCGTCAAATGGACGCGGATGAACACGGATAGCATTCCTTCGCTAAAGAAATTCTAGGTTTGATTTTTCAGACCCAAAAAAATCTACCTCTTTCACAAGAATCTGATCCGTGTTGATCCGCGTTCATCCGTGGTTCCTCTTCAGTATTTGCAGGAGCGATAGAATCCAGCCATTGCAAGAGCACCCGAAACACGCTACTTAAAGCCGTGGCCAGAGGCTCTTCGCAATCGACCGGGGACGACGCCCGCCTTTGGGCGGTGGCTATTTTCGTCTCCGTATTGCTCAACGGCGTGCTCATCGCATGGATCAGCATCGAGGCAATCAAATCCGAGATCGCACGCAAAAAGGCGATTCCCAAGAAGCCTCCCGCCGAGCAGGTGGTGAAAATTTTCCCGGAAATGCTCATCCCAGAAACACCCAAGGAGACCGAAAGCGTTCCCCCACAACTCGCACGCACCGCACCCGATCAGGAATCTGCCGAGCCACCTACCAGCCGCCGCTACATCGGCGAACGCAACACCGAGGCCACCAGTGACCGCGCACCTACTGCTGACGATCCCGCACTACCATCCCAAACTGGCCGCGAAGTAAAGCCAGAGGAAATGCCGGAAACCACCGAGAGCAAATACCAAGACGGTAAGCTAGAAGGAGCGAACAAACCCAGCCCTACCATTCCCACGCCTCCCTCCCCACTGGTTCCGCCTGAGATTTCCCAATCCGAAGCGAAGACCGTTAAGGGCGACACCTCCACTCCCGAAGCCACCGAGGAGAAGGCGCAGACCGCCATACTCGAAAAACTCCTCGACGGCCCCAACCCCGTCGATACCCCGGTCAAACCCGGCGAGGTAATGGAGGACATAAAGCCACGCGAGGAGAAGAAAATCCGCGACGGACAAAAACAAGGGATCGCCGAGAAAAAGGCGGAGGAAAAACCAAAACCGAAACCGAAACCCGCTCCCGTCGATGACCCCGCATTCCGTGGAAACCAGAACAAAATCGCTATCCAAGGCAACATCTCCCGCACCGGCCGCAGCGCCCTTGATGTTGCTGATTCGCCCATGGGGCGCTACCAGGCAGCTATCAGCCGCGCGGTAGAAAAGGAATGGCAGATCAACTGCGTGAGGCGCCGTGATTTCATCGTCCCCGGCTACCTCACCGTCCGCTTCTTCGTCCAGATGGACGGACGCGTGAAAAGCGTGCAGTTTGTGGGCGACATCGAGGGCGGCGAAGTGCAGAAAGGTTTCACCCTCCAGTCCATCCGCGACGCACCCATCCCCGCAATGCCTCCTGAGGTAAAAAAGGAAATGGGTGGCGATGCACTCGAACTGCTTTTTAACTTCTACTTCTAACAGAAATACAAATGGATTACCTAGCCATCTCAGCCTCAGAGGCCACCGTCGAGTTCCTCAAAAAAGGCGGCGTCTTCGTTTACCCGCTCATCCTCTGCTCCATCGCCGGCCTCACCGCCATCGCCTTTAAAGCCATGTCGCTAGCCCGCTCCCGCACCGTCCCGCTGAACCTCTCGACCGGAATGGAAGAAATCGACGCAGAGGATGCGGATGCGGATGCCGTTGTTGGACAGTTGAAACACGGCGGCAGCACCCTCGCCCGCCTCGGTGCCATCGCCCTCAAACACCATAGTAAACCCACTCAGGAAATCAGCCAAGTAGTCGAAGCCGCCGCCCGCGAAGAGGTTATCAAAATGCATTCCGGAATTGGTGTGCTCGATGTCGTGATCACCGTCGCGCCCCTACTCGGCCTGCTCGGAACCGCCTCGGGTCTTGTCACCATTTTCGCAGGACTCGGAGAAACCACCGACCACCTCGCCATCGCACGCGGCATCGCGGAGGCACTGAACACAACCATCTTCGGTCTAGCTATCGCAGTCCCATGCGTCATCGCCCACAGCTATTTCACCCGACGCATCGAGCGCCTCACCGCGCGCATGGAATCCGTCATGACCAGCTTTGTCTCTTCCTGCGCCAAGAACTCCACGCCATCCATCTAAATGGAATTCCACCGCGTCCAGCGAAACCGAGCCCAGGTTCCGATCGTCCCCATGATCGACATCCTGTTTATCCTGCTCGTCTTCTTCATCGTCTCCACCACCTTCAAGAAACCCCGCGAAGTCCTCCAGATCGAGCTTCCCACCATCAAAGAAATCCCATCAGACACCGTCACCGACACCCGCTCCATCATCGCCGTTGATGCCGTCGGAAACATCACCCTCGATACCCTGATCGTTCCAGAAGGGCTCCTGGGCACCTACCTCAAAGTCTTTCAAAAACAAAACCCCGACCGTAAACTCGAACTCGAAGCCGACCGCCGAGTCCCCCTCGAACGTCTCTTGAAAATCTGGGACGCGCTTGGGAAAGCAGGGATCAAGATCAAGGACGTTCCGGCTAGAATCAAGCTGGGCGAGTAGGGGTGCAACCAAAGAGTCCGATCAAAGCTCTTTCTCATAAGCCGCATAAGCCGCATAAGCCGCATAAGCCGC